>CAYLNK010000470.1:0-3391 GCA_964384675.1 uncultured Holophagales bacterium | reverse complement strand
CGGGCCGCGGGGCGGGCGCCGCCGACGGGATCGCCGCCGGCGCCGGCCCGGAGAATGCCTCGCGACGCGGGCTCGACGGAGGCAGCAGCCGCTCGCAGGCCAGGAACCAGGCGAGGTGCGCGATCAGGCCCGCCCCGAGCGCGATCGGCGTGGAGAGGATCCAGGCGAAGGCGGCGAACGCCGCGGACGGAGCCAGGAGGAGAGCGAGGCCCTTCCGTCCCGCGCTCCGGTGCTTCCTCAGCACGAGGAGCGCGACGTGGAGCGTCGCGACGAAAGCCATCACCGACGACGAGGAAGGCTCGAAGCCCGGACCGTTCATACTGGGTGGTGTCGGCGGCTCACGCGGTGCGCGACCCGGTCACGGTCGTCCACACCCCCGGGGGGCCGACATGATGCATCTGCATCATGCCGAGCCTTCGTTCCGCTTTCCCTCACGGCCGAAACCGTACGCTCGTTCGGTTTCGCGGTCCCCTCTCCCGGGGTCGAGCGCTGGTCGAGCGGCGGGATAGCCGGGGTCGAGAGAAGCGTCGCGCCTCCACCCTCCTCCCGTAACATCCGCCCGCATGTCGACCGCCTCCACCCCCGCCCCGTCGAAGTCGGCGCGCGCCCCGCGTCCCGCCCGTCCCGCGAAGCCCGCGCCGAAGTCCTCGAGCCGCTCGCGCGTGCCCGAGAAATGGAACGACGCCGAGAAGCTGTACGGCATCGAGAACTGGGGGAAGGGCTACTTCTCGGTCTCCGACGACGGCAACCTGCTCGTCCACCCGACGCGCGAGGCCCACCGCTTCGTGGACCTCAAGGCCGTCATCGACGACGTCGCCCTCCGGGGGACCTCGACGCCGGTCGTGATCCGCTTCCCCCAGATCCTCGCCTCGGCGGTACGGGAGCTGAACGAGGCGTTCGGGCGCGCGATCCGCGAGTACGAGTACGACGGCGTCTACCGCGGCGTCTTCCCGATCAAGGTGAACCAGAAGAAGGTCGTCGTGAAGGAGGTCATCGAGGCGGGCCGCCGGTACGGCTACGGCCTCGAGGCCGGCTCCAAGCCGGAGCTGATCGCCGCCCTCTCGCAGGAGCTCGGCCCCGACTGCCTCGTCACCACGAACGGCTACAAGGACGAGGCCTTCATCCGGATGGCGCTGAACGGCATCCGGATGGGGAAGACGGTGATCCTGACCCTCGAGAAGGTGTCGGAGCTGAACCGGATCCTCGACGTCGCCAAGCGGCGCGGCGTCCGTCCGCTCATCGGCATGCGCTCCAAGCTGTACGCGCGCGGCTCGGGGAAGTGGGCGAAGTCGGGCGGCGAGGCCGCCAAGTTCGGCCTCACCACCACCGAGATGCTGGAGGCCGTCGAGATCCTGAAGAGCAAGCGGATGCTCGATTGCCTGGTCATGCTCCACTTCCACATCGGCTCGCAGATCACCGACATCCGGAAGATCAAGCAGGCGATCAAGGAGGCGGGGCGCGTCTACGCCAAGCTGAACCGCTCCGGGGTCGAGATCAAGTACCTGAACCTGGGCGGCGGGCTCGGCGTGGACTACGACGGCAGCAAGACCGCGTTCGACTCCTCCATGAACTACACGGTCCAGGAGTACGCGAACGACGTCGTCTACACGATCAAGTCGATCTGCGACGAGGAGAAGGTCCCCGTCCCGACGCTGGTCACCGAGTCCGGGCGGGCGATCACGGCCTACCACTCCGTGCTGGTCACGAACGTCCTCGACGTGGCGGACCGGATCGAGCAGGGGCGGCCCGTGAAGCTGGACGGCGACGAGAACCACGTGGTGCGCGAGCTGGCCGACATCTACCAGGGGATCACGGCCAAGAGCGTGCGGGAGAGCTACCACGACGCCCTCCAGTACAAGGAGGAGCTGTTCACGCTCTTCAACCTCGGCTACGTCTCCCTCGAGGACCGCAGCAAGGGCGAGATCCTCTTCTGGAACATCTGCGACCGGATCCGCAAGCACGTCCGGACGCTGAAGGAGATCCCGGAGGAGTTCGAGGACCTCGAGGTGATGGTCTCCGACAAGTACGTCCTCAACTTCTCGGTCTTCCAGTCGCTCCCGGACATCTGGGCGATCGACCAGCTCTTCCCGATCCTCCCCATCCACCGGCTCCGCCAGAAGCCGAGCGAGATCGGCACGATCGCGGACATCACCTGCGATTCCGACGGCAAGATCGAGCGCTTCATCGACCTGCGCGACATCAAGGAGGCGCTGCCGCTCCACGGCTTCCACCGCGGCGAGCCGTACTTCATCGGCTTCTGCCTGGTGGGCGCCTACCAGGACGTGCTGGGCGACCTCCACAACCTCTTCGGCGAGGTGCACGAGGTGCTCGCCAGCGTGGACGAGGACGGGCGGACGCGGATCCAGGACGTCCTCCCGGGCGAGAGCTGCGAGCGGGTGCTGTCGTACATGAACTACGACCGCGAGGAGCTGCTCGACGGGATCTGGCGCCAGCTCCGGAAGGCCGCCGAGAAGAAGCGGGTCAAGGAGACCGAGGCCAAGACCATCGCCAAGGAGTTCGAGAGCGCGCTGACCCACTACACCTACCTCGAGGAGTAGCGGGCGTGTCCCGCGTGGAGTCCGGCGGGCGGCCGAACCTGATCGTCCTCGGCGGACCGAACGGCGCCGGCAAGACGACGGCGGCGCCGGGGCTCCTGCAGGGGGCGCTCCACGTGGCGGACTTCGTCAACGCCGACACGATCGCCCAGGGGCTCTCCGCGTTCGACCCGGCGGGGAGCGCCATGGAGGCGGGTCGCATCCTGCTGACTCGCGTCAAGTCGCTCGCCGCGCGGCGCGAGGACTTCGCGTTCGAGACGACGCTCGCGAGCCGCAGCTTCGCCGTCTGGATGCGCGAGCTCCTCGCGGAGGGCTACGCCCTCCACCTCTTCTTCCTCTGGCTCCCGACGGCCGACCTGGCGGTCGCCCGCGTCGCCGAGCGCGTCCGCCTGGGCGGGCATCACGTGCCGGAGGAGACCGTGAGGCGCCGCTACGTCCGCGGCATCGCGAACTTCCACTCGCTCTACCGCCCGATGGCGACGTCGTGGCGCCTGTACGATAATTCCGGAGCCCCCGGCCTCGTCCCGATCGCGAAGGGCTGGGCGGGCGGCAAGCAGGAGGTCCTGGATGGCGGTCTCTGGCAGCGGTTTTCCAGGTAACGGCTCCCGCTCGATCGACGAGCTCCTGGCCGACCCGACCTACGTCGACCGCGCCCTGACGAAGGCCTCCAAGGACGCTCTCCTCCGCCACAAGAAGCTCGGCAACCCCATCGCCGTCTGGCGCGACGAGCGCGTGGTCTGGATCCCCGCGGACCAGATCCCCGTCGAGGACGACGCGCCGGAGCCCGTCGGCTCGGGCCGGTAGCCGCCTCAGGCCGGCGCGGCGGGGGCGACCTC
>CAYLNK010000469.1:0-3405 GCA_964384675.1 uncultured Holophagales bacterium | reverse complement strand
CTGCGCGGGGTCGAGCCCGAGGGCGGCGATGCCGGCGCCGGGGGTCTGCTCGCCCGCGGGACCGGCGGCGGGACGTCCCCCCGCTCCCCCCGCCTGCTGCTTGCGCCTCTGCTGCTCGCGCTGCGCCTTCTGACGCGCCTCTTCCTGCTGGCGCCGCGCCTTGCGTTCCTTCTCGCGGCGCTCCTCCTCGACCCGGCGGGCCGCGGCCAGCTCTTCCTGCTTCTTGCGCCACTCCGCGTCGATCACCTCGGCCTCGGCCCGCTCCTCGTCGTCCATGACGTCGCGAAAGGCGACCCGGATCTCGGGCCGGTCCGCCTGGCGCTTCAGGCAGTCGACCAGCCGGTCACGCACCGGGAGCCGGGGGGTCGCGGCGAGAGCCGGCAGCGCCGTGGCGTCGGCGAGCACCATCCGCGTCCAGGCGACCCGCTTCGTCTGCCCGGTCTCCTCGTGCGCGAGGGTCAGGACGAAGAGGTCGTCCTCGTGCGAGAGGTCGTACTCCTTCCGGGCGAATCCGGGCAACGCTTCCGCCGTCAGCTCGTCGAGGAGGCCGAGGTACTTCTCCCCCAGCTCGTACGTCTGCTCGAGGGAGACCACTCGATCCCGGAACACCTTCGTCTGCGCCATCTCTGTCCGTTCAGGCGGCCCCGTCCGGGGACGCCGGCGGAGTCTACCAATCGAACTCCGGACGGCGCCGCTCGCGAAACGCCCGCACGCCCTCGACCCGGTCCGGGGCCGAGAGCGCGAGCCCGAAGAGCGCCAGCTCCCGGGCCATCGCCTCCCGCCGGCCCCGGCGCGGCGCCCGAAGCGCCTCCTGTGCGAGGGCGAGCGCCAGAGGGCTCCGATGCGTGCCGGGGAAGAGCGGCGTCGACAGCACGGCGCCGGCCGGGACGATCGGCCCCTCCCGGGCGACGATGCCGCGGAGGGCCGCTGCGCCGACGCGCGCGACGAATGGTGCCAGCAGGACCCCCCGCAGGTCCAGCCGCGCACCCTCCGCGAAGCGGGCCGCGAGCGAGAGTCCGGCCAGCTCGGCGAGCGGGGTCGTGAGGTCCCGCTCGAAGCTCACCAGGAGGACGCCCGGGAACGCGACGGCCGAAAGGAGGAGCTCGAGCCGCGGTAACGCCGGAGCGGCCCGGAGCACCAGCTCCAGCGGCTCGCGAGCCTGCAGCGCGTGAAGGAGACCGGACCCGGAGCTGGAATCGACGTCGAGCCGGCGCACACCCGATGATCCGCCGGCGCACCCGCTCCCGTAAAACCGCCCGGTGCCGAGGCTCCGAGCGATGCTCCTGCCCGCCGCGATGGCGGGGCTCTTCTGGACGTGTGCGCGCCCGGCGCCCGACATCGGCGTGGCCCTCCTCGTCGACCGGGATGTGGAGGGCCTCGACCCGCACACGTCCGGCCACGTCCAGCAGACGCAGGAGATCCTGGCGAACCTGTACGAGGGGCTCGTCTCGCTCGACGCGCGTCTCACCCTGGTGCCCGCGCTCGCGGCGTCGTGGTCGAACCCGACCGAGACGACGTGGGAGCTGACGCTCCGACGCGGCGTGCGCTTCCACACCGGTGGGCAGATGGAGGCGGAGGACGTCGTCTTCAGCCTGGACCGCGCCCGGTTCCATCCCTCGTCGATCCACCTCGCCGCCCTGGCCAACGTGCTGTCCGTGGAGCCGCTCGCCGGCCGGCGGATCCGCCTCCGGCTCGCGTCGCCCGACCCCCTCTTCCTCTCGCGCCTCCCCGAGATCGCGATCGTCTCGCGCCGCGAGGTCGAGTCCCGGGGTGAGGGCGCGCTGCGGGCCCGGAGCGCGGGCACGGGACCGTACTTCCTGACGCGCCGGCGACCGGGGAAGTACCTGGACGTCGCCCGGTTCGACGGCTACTGGCGCGGGCCGGCCACCGTCGCGTCGGCCCGCTACGTCGCCCGCTCGTTCGGCGACCCGGCCGCCGCCGCGCTCGTCCCGCCCGGGTACCGCCTCGTCTTCTGGCAGCGCCCCGGCTGTCCGCTCTACGGGGAGGCGAGCCGGCAGGCGACGCCCCACTTCCATCCGGGCCTTTCCATCTCGTACCTCTCGTTCGACCTCAGGCCGGGCTCCCCGTTCCAGGACCAGCGGGTGCGCGACGCGGTGGCGCTCGCGCTCGACCTGCCCAGGCTGCGGGAGGCCGTCTCCGGCGGCCTCGGGATGCTGCCGAGCCAGCCGGTCCCGCCGAGCGTCTTCGGCTTCGACCCCGACCTGCCGGCGCCCCGGCAGGACGCGGCGGCGGCCCGCCGTCTGCTCCGCGAGGCCGGCCATCCCGACGGCCTCACCGCCGGCCTCGCCGTGCGGCGTGTCATGGCGGAATACGCGGCGCCGCTCGCCCAGGACCTCGAGTCCGTCGGCCTCCACACGGACGTCGCCGTGAAGGACGAGGCGGCGTTCTTCCGCGACCTCCCTTCGGAACGGGGCGGGATCTACGTCCTGCGCTTCTCGTGCCGGTCCGGGGATGCCCAGGAGCTGCTCGACCGATGGGTCCGTTCGCGGGAGGGCGGCGCCGGCTTCGGCGAGGCGAACTACTCCTACGACACGTGCCCCCTCCCCGGGCTGGACCGGGAGATCGACGAGGCCCGCGCCGAGACCAGCCTGTGGCGCCGGCGCGAGCGCCTGCAGAAGGTGCTGGCGCGGATCACGCAGGCGCGCCTCATCATCCCGCTCCTGCACCCCCTGGACTACACGTTCGCGTCGCCGGACCTCGACTGGCGGCCGAGGGCCGACACCTTCCGGCTCCTCTTCGACGTGCGGCTGCGATCGCCTAGACGCTGAGCCCGGCGAGCTCGAGGATCGCGCGCGCGTGGGCTTCCGGGGTGAACGCCGCGCGCCGGCGCTCCGCGCCGGCCGAGAGGTCCGGGCCGAGTCCGCCCCTCACGAAGCGGACCATGGCGTCCGCGAGGGCTCGCGGGTCGCCGGGCGCGACGAGGAGCCCGGAGACGCCGTCCTCGATGACCTCCGAGAGACCGTCGATCGCGCTCCCGATCACCGGGCGGCCGTGAGCGAGCGCGTCGGCCGCGATGCCGGAGCCGGTCGCCCGCCGGTACGGACAGACCACGGCGTCGCAGGCGGCGAACCAGAGCGCGCGCTCCTCCTCGTCCAGGTAGCGGAGCTCGAGCCTCACCCCGGGCTCCGGATCCGTGCGACGGCCCAGCGCCGCGGCCTCGCCCCAGGGCTCGCCGGTGAGCGCCAGCCGCGCGCCGGGGACGGCCGCGCGCACGGAGCCGAACGCCTGGAGCAGCAGGTCCCAGCCCTTGTACGGCCGGAGGATCCCGCTGAAGAGGAAGAGCGGGGCCTCCGGCTCGATCCCGAGGCGCGCGCGGGCGGCGGCGCGGTCCGGGACCTCCTTTCGCGGCTCGGACGGGTGCGGGATCAGCCCCGCGCGCACGCC
>CAYLNK010000468.1:0-3446 GCA_964384675.1 uncultured Holophagales bacterium | reverse complement strand
GGACGCCGTGCGGGCGCGCGAGGCGTACGCGCGGGCCGTGGAGCTCGACCCGGGCCACGCCGCCGCCCACCTGGACCTCGGCCGCCTCCTCCACGAGGCGGGTCATCCACGCGAGGCCGCCGAGCAGTACCGCCGCGCGCTCGAGGCCCGGCCCCGCGACGCGACCGCCGTCACGGCCACGTTCAACCTCGGCGTGGCGCTCGAGGACCTCGGGCACGTCGAGGAGGCGATCGTCGCGTACGAGAGGGCCGTGGAGCTGGACCCGGACCTGGCGGACGCGCACTACAACCTGTCCCGCCTCTTCGAGCGGGCGGGGCGCCGCGACGCGGCGTTCCGGCACCTGAAGGCGTACCGGCTGCTCACCCTTCCGCCTCGCTAGCCCCGCTCCGCATCGCTTCGCAGGCGCCCTCGAGCTGGCAGAGAACGTCAATGGACGGACGCCCGGCTCGCGCACATCCTGACTCCGCCGGTCGAACCGGCGTCATTCAGGAGGCGCCAACTTGAGAAGTGTCGTTCGCTTGTGCTGTCTCTGCATCGCCGTGACCGCCGGTCCCGGAGCCCGCGCCGGGGAGCGCGACCGGACCCCTCGCCACCAGGTGGAGGTCCCGTCCTCGGCGGACCCCTCGGCGGGACGCTGGCTGCGCAACCTCGCCCGGGGCGAATCGCTCGTCCGCACCGACGACGGCGACGGGCGCGCCCCGTCGTACGCCCTGCGCGGCTCGGGGCTCGTCCCTCTCCGCGCGGCGGAGAGCCGGGTCTCGAGCGACCAGCCGCTCGCGGCCCTCGTCCTCTCGCCAGACCTGGACGTCTCGGCGCTCTCCTTTCCCGACGAGATCGGGGTGGCGAACGACCCCGCTCGCCACCGCTGGAGCCTGGACCTCGCGGCCGCGACGCTCGAGCCCGAAGCCGTCCTGGCGGCGGGAGATTCCGCCAGCCTGGGGCTCGGGAGGGCTCTCGACCTCGAGGGCTGGGAGCCGGCCTCCCTCGTCGTCGCGACGTCGCTCCTCGACCCCGAGAGCAGCGTGGAGGCTCGCCTCCTCGACTCCTCGGACACGGTCCTCCGGTCCTGGTCGGTCACGGCGTCGACACCGTGGAGCTACGCGGTGAGCCTCGCCGGCCTGACCCCGGCGACGCTGGCCGGCTGCCGGATCGAGGTCCGGGTCACCGCCGGGCGCGCGGTGTCGGCGGTCTCGGGGGGCGCGCCGGCGGAGGGCGGCAGCTACGTGCCGCTCCTCTCGACGCGATCCGCCCTCGTGCTGTCCGGAGGAAGCTCGACGTACAGCGCCCGGTTCAGCAACGGCGCCCAGCCCTTCACCTTCCGGGTCTGGGGGGCGCCCCCGAACGTCTGCGGGAACATCTACACCGTCCGCAACGGAAGCATGACCATCGCCTGGAATTGGATCTGCACGGATTCGGCCGGCGCCGCCACCAAGGGCCCCTGGACCTGCAGCCAGGATCAGACCGACGAGCCCACCTACATCGTCTGGCCCGACGGGTCCCGGACCTCCTCCTCCACACACGTCTGCGACGTCACTCCCCCGACGGTGAGCGTCGAACCCCACCGGCCCTTCGACCAGACGTTCACCGGGCACGCCGCCGACTCGAGGTGGGGAACCGGCTTCGGCGCCCCCCAGATCGGGTTCGGCGGGACCTGGGGCAAGGTGCAGGCGTCGTTCCGGAACGACACGACCGGGCTCTACTGGAGCCGCGCGAGCGGCTGCTATTGCAGCCTCGCCCCCGAGTCCCTCGGCGCCTCGTTCGACAGCGGCCCGGCCGGGTGGAGCACGGACTGGACGGTGACGTCGCCTCCCCCCGGGAGCCACGTCTCCGGACACTTCTACACGTGGACGGCGACGTCCTACGACTACTTCTTCCCGTCCGTTCGCGCGTCGACGGCGTTCCTTCAGCCCTGAGCCGGAGCGAGGACCGGCGCTACCGCGAGTCGCTCGCGCCGGTCCTCACCCGCTCTCGCAGCTCGCCCGGTGTGGCGCCGAAGAGGCGCCGCACCAGGCGGCTGAACGACTGCGGCCCCGAGACGGCCAGCCGCCGCGCGATCTCCTTCAGCGGGACCTCGGTTCCCAGGAGGTCCAGGATGAGGCGCTTCTTCTCGTCGTCCCTCACGGACGAAGCCTCCAGCCCGCGCTCCGCGAACCTCCGGTGCAGGGTGCGCAGCGAGACCTTCTTGCGGCGGGCCAGGGCCTTCGTCCCCTCGAGCGTCAGGATCTCCTCGGAGGTCTGTCCGAGGAAGGGGCGCACGGTCTTCTCGGGGACGTCCCGCATCCCGTCCGAGCCCGCGGGAGGCGAACCGAGCTCCTTGCGGGAGCGGCCCATCTTCCACCTCCGAAGAACGTCCGATTATCGCGCCGCCGCGCGCCCGTGCCGCAGGACAGCGCGAAGCGCGAGACCCAGAAGCGCGGCCCCCCCGACCGCGAGGCACGTCCGGCCCAGGGGGAGGACGAGTCCGGACGCGACCGACAGCGCGAAGGAGATCCCGACGGCGGCGGCCGCGGCGGCGAGCGCCGGCGAGGGAGGGCGCCTGAGGAGGCGGTCCACGAGGACGCCCGAGGCGAGCGTGAGACCGGCGAGGAGCCCGGCCGCCGGGATCCGGCGGAGCGGCGCGCCGGCGAGGTACGTGTTCGCCACGAGCGCCTGGAGAGTCACCCCCGGGATGTGTCGCCCGTGGGGAAGCGCGGGCGTCCGGTACCGGTCGTCGCCGGAGCCGACGAACGTGCCTCCGACGACGACCAGCCGGCCCGCGACGCGCCCCGGCTCGCGGACCGACACCGCGGGGACGTCCCTCCAGGAGATCCGGGGGACGTCCGCGGGAGACACCCTGTAGTCGATCGGGACCGGCCGGCCGGTCTCGACCGCCCCCAGCCGCCGCGCCGCGTGGAGCGCGAAGGCGTCGCGGCTCCGGCCGGCGCGGTCGAGCCAGGCGACCGGAGCGTCCTCCACCACGCCGTCGACGCCGTCGCCCATGTTCACGAAGCCGAACAGCTGGTCCGTCCCGTCGCGACCGAGCGCCGCCGTGGCGAGCGGGGAGAGGCACTCGGGACCCACGATCGCCTCTCCCTCCGAGAAGGCCGCCAGCGTGAGGCGATCACGGTGCTCGAGGACGAGCCGCGAGAACGCCTCCGACCTCCCGAATGCCGCGGGGAGGAGCATGTCCACGGCCACGCTCGCGGCGCCGGCGCCGAGGAGCGCCGAGAGCCGCTCGGCGAAGACGTCCGCCTGGGTGGCGAGCGGTGCCGTATCGGCGGCGAGCGCGGCGTCGTCCAGCGTGACCAGGAGGAGGCGCGGGTCGGGAGGGCGCGGTGAGGCGACGGAGAAGCGCCACGTGGTGAGGCGGGCGTCGAGGCGCCCGAGCGCGCCGGAATCCCAGCTCGCCGCGCCGAGCGCGCCGAGGAAGAGCGTCGCGACGGCCGCGGCACGTCGCGCGCGGGCGA
>CAYLNK010000467.1:0-3466 GCA_964384675.1 uncultured Holophagales bacterium | reverse complement strand
GATGCTGGCTGCGGCGGCTCTCCCGCCGGAGGCGCGGGTGCCGACCCCGCCCCCGGCCGCCGTGTCCGCGCCTCAGGAGCCGCCGGAGCCGGCCCGCGCGGGCATCGACCTGTCGGTCTACGAGATCCGCCCGGACGAGGCCGGAGGGCGCGCCACGGCCGGGCCCGTGACCGTCTGGTACGCCTCGTACAAGGCCATGCCGTCGGCGCTCCGCCCGCAGAACCAGGCCGCCACGCTGGCGCAGCCCGTCAAGGGAGGGGTCGCCTTCGCGCTCGCCGAGGGGCTCTCGTCCTCGCTCGGGGCGCGCACGGCCGCGGCGATCGCGGTCCGCTCGTTCTGTCAGCTCGCGATGGCGGCCGTCGCCGCGGGGGGGGACGGGGCGCGCGCGGTGCGGGACGGCATCGGTGGGACGCAGCAGCGCCTGGACCTGCTCTCGCACGCCCTCATCGCGTCGGGGGCGGGCTCGGCGGCGCTCACCCTGATCCGGGGATCCCTTCCCGCCGACAACGCCCTGAAGATCCTCGCGCACACGCTCGCGCCCGACGGGCGCCTCAAGCACGTCGGGCCGGCCCTGACGGTCACGTTCACGGGGGGGGTCCTCGCTCCGAACCCCGTGACCGGAGCGCCCGAGCTGTGGCTGGGCCGCGTGGGCGGCGGCCGGGCGGAGTGGCGCCGGATGGGGGCGGGTCAGCCTCTGATCGGCCCGGGTCCGACCCCTCCGCAGCCAGCGGTCCTCGGTCCCGGGCCCACCGGCGAGGCAGGCCTCGCCTCGCTCGAGGTGAGGGGCCCTTACGAGGTGCGCCTCGGCGACATCGTCGTCCTCGCCGGGGAGGAGCTGATGCGGGGCGGGGAGCGGACGGCGTGGGAGCGCCTGCAGGAGGCGGAGCCGCGTTTCGAGACGCGGGGCGGGGGCGACGACCGGGCCCGCCGCCTGCTCGAGCGCGTCGTGCGCCGGAACCACGCCTCCCTCGGGGCGGGCAAAGTGGCGGACGAGGACCTCGCCCTGGTGCTGATGTCGTTCGACGCGACGCCAGCCGCCTGAGACGACCTCGCAACCCGCGGAGGTCCGGGCACGTAGACAGCTCGTGACTCCAGCATCGAAGAGCCGTCTCCGCCGGATCGTCGCCGTCGCTCTCCTCGGCCCCGCTGCCGGCCTCGCCGTCAACGACACCTCCTCGCTCGCCGGTGCGCCCGGCCTCAAGGAGTACGCGGACCTCCTCTCGACGGCCCGGGCCTGGTCGGCGGACGAAGTGGACGACGAGGCGCTCGTCTACGGCTCCATCCGCGGGATGCTGGACCGCCTCGATCCGCACACGAGCTTCCACCCGTCCTCGGAGTTCTCCTCGATGCGCGAGAGGCGGCGCGGGGTGTACGGCGGGCTCGGGCTGGTCGTGTCCCGCCGCTCGGGACGCGTCGTCGTGGTCTCGCCCGTGGACGGCTCGATCGCCGAGCGGCACGGGATCCGCGCGGGAGACGAGCTCCTCTCGATCGACGGCGCCTCCACGGCGGGGATGACGTCCGACGCCGTCGCGTCGCGCCTGAAGGGGATCGCCGGGACTCCCGTCACGTTGACTCTGAATCGCCCGGGACGGAAGGAGCCGCTGACCGTCACCGCGAGCAGGGCCGAGATCCCGAACCGCTCCGTGTCGCACGCGTTCCTGATGGACGGAGGCACGGGCTACCTCCGCCTCACCGACTTCACGCAGACCTCGGCGGCGGAGCTCGTCGAGGCCTGGGACCGCCTCGAGAAGCAGGGGATGACCCGGGTCCTTCTCGATCTGCGCGGGAACCCGGGGGGCGTCCTGGACTCGGCTCTCGGGATCAGCAGCGTCTTCCTGCGGCCAGGCGACACGATCGTGGAGACCCGCGGGCGCACCAGGGGCTCGAACGAGATGCTGCGAGCGCGCGCGTCGTATGCCCGGAAGAGGCTCCCTCTCGTCCTCCTCGTGGACGGCGGCTCCGCCTCGGGCTCCGAGATCGTCGCCGGCGCGGTACAGGACCACGACCGAGGTCTCGTGGTGGGGGAGACGACCTGGGGCAAGGGCCTCGTCCAGTCGGTCTACACGCTCTCGGACGGCTCCGGCGTGGCCATCACGTCGGCGCGGTACTACACGCCGTCCGGCCGGTGCATCCAGCGTGACTTCTCGGAGCGGCTCGACTATCTGGTCCCCGAGCGCGAGTCACCGGCGCTCGAGGTTGCCGCGCGCTCACCGGAGGGGACCACCTACCGGACCGACTCCGGACGCGCGGTCTACAGCGGTGGCGGGATCGTGCCCGACGTGGTGTCGCCCGCCTCGACCTGGCCGGAAGAGGTCGCCCGCCTCCGCGCGAGCGGCGTGCTCTTCGAGTTCGCGGTCAGCTACCGGGCGCGGCATCCGGAGGTCGGCGCGTCGTTTCGCCTCGATCCCGCGGTACGGGAGGATCTGCTGAAGTTCCTGGAAACGCAGTCCGCTCCAGGCGAGCGCACGCCCCGCACCCTTGCGGAGAAGGCCCCGCCCGCGGAGCTCGAGCGGGCGCTCCGGGAGGAGATGCTCGGCATCCTCTTCGGGCGGGACGCGGGCTACCGGGTCGTGCTCGAGGCCGACGCGCCGGTACAGAAGGCGCTGGGCCTCTTTCCCGAGGCGGAGACGCTGGCCGCGCGCCCGGCCACCCGGGCGCCGCGGCCTTCCTGACCCAGGAGCCCGGGCGGCGCTCAGAACCCGATGACGCCCTGTCCCCTCCCCGTCGGTCCCAGCACGTAGACGTCGCTCCGCTTGGACGCCGGATCGTTGTCGATCCGGGTCGCGATCGCCAGGACGCGGCCGTCTCCCGAGATCCACTCCACGTCGGTCTCCACGTCGACCATCTCGGCGGTCGTCTGGGCCATCTCGCGGATGAAGCTGTTGATCTGGCGTCTCTCGAACGCCTTCAGCTCGAGCACGGTCTCCGAGATCCCGGCCCCGGTCGAGCCGGGCGGCACCAGCTTGACCCGGACCTTGGCGGGCGCGCCCGCCACCTCGGCCAGGATCAGGTTGGTGCGGAACCGGACGCTCTCCTCGAGTCCCGGGTGAGACACGACGGTGGTGGGGACGCCGACCCTCGGGTTCCCGAGGGCCTGCACCGCCTCCGGAGCGTAGGCGCCGAGGGTGGACGGCGAGATCCCCTTCGCGGTCGAGGCCGCGTCGAGCTGGGTGGAGGTGTCCGAGGAGACGACGACGCGAGCCACGTCCCCCTCGATGAGGATCATCCCGGCCGTGTTCGACGTGACGTTGAAGACGGTGGCGATCACGTCCGCGTAGTTCACGGTCCGGCGCGGGGCGATGGTGACGCTGCGCGGATCGGAGATCGCGCCGCCGTCCGGGACGTACCGGAGCTGGAGCGTCGCGGGGGTCGCGGTGCCGTTGGTGAGGGACATGTTGGTGGTGAAGAACGAGTCGTTGCGGCCGGCGGCGTGCAGCGTGATCGTCGTGACGGTGCGCAGGCTGCC
>CAYLNK010000466.1:0-3468 GCA_964384675.1 uncultured Holophagales bacterium | reverse complement strand
GTCCGCCCGCGATCGCCTCAGCTTCGGACGCCCGGTCTCGACGCCGAGCGAGATCGCCGCGCCGGCCTTCGCGCCGACGGCATGAGGCGAATCGACGGAGAAGACGAGCGGCACCTTCAGCTCGATGACGAGGGCGCCGGCTTCCTCCCCGAGCGCGGCCTCGATCGGACGGGCCTCCCCGATCCGGAGCAAGGCGACGTCGGCCTCCTCGCGGCCGAGGATCTCGATCTGACCTCCCGCCACCGAGAGCTCGAGGGCGCGCGAGAAGCCGTCGTCCGCGGTGTCGGGGACGTCGGGCCGTTCCCCCGCCTGCCGTCCGACGGGGAACCGCACGCCGAACGCGCGATCCTCCTTGCCGCTGGCGTCGAGGAGGACGCTGAGCCCCACCGCCAGGATCTGCCTCTTCGCGGTCTCGTCCGACGTCCTCAGGCAGACGTAGAGGAACGAGGCGTCGTTCCGGACCCCGACGACGAGAGGCGTCTCGCCGAGGGGGACGAGACGCCCCGTCCAGTCGTTCGAGAGGCCGTCCAGGACGACGTCGGCCGCGCGCCAGGCGCTCGGCATCGCCGGTCCTGCCGACGAGCCGGGCCAGGCCAGGAGCCCCGCGGCGAGGAGGGCCGCGGGGATGTCGATGCGCATTCTGGACACCTCGCGGGACCAGGACGCAAGTCCGATACCCGCGTCCCGTCCCGTGCGCTGGACGGCCTACCAGCTACCGTGGCCGGCGCCGTGTCCGCCCGCCTGCGGTCCGATCGAGACCGGCCCGTTCTCGGCGGTCACGTTGATCGCGGGCTTGCCGGACCCGAGCTCGATCACGCGCGGCTCGTGAAGGCCGTACCGCCGGGTGATCGTGGGGCAGCCGTCGAGCTTGCAGGTGAGGGGGCCGTGTCCGGCGGTCTCGACCCGGACTCCGGCGCGGAACGTCTCCGGTACCTTGAGGGTGAGCGGACCGTTCTGGACGTGTCCCGTGATGCCCGGGCCGTCCCACGAGTCGCCGGAGAGCTTGATCGTGAGCGGGCCGTTGACGGCGTCGATCGACACCTCGCCCGACCCGTCGACCAGGGAGACCGGACCGTTCGCCACCTCGACGTCGACCTTGCCGCTGACGGACTTGAGGGCGACCGGACCGTTCTTCGCCTTGACCTTGAAGGTCCCGCTGGCGGCGCGCACGGACAGGGGTCCGTTGGTCACCGCGAGCGACAGATCGGCGTCCTTCGGGGCCTTCACGATGAAGAAGATCGACCAATCGTCCTCGGAGGGGCCCTTCGCCGTGACCTCGTCGCCGCGCGTGTCGATCGAGAGCCGGGAGAGGAGCGCCGCGGCGTCGGCCTGCGTGTCGCCCGACGCGAACTTGCACGCGGTGATCTGGTAGTCCTTTCCGTCCCAGCCTTCCACGCGTACACCGCCGTTGCGCGAGGCCCTCACCAGGAGCGTCCCACGGCCGCGGCCGACCTGGACCGTCTCCTCGGAGCGGGCGGTCTCGCGGTCGTCCCAGGACATCCGGTTGCGAGAGCACCCGGTCCCCTTCTCGTCCTCGTCGATCGAGACGTTCCGGTCCGCGTGGACGGCGCGGGCGGGGAGCAAGGTCAGGGCGAGGGCGGCGAGCGTGAGCCCGGCGAGCGAGCGGTGCGACATGGTGTCCTCCTCGCTGGGGGAGACGCCGGTCGGCCCGGAAGGTTTCTCAGCCCCGGTACGCGACCACCAGGAACGTGACGTCGTCCTCGAACGGACGGCCTGCCGCCCAGCGTTCCGCCTCCCGGAAGAGCTCCTCGACGATCCGCTCCGCCGGCTGGGGCGCGAGGCGCGCCAGGAGCGGGCCGAGCGCCTCGTAGCCGTACGGCTGCCCGGACGGGTCGAGGCATTCGGGGAAGCCGTCGCTGCACAGGACGAGGCGGTCCCCGGGTGATAGCTGGAGCGTCGCCTCGCGATAGGTGTACGAGCGGAGCTGGCCGACCGGTGGCGCCTGGAAAGCCACCTCGACGGCTTCGCCCTCGTGGACGTGGTACGCCGGCGGCATCCCGGCCGAGGCGATCCTCACGGACTCGCCCCGGATGCTGAGGAGGGAGAGCGCCATGTTCATCCGGCGGAGCCCGAGGCTGCGGATCCCGTCGCTCGCCCGGGAGAGGTGCTGCGCCAGGTCGGGAGAGGCGCCGGAGGTCTGGAAGAGCGTCTTGGCCGAGACGACGACGAGGCCCGCCTTCACGCCGTGGCCCGTCGCGTCGCCGAGCACCAGGTGGAGCGTCCCGTCCGGAGAGGTCCGGTAGTCGTAGTAGTCGCCGCCGACCTCGGTGGCCGTGCGCATGCCGAACGCGACGTCCAGGTCGTCCCGCGCCGGCAGCCCGGCGGGGAGCATCGAGAGCTGGAGGTCCCGCGCCTCCTCCAGCTCCTTCGTCTTCCGCTCGTTGTCCGCCTCGAGGAGCTGCATCCGGAGCTGGTCCACCTCGGCCCGCGCGCGGGCCCGCTCCGATTCGACGAGGCCGCTCGTCGTGTGGAGCGCGGTCATGAACGCGGTGATGGCGAGGCCGATCAGCACGGTGACGGCCAGGATCGGCCCGAACCGGAGCAGGTCGATGCCGGTCAGGAGGTCGATGAGGAGGACGCAGATCGCGAGGAGACCGAGGTAGAGGAGGACGACGCGGAAGGTGCGTGCGAGCGCCACCTGGATGGGCGGCTGGCCGGGCCGCTCCGGGACCTTGCAGAACGGCATGAGGAGCTTGAAGCCCGGCAGCATGACGACGCCGAAGACACCCGAGAGGACGAGGGCCACGCGGACCTCGGGAACGAGGTGAACGGACCAGAGGACGATGCCGACGGCGAGGCCGATGGCGAGGCCCGACGCGAGGGCCCGTGCGGTGGCGCGGACGTCGATGCGGCTCTCGATCGCGCGATGGTACGGCAGGCGCTCGGCTATCATCGGTGGCGAAGAGGCAGAACGGGATGCCGGAGCGCTCCGAGGACCCCACGCGGGAGACGCGGGAGGAACGTCCGCCGGGCCGGGACCCGGAATGGGTCGCGGCGGTGGCGGCGCTGCAAACGGCCGCGAACCTCTTCGGCGCGATCGATGTGGAGCGGCTCGGCGACCTCGACGAGGAGGAGCTCGCCGGCCTCGAGAAGGAGCTCCGAGCGAGCGCCCGCTTCTTCGAGGACCTGTTCGCGTCCCGGGGAGAGGGAAAGCCCACGGTCCCCGCCTCCTCGTCGCTCAGCACCTTCAGCCCGGTCCGTCTCAAGAAGGTGCCCAGGACCCTGGCGGCCGGCCTGGCGAGCGACCTTTCGGGCGTCACGCGCGACGTGGAGCAGCTCTCCTCTTTCCATGCGCTCGGCCTCTACTTCAAGGCGGTCGACTCGGTTCGATTCCTCAGCTGGGTGCGGCGGAAGCTGACGGGTATGCCCGATCAGGGCGGGAACCGTCCGGCCTCCGGGGCGATGCCGGTCTTCGTCCCGCCGGCCCGCCCGGCGCCAGCCCAGGCC
>CAYLNK010000465.1:0-3528 GCA_964384675.1 uncultured Holophagales bacterium | reverse complement strand
AGCGCGGGTGCCCGGAGCCGGTGCGGCCCGGTGGGGGCGGGCCGCTTTCCGGCCTTGAACGACCCCGATTTCATCAGCATCGATCCGGAGAGCCGGCGGATCGTGGCCGTGGGCGACGCGGCCTCGTCCGGACCGGCTTCGCCACCTTCCTCCACCTGAACCTCCAGGTTCCGGAGGAGGCGGCGGTACGAGTCGGAGACGGGCTGGAAGATCGGCTCCTCCACGGACGCCTTCACGACGAGGTCGGAGACCCACGACTCCCAGGGGGCCGGCAGCGGAGCCTCCTGCCAGCCGTCGGAATAGAGCGCGAGGACGGTGCTGCCGCCGTCGACCAGAATGTGGCCCACGTCCGCGCCCCGCCGCAGCGTGAGGACTCCGGAGAATCCCTCCTCGGCCAGCTTCCTCGAGAGCGCGGGGAGGTTGGCGAACGAGGAGTCGAGCTCCGCGTGCCGCACCTTGCGCGGGGAGAGGAGCGACGCCAGGAGCGACACGACGCGGCCCGGGACTCCCTCCGGCACCGGGTGGAGGACCACCTCGGCCTCGGCGGGGAGCGACTCGACCACGTCGTCGGCCGTTCGGTCCCCGGAGAGGTCCACCGCCCCGACGATCCAGCCGTCGTGGAGGAGGAGGAGCTCCCTCGAGCCGACCGCGACGCCCCCCGCGTACGGCTCGGCGTGGAGCGGGAACTCCAGGAGCTTCGTGAGGAGGTCGGGGATCGCGGCCCTGCCCACGGACCGGGCCGGCCACGCCGAGACGGTCCCGGCAACGGCGAGGCGAGGCGAGCGGGAAAGGCCGGTCCGGGTCGGAACGGCCGCGGGCGGAGGCGGAGCGGCCATCCCCGCGGACGAGGCGGCGCGCGGAGGCGTCGCGGCGCCGACACGTTGCGTGGCGGGCAGCGTGGGAGCCTCCGACAGGACGGGCACCGGGCTCGATCCGGCCACGAACGGACGGAGCGCGGCCGCGACCTCCCGGGCATTCGAGTACCGTTCCTCGGGTCGCTTCCGGAGGGCCCGCATCACCACGGCCTCGAGCCCCGGCGGGATCGACTCCTGGATCTGACAGGGAGGGACCGGGCTGGAGTGGAGGACCTGGGTGGTGACCTCTGCCAGCGTCCGGCCGTTGAAGGGGAGCTTGCCGGTGAGCGACCGGTAGAGGACCACGCCGAGGGAGAAAAGATCGGCCCGGCCGTCGACCTCGAGGCCCGACAGCTGCTCGGGCGAGCCGTAGAGCGGCGTCGCCAGGACGTCCCCGGCCCGCGTCTTGACGAGGTCGGAGCCGTCGACGCGCGCGATCCCGAAGTCCGTCACCTTCACGCGCCCGTCGCTCACCAGCATCAGGTTGGCCGGCTTCACGTCGCGGTGGACGATCCCCGAGACGTGGGCGACGTGGAGAGCCTCCGCCAGCTCGCAGCAGATCCGGGCCGCCTCGGGGGGCGGCAACGGCGCGTGGGCCTTGAGGATCGCCTCGAGGCTCTGTCCCTCGAGCCACTCCATCACGATGTACGGGTTGCCGTCCTCCTCGCCGATCCGGTAGATCGTGGTGATCCCGGGATGCGAGAGACCGGCCGCCGCGCGCGCCTCCTGCAGGAAGCGACGGTGCGTCTCGTCGCGGTCCTCCTCCTCCAGCCCTTCCAGCGCCTCCTTGCGGATCAGCTTGATCGCCACCTGCCGCTGCAGATCGGGGTCGAAGGCGCGATAGACGACGCCCATCGCACCCTCGCCGATCTTGGCGTCGAGGCGGTACGGGAAGGTGCGGGAGGGAGTTCCGGTCAGCATTCAGGGCCCCCTGGAGAGACGGCGATTCGTGGGGGTGGGGTGAAGGGAGGTCCAGCGAGGGCGTCCCCGGTAGATCATCTACGGGGCGGCCCCGTTATTCCGATCAGCCGTCCTTGCGCGTCCGGATGAGCATCAGGGTGGTGGCGCCGACGTCGAACTCGGTCCGGTTGTCGAGCTCCACCCGGTCGATCTTCTTCTCCCCCACGAAGGTGCCGTTCGTCGACCCGAGGTCCTGCAGGAAGATCTGCTCGTCGGCTACCTCGATCGCGGCGTGCTGGCGGGAGCATTGGCCGTCCGTCAGGACGATGTCGGCGTTCGCCCGGCCCAGCGTGACCCGCGGCTTGTCGACCTCGAAGATCCGTCCCGAGTCGGGCCCGGCGAGGCACGCCAGCGAGATCCGGTAGCCGGCCGGCAGGGCGAGCTTCCGTCCGGCCGGCCCCGCGGTGGAGCGGCCGCCCCCAAGAGGCCGGACGCCGACGTCCGTCGAGACGGCCGCACCGCTCGAGGCTCCCACGGCGAGCCCGGGAGGCAACGGGGGAGGCACCAGCGGCCTCTTGCGGGGGCCGCCGCCCATCATGGTGGTGTCGAGGGAGAAGTCGTCGGCCCCCAGGATCGGCGAGTTCAGGGGCCCGCTCTCCTCCACGCTCGGGCCGAGCGCCGCCGCCTGGGCCAGCTCGGGGTTGAAGATCTCGAAGATCGTGGTGCACTTCGTGCAACGGATCTTCTTCTTCGGAGCCCCGGAGAACCGCCTTTCATCGTAGTGATACCGCGTCTGGCAGCTCGAGCACTGAATGATCACGGTCGCTCCGAGAGGAAGCTGGGGCTGCCTCGATTTAACCCCGACGGCACCCGCCGATCAAGCCGAAAGCGCGGACCGCACGCGGGCGGCGAGGCGTGGAACGACCTCGAGGAGGCGGTCGACGTCCGCGTCGGTCGTGGTCCAGCCCAGCGAGAAGCGCACCGTGGAGCGCGCCTCGGCGGGACTGAGCCCGCACGCGAGGAGGACCCGGCTCGGCGCGGTGGTGCCGGACGCGCAGGCGGATCCGGAGGAGGCGGCGACCCCCTCGAGGTCGAGCGCAGCGAGAAGCGTCTCGGCGTCCGTCCCCGGGAAGAGGAAGGAGCTCGCGGTCGGCAGACGCGTGGCAGCCGCGGCGTTCACGCGGGCTCCGGGGCACGCGCGGAGGAGCTCCGCCTCCAGCCGGTCGCGCAGGAGGACGAGCCTCCGCCCTTCCGCTTCGAGGACAGCCACCGCCCGGGTGATCGCCGCGCCCAGGCCCACGATAGCGGGGACGTTCTCGGTACCTGAGCGCCGGCCCCTCTCCTGACCCCCTCCGGAGACGAGGGGGCGGAGCGCGGTCCCCTTCCGCACGTAGAGAGCCCCGGCTCCCCGGGGCCCCCCGAGCTTGTGGCCAGCGAGCGACAGCAGGTCCACGTGGAGCCGCCCCACGTCGACTGGCACCTTGCCGACCGCCTGGACGGCGTCCGTATGGACCAGTGCCCCCGACTCGCGCCAGGCGGCCGCGAGGGTGGGCAACGCCTCGTCGATCGCCCCCGTCTCGTTGCTCGCCAGGATCATCGACACCAGGGCGGCGTGTGGGTCCGGCGCGTGCGGCAGCGGCAGCCCGTTCGCGTCGACCGGCAACGTCTCGACCTCGAACCCCTCGGGAGCCAAGCCCAGGGCCGCCTCGCGGACGGCCGCGTGCTCGGCCGCGGTGACGACGACCCGCGCCCGCCCCGTCCGGGCGCGGGCCTC
>CAYLNK010000464.1:0-3545 GCA_964384675.1 uncultured Holophagales bacterium | reverse complement strand
CGGCGCCGTCGTCGCGGCGGTCGCGCTCGGCGCCGGGCTCCTCGCCGGACGTTTCAGCGTCCCGGCCACGCCCCGGGTGCGGATCGAGGCCGTCGCCACGGCCGGAGGCGCGGACTGGTCACAGGGCGCCCCCTCGCCGTCCGGGCCAGCGATCGCGGTGACCAGCAACCTCCGTGGGAGCTACGACATCTACGTCGTCGTGCCCGGGTCCGACCCGGTCCTGCGCACCGAGACGCCGGACGACGAGATCGAGCCCAGCTGGGCGCCCGACGGCACGTCGCTCCTCTACACCAGGGAGACCGTCACCGGCGAAGAGGTGTGGAGCGTGCCCGCGCTGGGCGGTGCGGCGCGCCGCGTCCTCTCCGACGCCGGGTCGCCGAGCTACAGCCCGGACGGAAAGCGGATCGTCTTCGTCCGGTCCGAGCCGGGACGGCGGGAGGTCCTCGCCGTCGCCGACGCCGGCGGAGGGCACGTGACGGTCCTCCTGGAGCGGAAGGGCCACCGTCTCTCCTCCCCGCGCTTCTCACCCGACGGACGTTCGGTGGCGTTCGTGTCGACGCCGCTCAACCAGCCGGAGGTCAACGTCTGGATCATCCCAGCCGCTGGAGGCACCGCCCGGAAGCTGACCGAGGAGAGGAACCCGCTCGCCCACGGTCTCGGGACCAACGGCTGCGACTTCAGCCCCGATGGCCGGACGGTCTACTACTCGTCCACGCGAGGGGGCTCCTGGAACCTCTGGGCGGTCCCGGCGGCGGGCGGCATACCGCGGCGCGTCACCACGGGAGCGGGTCCGGACGTCTACCCGCGCACGGCCCCGGACGGCTCGGTCCTCTTCGAGGTGTACAAGGAGCGCTGGCAGATCTGGGGCGTCGGGCTCGGCCCCGGGCTCGTCCCGCAGGGAGCCCCGCGCCTCCTCACGGTCGACGGGCAGGCGTGGGGACCGGCTCTCTCCGCGGACGGCAGGAAGCTCGCGTACTGCACCTACCCGCACGAGGATCGCCGTCACGTCTGGGTGCAGGACCTGGAGACGCGCGATCGAATCCGCGTCTCCAGCGCCGGGCGCCGCAACGCCAACCCGACGTTCAGCCCCGACGGGAAGAGCCTCGTCTGGTTCGGCGACGCGGGCGGGACCTACGACCTCTGGATGGCGCCCGTCGACGGCGGCCCCGCGGTGGCGCTGACGAGCCTGCCGGGGCAGGAGGTGCGTCCGTACTTCTTCCCGGACGGGAAGCGGATCGTCTTCGGCCGCATCGCGAAGGAAGACGAGATCGCCGTGGCCACGCTCGACCTCGCGACGAAGGAGATGAGGACGATCACGCCACCGCGATTCGGCGAGGGGCGCCCCAGTCCCGACGGCAGGTGGGTCGTCTGCTCCGGAGATCGTGAGGGCGGAGACAACCACGGGATCTGGATCGTCCCGGCGGACGGCTCGACGGCCCCGCGGCGCCTGGTCGAGCGAGGCTACCGCCCGCTCTTCTCGCCGTCCGGCCGCGAGGTGATCTACCTGACGACCGATCCGGCCGCCTGTCACGTCTGGGCGCTCCCGGTCGAGGGCGGCGTACCGCGCCTGCTCCTCGCGATCCCGAACTACAGGAACTACCTGCAGGTCGACGTCTCGAACGACGGCCGCCTGCTGGCGTACAACTCGATCGAGGCCGAGAGCTCGATCTGGCGCTACACGGCGCGTTGACCCGCCGGCTCACGCCGTCGGCTCCTCCGTCGCCGCGGCATTTTTCGGCGGGGGCGCTCCGCCCCCCGCACCCCCAGGGGACGCCGTCGGCTCCTCCGTCGCCGCGGCGAGATAGGCCTCCTCCAGCGTCGGCTCCACCGTCTCGCCCCCGAGCGGCTCCCCGGCGCGAGCCACGCCCCGCACGCGGATCCCCGTCGGGACGCGCACCCGGGCGGTGATCCGGTAGAGCCGGCCCACCTCGCGCAGCGCCTCGTCCGGGAGGACGGCCGTGAAGACGCGGCCGCGGGCTCTCGAGAGGAGCGTCTCCGGCGAGCCGTCGAAGCGAAGCCGGCCCCCCACGACCAGCAGGATCCGTCCGGCGGCCCGCTCCACGTCGCCCGCCAGGTGAGTCGACAGCAGCACGATCCGCTCGCGGCCGATCGAGACCAGGAGCTCGCGCAGCGCGTTGCGGGACTCGAGATCGAGGCCGGTCGTCGGCTCGTCGACGACGAGGATCGGCGGGGAGCCGAGGAGCGCGCGCGCGATCCCGATCCTCTGCCGCATCCCGCCCGAGTAGTCGCGTACCTTGCGCCGAGCGTCGCCGGCGAGCCCCACGCCGCAAAGCAGCGACTCGACCTCGCGTGCGCGCGCCTTCGGGTCGAAAAGGCCGCGCTCCAGCGCCCAGTAGTCGAGGAACTGCTCCGCGGTCAGCTCCGGGTACGCGTTGAATTCCTGAGGCAGAGTCCCGATCGATCGGCGGTACTCCGGCAGGCCCTCCGGCGTCAGGAGCACGTCGCGGAAGCGGATCTGGCCGCGGGTCGGCGTCAGGAGGCCGGTGAGGAGCCGCAGGAGCGTGGTCTTCCCGGCGCCGTTCGGGCCCAGGAGCCCGATCACGCCGGGGCCGAGCTCGAACGTGACGTCGGTCAGCGCCCGGACGGAGCCGTACCGCTTCGTCAGGCTGCGCACCGAGAGGGACGGCGGACCCTGTGGCTCCACCCATGCGGCCGGACGCCGGCGCCGGGCACGCTCCGCCGGGTCGACCCGCCTGGAGGCGCGGGTGCCGGCGAGGAGCGCGGGGAGGACGGCGGCCGCCGTGAAGATCGAAACGGCGCCCGTCACCGCCGCGGCGACGAGCGGCATCGCGACGAGGCGCCCTCCCGCGAGCCCCGCGGGAAGGAGGGGCGTCGCGAAGGCGAGCGCACAGATCCCGAGCGCCGGGGTCAGCTCGCGCACCGGGCGGTAGACGCGGGATCCGGGCGACCCGTGAAGGCGCGCCAGGACGTGGAGGGTCACGGGCAGCGTTCCGGCGAGGGCGGCGCCGAGGGCGAGGAGCGTCGAGGCGTCCGTCCCGCGCCCGCCGGCGGCGAGGAACGGCGTCGTCGCGGCGATTCCGAGGAAGCCCGGGACCAGCGCCGCCGCGCCGAGGCCGAGGGAGTCGAGCCGGAACGCGGCCAGGACGAAGAGGAGGAGCGGGAGAGCGCCGGAGAGGAGGAGCAGGCGCCGCCGCTCCGGTGTGAGGTGGAAGCGGGAGAGGCCCGGCCGGACGAGGTCGCACCCCTCGGGGAGCGGCGTCACGCCGAGCGCGCGGTCGGCCTTCTCCCGCTTGTCGCGACGCGCGTCCTCGCCGAAGTCGGTGAAGCGGACCTCGATCGAGAGGACGAAGCGTCCGGAGTCGCGCCGCAGCGCGGGACGGACCAGGCGTTCCAGCGGAGCGAAGCGGGCCGACGGGACGACCCGTCCGCCTCCGGCGGCCAGGGGCTCGTCGACGAGCGAACGCCGCTGCGGCACGTCGGTGCCGCTCGCCGGCGCACCCGCCGGAACGATCGTGAGGAGGCGCCGCGGGCGGCTCGAGAGCGTGAGGGGCACGGGCGGTACG
>CAYLNK010000463.1:0-3587 GCA_964384675.1 uncultured Holophagales bacterium | reverse complement strand
CCCGGAAGCGGACCAGGAGGTAGACGGCCGTCGACGCGGCCATCAGGGGAAGGCTCGTCGCGAGGCGCCGCACGGCGTCCGGCGGGGCCAGCCACCAGACGTAGAGGACGAGGAGGGCCGGGACGACGAGGACGGATTCCTTCGTGAGGAGGCCGAGCAGCAGCGCCCCGGCGCCCAGCGCCGACGCACGCGCGCCGTCCCGGCTGCAGAGGAGGATTGCCACGAGGCCGAAGAACGTCGCGGCCAGGTCGAAGCGCGCCGAGATCCAGCCGAGGCACTCGCCGTGCGTCGGGAAGAGGGCGAAGAGAGCGCCTGCGAGGAGGCTGGCGGCCCAGGAGAGGCGGGCGCGGGCGAGGGCCACGACGAGGACCGTGCTGCCCGCGTGGAAGGCGAGGCTCAGGAGGTGCTGGGGCAGGGCCGGCGGAGGTGTCCCCGCGAACGGTGGGATGGCGAGCTGCCAGAGGAGGAGGCCGAGAGGTCGGAAGAAGCCTGCATGGGGGGAGTCCGCGCGGGGCGGGAAGAACGAGACGAGGGTGTCGCGCAGGCCGGCGTGCCGGGCGAAGAAGAGCATCGCCCAGTCGTCGCTGAGGTACCCGGCCGTGAGGATCGGCCACGCGAGGAGCGCGGTCGCGGCGATGACGGCCGTGGCGACGGCCAGCGCCGCGAGGCCGAGGGCGATCGGTCCACGCCGCCCCGACAGGGGTTCCTCGATCGCGTCGAACGCGACGGCGCTGCCCGCCTCGTCGCGAGCGCGGATCGGGTCGGACGGCCCGTCCTCCCGTCGAGGTGCCGCAGGGGCTCGACCGGGCGCGGCCCTCCGTCCCTTCTTCATGGTCGGGGAGCGTCAGGGACGCCGGTGGGCGTCCCGCTCCTCCAGCTCGCGCACGCGCCGCTCCAGAGCCCGCCGTTCGGCCCGCAGCCGCGCGATCTCCTCGCGCAGGCGGCGCTGCTCGTCGGCAAGGCGGGCGAGGAGGTCGGCCTCCACGCGGGCCGTCTCGCTCACCTGTCCCCACTGCGGGAGGTAGAGCCACCAGGTGAGCCGCCGCACGAGCCGCCGGAAGCCGGTGAGGACGGGGCCCAGCCCGGCGCGGTCCGACGCGACGATCCGCTCCGTGTCGATGGCCGCGTTCGCGCGGAGGTAGCGAAGCGCCTCCTCGGCAGCGGGGTCGACCGTCGACTCGCCCCGCTCGAGGGCGGCCTCGACCGCCTCCATGGCGGCGAGGGCGTCGTTGCCGCGGGACTCGACCCAGAGGACGCGCATCACGCCCCGATCGCGGCGACGCGCGTCGCGATCCGCTCGGCGGCGTGCGCCCAGGTGAGCTGGGACCGCACGGCCTGGGCCGCGCGCTCGCCCGTGGTCCGCGCCTCCTCGCGCTTTTCGTAGACGCGCCGCAGGAGCGCGGAGAGGTGGTCGGGGTCGGGGTCGGCCCAGGAGCCCGCTGAGTGGGCCGTCTGCGTCGACACCGCCGGGACCGTGCCCCGCAGGTCGACGAGGTACCCGGTCTCCTCGCCGAGGTACTCGGCGGGCGCGCCCCAGCGCGGGGCGATCACGGGCAGGCCGCACGCCATCGCCTCGGTCAGCGCCAGGTCCCAGCCCTCGCCGCGGCTCGCCGAGACGTACGCGTCGGCCGAGCGGTAGAGCGCGCCGAGCTGGGCGTGCGGGAGGTCGCGATCGAGGAAGGCGATCCGGCCGCCGGTCTTCTTCAGCGGCAGCGCCGCGAGCCGTCGTTTCAGGGCCGTCGGGCCGCCGGAGCCGATCACCTTGCAGAGGAGGATAGCGCCCTCGCCACGGTGGAACGTCTGGTTGAAGACCGTCAGCAGGAGCCCCGGCTGCTTCCGCTCGCTCCACTCGAAGCTGCAGAGGAAGACGACCTCGCCGCCCGGCGGACGGCAGCGCGGACCGTCGGGCCGGAACCTCTCCGGGTCGACGCCGAGCGGCAGGACGTGGATCGGCCGCGCGACGCCCTGCGCCTGCAGGGCGTCGGAATTGAATCGCGACGGCACCCACACCTCGTCGACACAGCCGATCGCCCGCAGCCAGGCCTCGGGGAAGCGGTCCACCTCGAGCATCGTGTAGCCGACCCGGTACCGTCCGCGATTGCGCGCGAAGACGGGCGCCACACCGTAGACGACGGACACCGCGGGCCGTGCCGCGTGAGGGCGGCGGGCGATCGCCTCGAGGTCGCTTTCCGGGAGCGGGCGCGGCTCGGGCGGCGGGAACGGCGAGCCCGCTCCGTACACGTACTCGTAGGTCACCGGGACGCCCCGCGCGTCGAGGGCGCGGAGGAGGCCGCCGGCGCTCGTGGCATAGCCGGTCGGGAAGCCGAGGAGCGTCTGCCAGTGAAGCGCCGTCGCGCTCATCCGAGGACGGTTCGGTAGACCGCCAGGAGCTCGTCGGTGACGCGGTCGAGCGCGAAGCGCCGGGCGCGCTCGAGGCCAGCTGCGGAAAGGCGTGCGCGCTCGGCCGCGTCGCCCGCCACGCGTTCCATCGCGGTACGCAGCCCCGCGGCGTCGAGCGGATCGTCGAGGAGGACGCCGGCCTCGCCGGTCACCTCCGGGAGCGACGACACGTTGGACGTGATCACCGGCGTGCCGCACGCCATCGCCTCCAGGACCGGGAGCCCGAACCCCTCGTAGAGCGACGGGTAGACGAGCGCGCTCGCCCCGGCGTAGAGCGGCCCGAGCGCGTCGTCCGGGACGTAGCCGAGGCGGATGACCTTCGATCCCGCCGCCTCCATCGCGGCGACGAGCGGCGAGTTGTTCCAGCCGCTCGCCCCGGCCACGACCAGCGTGAGGCCGTCGGTGCCCTCCAGCGCCGAGAGGACGGTCGCGAGGTTCTTGCGCGGCTCGAGGCTCGCGAGGAAGAGGAGGTAGCCGTCGGGGAGCCCGTAGCGCGCGCGCACCTCACGCACCGTGGCCGCGGGATACGGCCGGAAGCGCGACGCGTCGAACGTGTTCGGGACGACGTGGACCTTGGCGGGCGGGGCCTTCGTCCGCTCCAGGAGATCGCGGCGCGTCTGCTCCGAGACCGCCACGAACGTCGCGCCGGAGCGCACCGCCCGCTCCAGGTTCTCGGTGCAGAACGCGATGTTCTCGGCGGTGTGGTGCTCGGGATGGGTCAGGAACGACAGGTCGTGGACCGTGTAGACCATCGGCACCGCCAGGTCGCGCGGCGCCGCGAACGCGGTGCTGTGGAGGAGCGCGACCGCGGGCGCCGAGCCGTTCCCGGAGAACGCCGGAAGGGGACCGTCGTACAGGCGGGCCGTCGGGCCTCGCGCGCCGGTGTACGCCCAGTGGCGCAAATACGCCGGGTGGACGTACGAGCCGAGGCCGGGCAGGAGGAGGACGTCGAAGCCGGGGTCGCGTCCGGCGAGGCCCGTCGCGACGTTGACGGCGTACCGTCCGACGCCGCTCACCTGCTCGCCGATCGCGCGGCTCACGTCGAGCGCGACGACCTTGCGGCCCGACGCCGGCACGGAAGTCCGCGACGACCCCGCCAGGGGCGCGGGGGGCGGCGAGGGAGCCCCCCGCATCAGATTCGGCGACTTGCCGGCGATGGCGTAGAGCCGCGCCGCGATCCGGTCGGC
>CAYLNK010000462.1:0-3590 GCA_964384675.1 uncultured Holophagales bacterium | reverse complement strand
ACCTGCGCGGCCGCGCCGTTGTCCGCCCTCGGAGCGGCGGGTGCCGCCGGGCGCTCGGGCGCGGGCGCGTTACGGGCCGCCTTGAGGCCGGAAAGCGTCTCGGTCAGCATCCGGTCGACCGAGGAATCGACCCGGGGAGCGGGCCTGTCGGCCGGCTTCTCCACGCTCTTCGGCGGCGCCGGAGCGGGGGGCGACGGAGGGGCGGGGGGCTGGAGGCTCATCACCTCGACCCGGACCGTCCGATCCGAGACGAGCTGGTCGAAGGCGGCGTTCGGGCGCTCGGGCGCCTTCGGGGCCGGCTTCTCGGCCGGTGCCGCGGGGCGCGGGGCCGCGGTGCGCCCCGTCTGGCTGGAATCGGGCCGGGGCGCCGGGGCCGGCACGTCGACCTTGGTGCCTCCGGGTGTCGCCGTACGCCGGGGGGCCGGGAGGATGCCGGAAAGGGTCTGCTCGAGCTTCTTCTGGATCCCCGGATCGGTCCCGGTCGGGGCGGACGCGGGGCGCGGCTCCTCGTCCATGCCGGAGATCACGTCCGAGAAGATGTCGTCCGACGACAGGAGACCTCCACCGGTCGAGGTGGCGGTCGGAAAGGGGAGGCCAGCTCCAGCGTCGGCGCGGGCACCCATGGCGGTCTCGAGCTCGGCGAGAAAGACCTCCTCGCTGAACGGCTTCTCGAGGATGCTGGAGGCGCCCACCCGCTGTGCGTCGGCCTTCTTGTTCTTCCCCTTGTAGCCGGACACCATCAGCAGGATGGGAGGGGTCGGCCCGACCGCCTGCATCCCTTTGATCACGTCCGGCGTCCGCAGCTTCGGAAGGACCGACGAGATCAGCACGAGGTCGGGGCGGCCCTTGCGGTACGCCTCCAGCCCCTCATCCCCGTCCTTGGCGACGACGAGCTCGAAGTCCCGTCCGGCGAGGTGACCCCGGATCCGGTCGAGATACCTCGGCTCATACTCGATGAGTAGGATCTTTTTCGCCATAGACCGGGCCGAGCGCCCGACGCCTCCGCAACTCCGGTTTTGATTCCGGTAGAAGACCTTATTATCCCTTCGAGAGTCGCAGTGTCAACGGATCGAGCCGTCTTGCACGCCTTCAACGATCGGCGGGTGGCGATCCGGGCGCTCGGGTGCAAGGTCAGCCGCATCGAGGCCGTGGCGGCCGCGGCGGCGTGCGGGACGCCGGCCGGGCCCGCCGAAATCGTGGTCGTTCAGACGTGCACCGTCACGGATCGCGCCGACCGCGACGGACGCAAGCTCCTTCGCCGGATCCGCCGTGAGTCCCCGGGCGCGGTCCTCGTGGTCACCGGCTGCCTCGCCCAGCGGGATCCCGAGGGACTCGCCCGCATGCCGGAGGTGGACCTGGTGGTCGGGCACGCACGCTCGGGCGATCTGGCCGAGCTGCTCGACCTGCGGGACGCCGGACTTCTGCCCGCGAAGATCGCCTGGACTCCGGCGGGCCCGGGGCCGGCTGCGCGCGGCGTCCTGGCCGCTCACCTGGACCCCGACCGGACACGGGCCTTCGTGAAAGTGCAGGACGGCTGCTCGCGCCGCTGTGCGTTCTGCGTGGTGCCGGCCGTGCGCGGTCCGGAGCGAAGCGCCCCGGTCTCCGAGGTGGAGAGCGAGATCCGGCGCCTCGCGAGGCTCGGAGTGACCGAGGTCGTCGTGGCCGGGGTCCACCTGGCGGCCTTCGGCGCGGAGAAGGGCGAGTCGCTCCTCGCGCTCCTCGACCGCCTGGAGTCCGATCCGCCCGGGTGCCGGGTCCGCCTCTCGTCGCTGGAGCCGATGGGGGCCGGCGAGCCGCTGGTGGCCCGGATCGCGGTCTCCACGGTCGCCGTCCCGCACCTGCACCTGCCGCTCCAGTCCGGCTCGGACGGGGTGCTGCGGCGGATGCGCCGGGGCTTGACGACGGGACGCTACCGGCGGCTTTCGCGCGCCGCGCTGGCGGCGAATCCCCGCCTCCACCTCGCGACAGACCTCATCGCCGGCTTCCCCGGCGAGACCGAGGCCGAGCACGAGGAGACCCTGCGGCTCGTGGAGGAGCTGCCCTTCGCGACGCTCCACGTCTTCCCGTTCTCGCCTCGCAGCGGGACCCGGGGAGCCGAGCTCCACCGCGAGGCTCCGGTCCCCCCCACGGTGGTGACGCGCCGGGCCGCGGCACTCCGGCGCCTGGGCGACGAGAAGGCACGGCTCTTCCGCGCCCGGGCGGACGGTACCGTGGCAGACACCGTCGCCCTGCGGGGCGGCCGGGGTCTGACGGACCACTACCTGGAGGTGCCCTTCGCCGGACCCGCGCCCGACCCGGGGACCCGGCTCCGGGCGCGCTTGTCCCTGCGCGGCGACGGGGAGCTGGAGGCACGTCCCGCCCCCAGCTGCTAGACTCCCGCGCCCGCCGGGGTCCCCAGATCGCGAGCGAACTCGAGGTGTCAGATGTCGGGTCACAGCAAATGGAGCACGATCAAGCACAAGAAAGGCGCCGCCGACGCCAAGCGCGGCCGCCTCTTCACGAAGCTGATCAAGGAAATCACGATGTCGGCGAAGGTCGGGGGCGGGAGCGTCGACTCCAACCCGCGCCTGCGCTCCGCCGTGCAGGCCGCCAAGAAGGCGTCGATGCCGTCGGACAACATCGACAAGGCGATCAAGCGCGGCACGGGTGAGCTCGAGGGGGTCACCTACGAGGAGATCACCTACGAGGGGTACGGGCCGGGCGGCGCGGCGATCCTCGTCGACTCGATGACCGACAACAAGAACCGGACGACCGCCGAGATCCGCCACATCTTCGGGAAGTACGGCGGCAACATGGGCGCCGCGAACTCGGTCGCGTTCCAGTTCTCGAAGAAGGGCTACCTCTCCGTCGAGAAGAGCGCCGCCGCCGAGGACGCGCTGATGGAGCTCGCGCTCGAGTCGGGGGCGGAGGACTTCCGGAGCGACGACGCCGACCTCTACGAGATCACGACCGACCTCGCGTCGTTCGAGTCGGTGAAGGCCAAGCTCGAGGAGAAGGGGATCCAGACCCAGACCGCGGAGCTTCAGATGGTCCCGCAGAACACGGTGGCCGTGGAAGACAAGGCGCCGAGCCTCCTGAAGCTCCTCGAGATGCTCGAGGACAACGACGACGTCCAGAAGGTCTGGTCGAACGCCGACATCGACGACAAGTACCTCGAGGAGTAGCCGGGACCTTCGGTGAGGATCCTCGGGGTCGACCCCGGAAGCCGCGCGGCGGGCTGGGCGGTGGTCACGTTCGACGGCGCTCCGGCGCTCGTCGCCGCGGGGGTCCTCCGGCCGCCCACCACGCTACCGTTCGAGCGCCGGCTCCTGTTCCTCCGGGATGGCCTCCGCGAGGTGATCGCGCGCGAGAAGCCGGAGAGCGCCGCGGTGGAGCGAGTCTTCTCCGGAGTCAACCCGCAGAGCCTCATCACGCTCGGTGAGGCGCGGGGGGTCCTGCTCCTGGCGATCGCGGAGGCTGGGCTCGCGGCGGCCGAGATCACCCCGGCCGAGATCAAGCGCTCCGTCGCCGGGAGCGGGAACGCCGAGAAGGAGCAGGTGAGACGGATGGTCGCCTCGCTGCTGGGCGGGAGCGGGCGGCGCCTCGCCCTC
>CAYLNK010000461.1:0-3591 GCA_964384675.1 uncultured Holophagales bacterium | reverse complement strand
GGCCGCCTCGCTCGCGGTCGCGACCGCCCTCCTCGCGACGGCCTTCGCGTGCCGCCGCCCCGTCCCCTCGCGCGACGACACGCGCCTTCCCCGGGAGGCCGCCGCCGTGGCGATCCTCGGGCTCCTCGTCTCCCCGATCACCTGGCGGGCTCACGCCGTCGCCGCGATCCCGGCGCTCGCCCTGCTGGTGAGGCACGGCGTCCCGGCCGGTCCCTCCCGGAGGCTCTTCCTCGGCGCCTGGATCGTGCCGGTGCTGCTCCTGAACGAAGCCGTGGCCGGACGTGATCTCACCCGGCTGCTCTCGGCCGCGGGCGTCTTCACCGCGCTCCTCGTCGGGCTGCTCGTCCTGACGCTGCGTCCGGATCCCGCCGAGGCGACCGCGTAGCCGTGCTCTTCCCGACCTTCGCGTTCTTCGTCTTCTTCCTCGTCACCTGGGGCGTCTACGCGCTCCTCGACGGCCGGCGGCTTCGCCTGGCGTGGCTCCTCGTCGGCAGCGCGTTCTTCTACGGCTACTTCAGCCCCCGCTACCTGGTGCTGATCGTCTTCACGGCGCTGGTCGACTACGTCCTCGCCCGGCGGATCGCCGCGGCCACCTCGCCCGCCGCGCGGCGCGCTCTCCTTTCGGTGAGCCTCGCGCTGAGCTTGGGGCTCCTCGTCTATTTCAAGTACGCGGCGTTCCTGGTCGACACGCTGTTCGGGCTTCTCGGGTTCCTGGGGCTCCGGGCGCCCGCCCCCGAGGTCCACGTCTTCCTCCCGCTCGGCATCTCGTTCTACACGTTCGAGACGATCAGCTACGTCGTGGACGTCTACCGCCGGCGGATCGAGCCGGCGCGGAGCGCGCTCGACTACGGCGTCTTCATCCTCTTCTTCCCGCACCTCGTGGCCGGGCCGATCGTCCGCCCGCACGAGTTCCTGCCGCAGCTGGCGCGGGAGCGGCCGCGGGACTGGGCGCGGCTCGAGCTCGGGCTCCGCTGGTTCCTCCTCGGCCTCTTCCAGAAGGCGATCCTCGCCGACCACCTGGCCGCCGCGGTCGACCCGGTCTTCGCCCGGCCGGGCGCCTACGACACAGGCACGCTCTGGCTCGCCCTCCTCGGCTACTCGGTCCAGATCTACTGCGACTTCGCGGGCTACTCGAGCATGGCGATCGGGCTCGCCCACGCGTTCGGCCTGAAGCTGCCGGAGAACTTCAGGATGCCGTACGCGTCGGCCAGCATCGCGGAGTTCTGGCGGCGCTGGCACATGACGCTCTCCCGCTGGCTGCGCGACTACGTCTACGTCCCCCTCGGGGGCGGGCGCGGGGGACCGGCGCGCACCGCGCGGAACCTCCTGCTCACGATGCTCGTGGCGGGGCTCTGGCACGGCGCGGCGTGGCGCTTCGTCCTGTGGGGCCTCTACCACGGGCTCCTCCTGGCCGGGCACCGGATCCTCTTCCGCGACCGGAGCCCGGCGCGCGGCGTGAAGCGGGCGCTCGGCATCGCCACCACGTTCTTCCTGGTGAGCGTCGGCTGGATCCTCTTCCGCGCTCCGTCGCTCGCGGCGGCGGGCGAGATGGCGGCCCGGATGCTCCGTCCCGCGGCCGGCCTCGGGTTCGACCCCGCGACGCGCGCGATCGTGGCGACGATCCTCGCCGTCGTCCTCCTGGCCCACGCCGTGGCGTCGAGCCTGGACGTGGGCCGCGTCGTCCTCCGCACGCCACCCCTCCTTCGAGGCGCGCTCCTCGCCACCCTCCTGATGCTGAGCCAGCTCCTCCTGCCGGGCGCGGGCCAGCCGTTCATCTACTTCCAGTTCTGATGCGCCGCCGCCTCCTCGATCCGATCCTGCCCGACCGCCTGCGCGCCACGCGGGCCCTGGGCTGGTTCCTGGGGACGTTCCTCGCGGTCCAGCTCGCCCTCGGCTTCGTCGTCGACGCACATCCGGACCTCCGCTTCCCGTGGCGGGCCGCGCTCGCGGCTCGCGTCCGCGAGGCGGGGCGGGCTCCCGACGTCCTCCTCCTCGGCAGCTCGCGGACGATGCCGCTCTTCCCCTCCCCCGAGAGCCCCGGCCGGCCGCCGGCCCCGCCCGCCCCGTGGATCCTGAACGCCGCCGCGCCCGCCTGCGCGGCTCCCTGTCTCGAGCCGCTGCTGCAGGCGGTGCTCGGCAGCGCCCCCTCCGCGCCGCGGCTCGCCGTCATCGAGGTGAGCCCCGAGCTGGTCGGGCTCGCGAGCCCCTGGCTCGGCCACGACCTGGTGCGCGTCGTCACCTGGCGCGACGTTCCCGGCACGCTGCCGGCGCTCGTCCCGAGCCAGGCGGTGATGGCGCTCCTCTCCTCCCGGCTCGACACCGTGTACCGGCACCGGGAGCTGCTCCTTTTCGTCGGGCTTTCCCGGCTTGCCCTCGACGCCTGGCGCCCCGCGCCCCCTGGGGGTGCGTCTCCCGCCCCACCGACGGCCACGCCCGAGGACGCGACGCGGATCGGCACCCGCGTCTTCCGGAAGTGGCTGCGGCGCTACCGCACCGGCGGACCGAGCGTGGCGGCGCTCCGGCGGATGCTCGAGGCGTGCCGGCGGGCGCGGGTCGGGACGATCCTCTACACGCCGCCTCTCACGCGGGCCCACCGCGAGACCTACACGCCCGCCGTCGAGGCCGCGTACCGCGAGCTCCTCGAGGGCCTCGCCGGAACGTACGGCTGCCGCCTCGTGGACTGGCGCTCGCGCTTCCCGGACTCGGCGTTCCGGGACAACCACCACCTCGACGCCGCGGGCGCGCGGACGGTGACCGACGACTTCCGCCGCGAGGTCGTCGACCCGGCTCCCGGTGCGCTGCGATGAGCGGCGCCCGGCTCGAGATCGCCGTCGTCACGCACCAGACCGACGCGCACCTCCTCCGCCTCCTCGCCTCGATCCGGGAGCGCGTGCCGGTCTCCGCGCTCGCGGCGGTGCACGTCCTCGACAACGCCTCGACGGACCGGACCGGCGAGCTGCTCGCCCGCTTCGCCGGGCAGGCTCCGTGGCTCCGCGTCCATCGCTCGCCCCGGAACCTCCACCACGGTCCGGGGCTCGACCTCCTGCTGCGCGAGGCGTGCTCGAGCGACTGGGTCCTGCTCCTCGACTCCGACACCGAGGTGCTCTCCGCCCTCGAGGACGTCGTGCCCGGTCCCGAAGGCCAGGCGCCGGCGTTCGTCGGGCAGATCCACCCCGAGCCGGACGAGCTGTACGCCTACCTCTGCCACCTCCTGGTGCATCGGCCGGCCTATCTCTCGCTCCCTCCGTTTCGCGCGCACGGCGCGCCCGGCCTCGACTACTTCCGCGCCGTGGCGGCGCGCGGTCTCCCGTACCGGCGCTTCCGGTGGCGGGAGCACGTCCGGCACTTCGGACAGGGAACGCTCCGCGAGATCCATCGCCGCGGCGACACGGGGAACCCGCTCTTCGCGTTCGCGGCGGAGGAGGTGGCCCGGCAGGAGGCGGTGAACGCCGCTCGTGAGGCGTTCACCGCCGCGCTCCGTCGCTCCCTCGGCGCGTTCCTCGACGGAGGGCCCGATCCGGGCCCCGCGCCCCCGTGTCCGGAGGAGCCGCCCGCGCCGCCGGCCCGCCGCCGGCTGGCGCGCGGTCCGTT
>CAYLNK010000460.1:0-3598 GCA_964384675.1 uncultured Holophagales bacterium | reverse complement strand
CGCGACGAGCGGCCGTCCGAGGCGCGCCGCCTCGAGCGCCTTGTTCCTCACACCCGAGCCGGAGAAGACGGGTGCGAGCGCCGCGAACGCGGCGCGGTAGAGCGGCGCGACGTCCTCGGGCGAGTCGACGACCTCGACGCCGGTGAGGCCCGCTGGCGGCGCCTCGCCCGCGATCACGACCCGTCCGCGACGCCAGCGCGGCGCCACCTCCCGGGCGAGGAAGAGCGCCGCCTCGAGGTTGGGGCGGAACGACAGCCGTCCGACGAAGAGCGCCCGCGGATCGCCGGCGGGGGGCGGGGGGAGCGGCTCGATCGCGTCGACGCCGTTCGGGACGACGTCGATCGGTGGGCCGGCCCCCCGGATCGCGACGAGCCGCTCGCCGTCCTCGGCGCTGACGACCCAGACCCGGCGCGGCCGCGCGGTCGCCCACCGCTCGATCCGCTCGAGGACCGGCAGGCGGGGATCGCCCGGCCGGGATTCAAACGCGGTGTCGGTCTCCACGTGGGCCAGGTCGAGGACGATCGGCCGTCCGCGCGCCGACAGGAGCGCCGCCCCGACGGCCCAGATGCCATGGGCCAGCACGACGTCCGCCGGCTCGGCCCGCGCGGCCGCGTGGAACGCGGGGGAGACCGCCTGGAGGAGGTCGTTGTTGTACGACGTCCGGCGGCCGCGCGGGGGGAGCGCCGTTCCGGAGAAGCCGGGCGGGAGCGGTCCGGGCGCCACCAGGCGGACGTCGAGCCGCCGGAACCGGGAGAGCAGCCCGAAGAGCCGCACAGCGGCGCCGCCCCGCGGCGGCCAGGCCGGGGTCCAGGAGAGGGCCAGGAGGCGCATCGGCCTGGATCGTACAGGCGCTACCCTGGCTCCGTGGGCCATGCGCCGGTCAGCTCACTCCCACGCGTGATCAGCGTGATCGTGCCGTGCTTCGGCACCCCGCCCGAGCGTCTGGCCTCGCTCCTGACGTCGCTGGCGAGTCAGACGTATCCGGAGATGGAGGTGATCGTGGTGGACGACGGGACGTCGCCGTCCTTCGGGCCGTCGCTCTCGCCGTCCCTCCCCGACGACCGCTTCCGGGTCGTGGCGAACCGGGGCCACACCGGTCCGGCCGGCGCTCGCAACCGCGGCGTGGAGGAGTCCCGGGGCGAGCTGCTCTTCTTCACCGACTCCGACTGCGAGCTGGCGCCGGGCACGCTCGAGGCGGCGGTCCGGGCGCTCGAGGCGGACAGCCTCGTGGCCGGGAACACGGTCACGCGATGCCGTTCGGCGTTCGCGCGCGCCGTGGCGTGCCTCGGCTTCCCGGGGGGCGGGCTCCTGGGGTTCGATCGCGTCTGGCGCGTCGACGCCTCCGGCCACACGACGAGCGTGAGCGGCTGCAACTTCGCCATCCGCCGGGAAGCCTTCGAGGCGATCGGCCGGTTCGACCCGTCGTTCCCGTTCGCGGGGGGCGAGGACACCGTCCTCGGCAAGACCGCCGTCGCGCGGGGGCTGACCATCCGGTACGAGCCGGAGCAGCTCGTCTACCACGCGGGGCGGGAGACGTGGCGGAGCTTCGTGTCGTGGCAGATCACCCGGGGGCGCGGGACGTTCCACGTCGTGCGGCGCCTCGGATCGATCCGGGACTTCGTGAAGCTCCGGCTCTGGTCGCTCAAGAACGGGCTCGCCGCGGCCGGCCTGCAGGCGCCGCTGGTCCTCGTCCTCTTCGCGCTCCTCGTCGTCCTCCAGGCATTCGGCCACCAGCTCGAGCGGTCCCGCTCCCACGCATGACGGTTCGCCGCGTCACCCCGCGTTTCGTTCTCCATGCGGGCTACGCCTGCAACGCGCGCTGCACGTTCTGCTACTACCTGCCGGAGATCGAGAGCGGGCAGGCCCGCGACTTCACCACGGCGCAGCTGTTCCGCCGGATCGACCGGGCGGCGCGGTGGGGGAAGACGGCCGTCGACATCTCGGGCGGCGAGCCGACGATACGGCCCGACCTTCCGGCGCTGATCGGCCGGTGCCGGGAGCGTGGAATCGGGGACGTCACGATCATCACCAACGGGATGAGGACGTCGCGGCCCGCGTACGTCGCCGAGCTGGCCCGGGCGGGTCTGACCGACGGGCTCTTCTCGATCCACGGCGCGACGGCGTCGATCCACGACGGGCTCACGAAGCGGAACGGCAGCTTCGCAAGCCTCCTCGCCTCGCTTCCGCTCTTCCGCGAGCGCGGGCTCGGGGTCCGCGTGAACCACGTCCTGACCGGCGCGAACCTCGATTCGCTGGAGGACTTCCTCGGGCTCTTGGAGCCGTACGGGCCGGACGTCGTGAACCTCCTCGTCCTCAACCCCGCGGAGCAGACGGAGGCCGAGCCGTTCGACTACCGCCGCGCCGGGGCGGCGATCTCGGCGGCGCTCGACCTCTGGAAGCCGCGCCTCCGGCGAGTGAACGTCCGCTTCCTTCCGTTCTGCGCGCTCCGGTCCCATCCGGAGTGCGTGAAGACGCAGTGGCAGAAGGCGCACGAGGCGCACGAGTGGGACCCCGTCCTGAACGTCTGGTACCAGAAGGGAGCGCTCGCCGCCGCCGGCTCGATCGTGGCGGGGACGCTCCTCGGCTCGCGGGGGCCGAGCTACCGCGCCGCCGACGTGCCGACCGCGCTGGCCCGCAGCCTCAGCGCGTTCCGGATGACGGCGCTCTACCGGCAGGGGCCGCCGTGCCGCGGCTGCTCGCTCCGGCGCATCTGTCCGGGCCTCCCCGCCGCGCACGTCCGGCGCTTCGGCTTTCCCGACCTGACTCCGGTCGTCCTCGATCGGACGGTGACCGACCCGCTCCACTTCGACGAGGCCGAGGCCGTCACGTGACCGTCTCGGTCGTCATCGCGAACCTCGACTCGCCGGTGCTCGGGGAGACGCTCGAGGCGCTGCGGCGGGAAGGGCCGGACCTGGACGTGATCGTCGCCGGGCGCGACGCACCGGGAATCCTCGCGCGCTTTCCCGAGGTGACGTTCCTGGAGACGCCCGGGCCGGTCGGGCCGTCGCGCGCGCGGAACCTGGCGCTGGCGCGGGCCACGGCGCCGCTCGTCGCCGTCCTCGACGCCGACTGCGTGCCGGAGCCTGGATGGCTCGGAGCCGTGCGGGCCGCTCACTCCGCCCTAGGGCCGGACGTCCTCGTCGGCGGGGCCGTGCGGATCGACGCCGCGGCGCCGTGGGCGTACGCCGACAACCTGTCGAGCTTCCACGCCTACCTGCCGTCGCGAGCGCCGTCGGAGCGGCGGTACCTGCCGGCGCTCAACCTGAGCGGACGGCGCGAGACGTTCGCCCGCATCGGCGCGTTCGACGAGTCGCTCCGCTACGGTGAGGACCTGGACCTGACGCTGCGCGCGCGACGGCTCGGCTGCCGACTGGTCTTCCGGCCCGAGATCGTCGTCTGGCACCGCTCGACGCGCGACACCCGCGCCGCCGTTCTCGAGAAGGCGCGGGGCACGGGCGTGGGCTCGACGGAGGTGCGCCGCCGACATCGGGACCTCCTCCCCTCGACGCCCCTCCTCGCGAGCCGGGCCGGCGTCCTCGTCGGCGCGCCGCTGGCCGCGCTCGGGGTCACCGCGCTGGCCTGCGGGCGGGCCGGCTCG
>CAYLNK010000459.1:0-3604 GCA_964384675.1 uncultured Holophagales bacterium | reverse complement strand
CGGCGCGCGGCTTCCCGGCGGGACCCACCGCCTGAGGGATCAGGCCGACGGCCGCAGCCTCCGGGTGAGCGAGGAGCCACCGCTGCGCGTCGCCGCGCGCGGTCTTGAGGCGCGCGAGCGCGTCGGCCACGAACGGAGCCAGGCGCGCCGAACGGAACGGCAGGAGCTGGTCGACCACCTTCCCGATCGTCGCCTCGGCGATCCGGAGGAGACCGGGCAGCGCGGCCAGCTCGTACGTCGCGAGGAAGACGCGGTGGCTGTCGTAGTCCGACCAGCGGGCCGGCGGGGCCGCCTCCCAGAGGGCGTTGCGCAGCGTCTCGCTGGCGAAGCAGAGCGCCTCCGAGAAGAACATCCGCCAGCGCGTCTCCGGCGCGTTCGCGATCCGCTCCCGCAGCTCGGCGTCGGAGAGGCGCGGCAGGTCCTTCACCAGATCGTCCAGGCCGAAGCGCTCCAGGATCGCCGCGTCGCCCCGCCCCGGCAGGATCTGCTTCCAGTATGGCGATCGCGTCGTCCCCCAGCTCTCCTTCAGGCCGGCGGGCCAGACCATCGAGTCGGCCATCGGGAGCGGCGCGAGCGGCTGGACGGTCTCGGCGTTCCTGGCCTTCCTGCGCGTCCAGGGAGGCGCCGCCAGGACGGGGGGCAGCTCGGCGGCGGAGGCTTCCTCGCGGAGCGGACCGACCCGCGCGCGGATCGCCTCCACCGCGCGCCGGGACGCTTCCGGCAGACCGGGAAGGAGCGCCTGGACCGTCGCGTCCGACTGGCGGACCAGCATGACGAGGAGCGGCTCGGCCGCCTTCCCCGCGGCGCCCTTGCCGGACATCGCGGCGAGCGGCGCGAGCGCGAGGTCCGGCGCGTGGAGGACGGCCTCGCTCGCGGCGGAGACCACCTCCTTCATCTCGAGACGGGAGAGCAGCGCTTCGATCGCGCGCGGCGAGCGCGCCACCGCGAGGGTGTCGGCCACCTGGCGGCGCTCGTCTGTGGACGAGTAGGCATCGAAGAGGCGCTCGAGGGCCGGCACGGCGTCGACGCCGGCGCCCTCCAGCATCGAGAGGCCGAGCTCCAGGATCAGCGGCGACCACGAGTCGAGGGACGGGAGGACCTGGTACGACGCCCCGGCGATCCCCTTCGCCACGAACGCGTCCAGGAGGACGGGGTCGCCGAGCGACGCGACGAGGGAGCCGCCCCACAACGGCCACGAATCCCGGTCCATCACCTCGCGCGCGTCGGCCGCGGCCCACTCCGGCACGTCCGGGAAGAGGTACGACACGGCGCCCCGCACCAGGAGCGGCGCCCCCTCGCGCAGCGCGGCGGCTCGCGTCCGGGCACGCTCCCACGAACCCTCGTCGGCGCCGGCGAGGAGCCGCCTCAGGTGGGCGAACGAGGTCAGGTAGCCGTTGGCGAAGAGCGGCGTATTGCTCCGTCCCCTCGAAGGCTCCAGCCGCACGCCGACGGCGTCCTTCTCGCCCGAGGTCCGCATCGAGAGCGAGGCGCAGAGCGCCGCGACGGCGAGGTCGAGACCGCCGGAGCCCGTCCAGTAGTCGACGACAGGGTTGGCGAGAAACGGATCTCCCCAGCCCTGGCGGTGGGCGAGGAGGAGCCCGACCATCGCCTCGGAGGTCGGGTCCAGGGGCGGCGGCGGAGCGTCGGACGCCGTCTCGAGCTTCCCGATCGCGGCCGCCAGGAGCGGTCCGACGACCGGGTCCTCCCGGGCTGGCGATCCGAGGAAGTGCGCGGAGACCGTCGGCCAGTGCTCGCGCATCCTCTTCCATGCCGCCTTCCCGTCGACTCGCGGGCCGGGGAGGCCGGTCGTCCTTCGCGGATGGACCCTCCGGCGGAGAGCGTCCGTCCAGACCACTCCGATCTCCGAGCGCGGGGCAGGCTCCGAGCTCGGCGCGGCGTCGGGTTCGGGAGGAGCCCCGACGACCTCCACGGCGGCCGGGGCCGCCGGCGGCGGGGTCGGCGCGGGCGGAGGCTGCGTCACGGGAACCGCCCGCGGGATGGCGGACGAGCCGGCGCCCACCTCCACGTACCCCTTTCCGACCTTCTCCTTGACGAGCGCGTCGTGCTCGGCCTGCGCCTTGGCCGGCGTCGCGAAGGACTTCGTCTTCGACTGCCCGGCCGTCCCGATCCGGCCCCAGGTCGTCGTGACGTCGACCCCGCTCAGCTCGACTTCCCAGAACTTGCTCGACGTGCCTTCCTGAAACTCGAAACGCCGCATTCGCCCCCCCCGCCCGCGCGCGGGAGGGATTCTCCGTCCGGACCCGTCAGCGGGCCGTGACCGGGCGCACCGACACGATGCCGCGCGCGAGCCACCGTCTCTCGACGCGACGGGCGAGCAGCCCTTCGAGACCGGAGTCGTGAAGCGCCAGGGCGGACAGGAGCGCCGCGAGCTCGGCGGACCCCGCTCCGGACCGGAACCGGCGTTCCGGCTCGTCGCGCCTGCCGCGCCTCGCGCCCTTCGGGCACTCCGTCGCATTCACGGCCGGATCGCTTTCAAGATCGACGCCACGGCGGATCGAAGAGATCCGAACGAAAAAGTGATCGAAATCAGCGACGCGGCGGCCTCGGGCTCCGTATACGTGGGAGGTAGGTCTCTCATGCCACGCGTGCCGCTTCTCCCCCTCCTCCTCGTCCCGGGCCTTGCGCTCGGCCAGCCGTGCGGCTCGCTCCGCTTCCTTCCGGCGCGGGACGTCGCCCCGATCTCGGCCCCGGTGGTCCGGATCGCGGACGTGACCGGCGACGGCCGGGCCGACCTCCTGACGCTCGACGCCGACGGGACCGTTGGCGTCCAGGCCCAGGACGGCGACGGTGGTTTCGCCCCTCCCGCCACGCTGACGATCGCCGCCTTCGATCTCGTCACCGCCGACCTCGACGGGGACGGCTCGACGAAGGCCATCCTCCTCGGGACCGACGGCCCCCGCCTCCTCCGCGTCGCGGCCGACAGCACGCTCTCGGCCGGATCGCCTCCGGCCTCCACTCCCGCGCACCTCACCCAGGGGCGCTCCACCGCCTTCGCCGACCTCGACGGGAACGGACGGATGGTCCTGCTCGTCACGCTCGACGACTCGCTCTGGGCCTGGCGATACGGTCCGGACGGCAGCTTCGAGCCGTCTCTCGTCGGTCCGGCCCCGGCGGGGGCCACCCTGGTGGCGGGAGACTTCGACGGGGACGGACACGTCGACGTGCTCCTCGCCAACCCGTCCTCTCCGCTGGACACGTCGGCGCTCTCGCGCATCCTGCGCGGAGACGGACACGGCCTCCTCACACCCGGCCCGTCATTCCCCCTTCCACAGATCCTGAGCGCCGCCTCCGGCGACGTCGACGGCGACGGACGGACGGATCTCGTCTATCGGGCCCTCGTCACCATCTCCGGCTCGAGCTGGACGGTCGCCGGACTGGCTCGTGGGGACGCGTCGGCCGGCGTGGCCCCGAGGAGAGGCCTCTCCCTGGCCGGCTCGGCCGGGGACGCCGTGCTGATGGCCGACCTCGACGGCGACGGGCGGAGCGAGGTGATCGGCGGTTTCCCGGGCGGGCTCGCCGTCTTTCACAGCGATGCCGACGCCGCCCTCACCCGCGTCGCCACCGTGCCGAGCCCGGGCGCGCG
>CAYLNK010000458.1:0-3674 GCA_964384675.1 uncultured Holophagales bacterium | reverse complement strand
GAGCCGGCGGAGGCGGGCCGGGTGCGGAGCGAGCTGACGGTGAAGGTGACGCTCGCGTCGGTGAAGAACGTCCTCGCGCGCCTCGGCTCCGGCAGCCTGCGGTTCTCGCTGGTCGTCGAGGTGCCGGGTCACGAGCCGGTCGCGCATCACGAGACCGTCGCGCTCCCCGGGACGCTGCCCGACGTGTTCTCCCTGAAGCTGCCGCTCGGCCGCGCGAAGGAGGCGACGCGCGTCGCCGTCGTCGTGGAGGAGCTGACGACCGGAGTCTGGGGAGCGGGCCAGGCGCGCCTCGCGGCGGCCCCGTAGCCGTGGCGCCGACGCCCCGGGAGCGTCACGGCGGGTCGTGCCGGGTCGTTCGTCCGCGGCGGCCGGCCTGTCCGGATGCCGGACGCGTCCCGTGGATTGGACTCCCGCGGCGGCAGCGGCCTTGCTCGTCTCGGGGGAGTCTGGAGAGCGGGACTGGCGAGTTTGCACCCGCTCCGTGAGCGCTACGCCGTGGAGATACTGACCTTCGCCACCGGACTCCTCGTCGGCACCCTCGTGGTCCGCGCCGACCTGGACGAGGTGCGTGGAGCCGAGCTACGGCTCGACGGCGCTCCGGTCTGCTACCTGACGGCCGACGTCCCGTCCTGCCCCGTCGACCTCGGTCCGGCGCTCACGGGCCACCGGCTCGAGCTGATCGCGACGACGCATGGCGCCGGTCCGCCCGAGGTGGCGACACGTCTCCTCAACCTGCCGGGCGCCGACACGCCGGAGGTGCGCCTCCACACGCACGAGGAGCCGGACGGCTCGCGCGGCCTCTTCGTCGGCTGGGCGCATCCCGAGCGTCTCGCGCCCTCCTCGCTCCTCGTAACGGTGGACGGCGTCCCGATCCTCGAGAAGGTCCAGCGGGAGACCTCGATCTGCCTGCCGCCCCGCTCCGGTCGTCACGTGGTGGCCGCGCGAGCGGTCTTCCCGGACGCCCGCGAGGCGACGGCCAGCCTGGCGCTCGGCGCGGCGCGCCCGAGCGAGGCGCGCGAGGAGCTGACGGCGGTGCCGGTCGAGAAGGCGGAAGGCGCGGAACCGCAGCCGGGGGAGCTGTCCGGCCGCCTCGGGCGACGCGTTCGGGCGGTGGAGCCTGGCGGCACCGCGCTCGTCATCGTGCTGGATCCCGTCGCGGCGGCCCTCGCCAACGGGCAGCGGATCACGGCCCCGTACAAGAGCGCCGCCGAGGGGAAGATCCGGTCCGCGCTGGCGGCCTTCGACGTCGTCTCGTTCGTCCACCCCGAGTCTCGCGGCGCGCGCTTCGGGACGGTGGCGCCGGTGGAGAAGGAGGCACGCCTCGACACCTTCATGAAGGGTGTCGAGGAGGGGAGCGCGCCGTACCGCCTCGCGGACGCCGTGGCGGTCTCGGGCCTCCTGGCCGCCACCGGGCAGCGGCGCCGGGCCGTGGTGCTCGTCGCCGGCGATCCCCGCCCGGACGAATCCCGCTTCGCCGTCGCCGACGTGCTCGGCTATCTGCGCGAGCTGATGGTGCCGCTCCACGTGCTGAGGCTGGGCGGCCCGATCGACGCGGCGTGGGGACCGGCGAAGCCGATCCCGTCGGCGAGCGACCTCGGGAAGGCGCTGAAGGCCATACGCGACTCGCTCGAGTCGCAGCGGATCGCTTGGGTCGAGGGGAGCGTCCTGCCCTCCGCTCTCGCGCTCGAGCCGCGCGGCGACGGGCTCAGGCTGGCCGGACGGTAGAGGTCTCGACGTGGAGATCCTGACGTTCGCGACGGGACTCGTGGTCGGCACGATCCTCGTGCAGGCCGACCTCGCGAACGTGCCCCACGCGGAGCTGAGGCTCGATGGGGACCCGGTCTGCATCCTGACGCCGGAGGCGTCGTCCTGCCCGGTCGATCTCGGGCCGACGCTCACCGGGCACCGCCTCGACCTCGTGGCGGCGGCGGGTCGCCGCGGCGGCCGATCCGAGGTCGCCACCCGTCTCCTGAACCTGCCGGGCTCCGATGCGCCGGAGGTGCGGCCGGACGGCGCCCGGTCGATCTCGATCGGCTGGGCGCATCCGGAGAGGCTGCTCCCGACGTCGATCGCCTTCACGCTCGACGGCGTTCCGATCCCGGCTCCGCTCGGGGCCGAGGTGCCGGTGTGCCTCGGGCCGGCGTCGGGGCGTCACGTCGTCGCCGTCTCCGCGCGCTTCCCGGACGGGAGCGAGGCGGCGGCGACGCGGCTCCTCGGGAGCTCCCGCGCGAGCGAGGCGCGCGACGAGCTGACGGCCGTACCGCTCGAGACCGGGAAGCGTCGCGAGCCCACGGTCGACGGCGTATCGGCCCGGCTCGGCAAGCGCGTGCGACAGATCGAGGCGGGCGACACGACGCTGGTCATCGTCCTGGATCCGGATGCGCCGGCCGCCCTCGGACGGACGCGGGGCCTCAGGGCCTGGGCCGCCTCGAGGTCGGGCAGCGTCGAGGCCTTCCGGGCGGTCGCCCTCGAGGAGTTCCGCCTCCGGTCGGCTCTCGAGGGGTTCGACGTCCTCCGGTTCGTGCATCCCGAATCCGAGGGTCCGAGGTTCCCGAGGGTGGAGCCGGCGGACGCGGCGGGGCGGTACGCGGTCCTGGCGCGGGGCATCGCGGAGAGGGCCGGTCCGAGCCGGCTCGCGGACGCCGTGGCCGCCTCGGGTCTGCTTGCCGCCGCCGCGCGCGGCCGCCGCGCCGTCGTCCTCCTCGCCGGAGACCCGCGTCCGGACACGTCCCGCTTCGGCGTCGCCGAGGTCCGGGCCTTTCTCCGCGAGCTGATGGTGCCCCTCGTGGTGCTCCGGACGGGCGCTCCGCTGGACCCCGCGTGGGGCGCCGCCGAATGGGTCACCTCGCAGGGCGAGCTGGCCTCGGGGCTGGGTGCCGCGCGCGGGATCCTGGAGCGCCAGAGGGTCGCCTGGGTCGAGGGGTCGTGGCTTCCCTCCGCGCTCGCCCTCGAGCCGCGCGGCGACGGGCTCAGGCTTGCCGGACGGGCGCCGGCGCGCGACTGAGCGACTGCACGGCGATCGCCACGCCGATGACGACGGCGCAGCCGACGACGTTGAACCAGAGGTACGAGAGCTTCGTGAACGCGAAGCAGGCCAGGACCGCGAGCTGCCCCACGATCGCGCCGGTGAACGTCGCCGTGCCTCCGATCCGCTTCAGGTAGAACGCGATCAGGAACATGCCGAGCATCGTGCCGTAGAAGATCGAGCCCAGGATGTTCACGGCCTCGATGAGCGTTCCCATCCGGTTGGAGAACATCGCGCAGCCGATGGCGAAGACGCCCCAGAAGACGGTCGCCAGCTTCGATACCCGGACGTAGTGGGAGTCGGCCTTCCCCTTTCGCAGGAGGCGGCCGTAGACGTCGACGCACGTCGTGGAGGCGAGCGCGTTGAGGGCCGCGGAGTTGGACGACATCGAGGCCGCGAAGACCACGGCGAGGAGCAGGCCGACCAGGCCCGCCGGCAGGTGGTCGAGGACGAAGCGAAGGAAGATGTAGTTCGTGTCGTTCGTGTCGGCCTTCACGCCCTTCGCCTTCACGAGCGCGACGGCCTCGGCCCGCACCGCCCCGAGCGTTCCATGGGCCCCCTGGAGCGACGTCGCCGCCGCCGCCCGGCGGGACGCGTCACCGGAGCGCTCCGCCTGCACGAGGGCCTCCGCGGCGGCGCGCCGCGCGGT
>CAYLNK010000457.1:0-3686 GCA_964384675.1 uncultured Holophagales bacterium | reverse complement strand
GGACCGCGACCCGCCGCGCCGCGCGCTTCACGCGGTCCGCCGTCTGGAGCGACGTCCCGCCGAACTTGAGGACGACCGCGGGCCCGAGCGGCGCGCGGGCGCTCACGCCGCCACCGCCGCGCGGAGCGCCTGGTCGAGGTCCTCGAGGAGGTCCTCGACGTCCTCGATGCCGACCGAGAGGCGCACGAGGTCGGGCGTGACGCCGGCGGCGAGGCGCTCCTCCTGCGAGAGCTGCTCGTGCGTCGTCGACCAGGGATGGATGATCAGGCTCTTGGCGTCCCCGACGTTGGCGACCAGGGAGAAGAGCTTCGCCTTCTCGATCACCTTCCGCGCCGCGGCCTCGCCGCCGGCGACTCCGAACGTCAGGACGCCCCCGAAGCCGCCGCCCAGGTACGTGACGGCGTTCTGGTGCGTGGGGTGCGACGGAAGGCCCGGGTAGCGGACCCAGGCGACCCTGGGGTGCCTCTCCAGGAATCGCGCCACGGCGAGGGCGTTGGTGCTGTGGCGCTCGATCCGGAGGTGGAGCGTCTCGAGCCCCTGCAGGAACAGGAACGAGTTGAACGGCGAGAGCGAGGCGCCGAGGTCGCGGAGGAGGACGACCCGCAGCCGCACGGCGTACGCCGCGGCGCCGAAGAGCTCGCCGAAGGAGAGGCCGTGGTACGCGGGCTCCGGGTCGCTGAAGAAGGTCTTGAACCGCGGCGCGCTCTTCCAGTCGAACGTCCCGCCGTCGACGACGACGCCGCCGATGGCGGTGCCGTGCCCGCCGATCCATTTCGTGGCGGAGTGGACCACGACGTCCGCTCCGTGCTCGAAGGGGCGCACCAGGAACGGCGTCCCGAACGTGTTGTCGACCACGAGCGGCACGCCGGCGGCGTGGGCGACGTCGGCGAGCGCGCGGAAGTCCGGGACGTCGAGCTTCGGGTTGCCGATCGTCTCGACGTAGACGGCGCGCGTCGTCCCGTCGATGGCGGCCGCGACCGCGCGCGGGTCGTTGGTGTCGACGAAGCGCGTCGTGATGCCGAGGCGCGGCAGGGTGTGGGCGAAGAGGGCGACGGTGCCGCCGTAGAGCGCCTTCGACGCCACGATGGAGTCTCCGGCCTGGGCGAGGTTCAGGATCGCGAGAGTCTCCGCCGCCTGACCGCTCGACGTCGCCACCGCGGCGACCCCGCCCTCGAGCTCGGCGACCCGGCGCTCGAAGACGTCGGTGGTGGGGTTCATGAGCCGCGTGTAGATGTTCCCGAATTCCCGCAGGCCGAACAGGTTCGCGGCGTGGTCCGGGCTGTCGAAGACGTACGACGTGGTGGCGTAGATCGGCACGGCACGCGCGTTCGTGGCCGGATCGGCGGTCTCCTGCGCGGAGCGGACGGCACGCGTCCCGGGGCGATACGTCGGCTTCGTGACGGGGGCGGCGGTGGTCTCGGACATCGTTTCCTCGTTGGTCGCTCCCGGGCGGGGAGCAAAAAAAAACCGGCCCTCTCGCGTGGAGAGGGCCGGTTTCGTTCGCCGGGGTGCGCCCGGCTCGCGATGACGTTTGCTTCTGCTAGCCGGAGATGGGGGACTCCGTCAGCGGCTCACGCCTGCCCTCTGCGTTCGTAATCGAACACATGCTCATGGCCATACACATGGTCATCGACGGCGAGGGCTGGGTGCCGAGGCGCGGAATCACTGCGCGCAAGGTAGGGCGCGCGCCGCCACGTGTCAAGGCCGATCGCGATCCTCCGGCGACGGCGTACGATGGGCGCCGATCCGTCCATGAGGGGCATCGCTCCTGTCCTCGTCCTCGTCTTGGGCGGGATGGCCGCCGAGGCCCGATCCCCGTTCGTCCTCGGCGTCGAGTACACCGAGACCGGCCTCGCGCCGATCTACGGCCAGACGGGGGTGACCTCCACCAAGACCCGAGCCGAGGCGTTCGCCTGGGGCGCCGTCGAGCCGTCGCCGCCGGTCGCGGGCCGGCACACCTACGACTGGGGCTGCACCGACGCGCTGGTCGGCGAGTACCAGCGGGCGGGCCTCGTGGACGTCCAGTCGTACGTCACGCCGAAGTCCTCGTGGGGCTCGGTCTCGGCGGGCGACATCATGCCGAAGCCCGCTCTCCTCGCCGACTACCGGGCCTGGCTCGCCGCCCTCGTGGAGCGGTACGACGGCGACGGCGTCGCCGACATGCCGGGCCTCCTCGCTCCCGTTCGGCGCTGGGTGATCGGCGCGGAGTGGACGGGCTTCTGGCCCAGCGGGAACGCCGACGACTACCTGGTGCTGCTCGAGGCGAGCGCGTCGGCGATCCGCGGAGCCGACCCCGCGGCGATCGTGGGCCTCGTCCCGTTCCTGCTGTTCGACGTCTTCGAGGGGAACGTCCCGGCGCCCGCCACCGTCGAGGCGCGCCTCCTGGACCCGCCCCCCGCGTGGCGCAAGTCCACGGCCGGGATGCTGAAGATGCTCGGGCGGCCGGAGCTCTTCGACGAGGTAAACGTCCACAGCCTCGGGGACTACACCGAGCTGCCGCCGCTCCTTTCGTGGATGAAGGCGCGCATGGCCGAGCGCGGCTACGAGCGGCCGGTCTTCGTCGACGACGCGTTCCCCATCTCCTTCCTCGCGAACTACCACCCGCTCCCGGGCGTCGGCTGGCCGGCCGTCTACCCGGTCACCGAGGCGCGCTACCAACAGGTGTACCAGCGTCTCCTGGAGGTGGCCCGGATGCAGGAGCCGGCGTACGGCACGGCGCTGCGCTGGATCCGGGCCGAGACCGCGGCGGGCCTCGTGCGTAAGGTCGCCACTGCGGCGGGCGAGGGGTACGCCGGGATCCAGATGGGCAACACCGAGGACTGGATGCCGGACGAAGGGACCGCGCTGCGCGAGCTCACCGTCAACTTCATCGGGGCGGCCGCGATGATGGGCCTCGTCGACGCGACGCATCCGAAGGGATCCGACTTCTGTAGGCCGCGCGGGGCCGGCGCGCCGCGCCCCGGCTGGCGGAACCTGAAGCTGGTCGCCGAGGCGCTCGCGGGCTTCACGCGTGCCGAGCGGCTGTCGGGTCTGCCGTCGAACGTCTTCGCCTACCGCTTCTCCAGACCCTCCGGGGGCTGGGTGACCGTCGCGTGGCACGAGTCGGGACTGGCGCTCCCCGGCGAGACGCCCGGCCGGCTCGACGTCGATCTGCCGGTCTCCGCCACCGTCGTGAACGTGACGGCCGCCGTGACGCGGGACACGGCGGCTCCGATCCCGGTGCCGCTCGCCGCGACCTCGGGCCGCGTGCGGCTGACGCTCACCTCCGTTCCCGTCTTCGTGACGCCGGCCGGCGCGGCCACGGCCGTCGAGCGGCTGCCGGTGGTGCTCTCGTCGCCCGGCGCGAACGGCTCGTTCTTCACGTCGGAGCTGGCGCTCGTCAACCGCGGGACCACGGACGCGACGGTCCGATTGCAGTACACCGCGGGCACGGGGGGCGGGAGCGGCGAAGCTCTCGACACGCTGCCGGCCGGGCGCCAGCGGATCGTCCCCGACGCCATCGCCTACCTGCGTGACCTCGGTCTCTCGATCTCCCAGGGCGGCAGCCACGTCGGGACGCTGACCGTGCGGTGCGAGGGCCTCTCTCACCCGGGCGCCGCCGGCGTGAGCGTGCGGACGACGACGGCCACCGGCCCGGGGCGGGCCGGGCTCGCCTACGCGGGCGCGGCGCCGCGGTACGGTCCGGG
>CAYLNK010000456.1:0-3692 GCA_964384675.1 uncultured Holophagales bacterium | reverse complement strand
CCGCCTCAGACCGACGAGGCGTGATGGGGCGGGAGTCAGGGCGTCGCTTCGATCCGCCGGGAGGGGGGGCGGGCTCCTCGACGTCCAACGACTCGGGTTTTCACAGGATTCCTTCGGTCGAGGCTCCTAGGCCGGTCGCTCGAACGCCAGGATCATGTAGCGCACCAGGCGCGCCCGGCTCACCCACTCCAGCAGCCGTGCCTGGGCCCGCGCCGGGACGTCGGGAGGCAGCAGGCGCTCCAGACGCCGCAGGGCCCGGTAGGTAGGAAGCGTCTGGGCGGTCACGTCGCGAACGACGGCCGGCACGAGCCCCGCCTCGCTCGCGAGCCTCCGGTAGACGGCCTCGCTGCAGCGGAGGTTGATCGGCCCGAAGTGGCTGCGCGACCTGAAGTGCAGGTACCGGATCGGAACGAAGTCGGTCAGCGCCAGGTGGCCGCCGGGGCGCAGCACGCGGGCCGCCTCGCGGAGGAACGCCAGGCGGTCGCGAAAGTGGAAGATCGCCTCGACCGAGAGAACGACGTCGACGCTGGCGCCGGCGATCGGCAGGGCACATGCATCGCCGCCCAGGAAGCGCACCCGGCTGCCGGACGTCGGACCGAGGTCGGCGATGGCCCGCGCCAGCTGTCGCGAATCGACGTTCAGCCCGAGGAGACCGAGGTCGCGGTGCCGCGCGGCGAGGTCGGCGAGCGTGCCGCCGAAGCCGCAGCCGACGTCGAGCACGCGCTGTCCGGCCGCCACTCCGGCTGCGGCGCACACCTCGGCGGCCAGGCGCGAGGCCGCCTCGGCGTAGTCCACCGGAGTCGTGGCGGCGGCCGCTGGCTCGGGCCAGTACCCCCAGTGGAGGTGGCGCCCGAACGCGGCGCGGAAGTCGGGCTGCCCGGCGTAGAGCTGCGCGAGGACGCGATCGACGTACGGCAGATCGATCGACGGCCTCGGCCGACCAGCGGTCACGTCCGTGATGCTATCCGCCTCACTCCGCCCGCAGCGCGGTCACCGGGTCCAGGCCCGCGGCCCGCCGCGCGGGGAGGACGCCGGCGAGGATCCCGACGAGGAGGCAGAAGAGCGGCGCCGCGATCGCGGTCCCGGCGGTCGTCTTCAAGGGCAGTCCCGGGAAGACGGCTCGCAGCGTCTCCGACAGCGCGAGCGCCAGTCCCACACCCGCGAGCCCTCCCGAGAACGCCAGCAGCGAGGACTCGAGGAGGAAGAGCCCCAGCACCTGCTCCTTTCGCCCGCCGAGCGCGCGGATCAGCCCGATCTCCGCGGTGCGCTCTCCCACCGAGATCCACATGATCGTCAGGATCCCGATCGCCCCGACGAGGAGCGAGATCCCGCCGATTCCCGCGACCGCCACGCCGACCACGGACAGCACGCGGTCGAGGACGCCCAGCATCTCGGTCTGGGAGAGGATCGTGAAGTCCTCCTCGCCGCCGTGGCGCGCCAGGAGGACGCGGCGGATGCCGGCGACCACGCTCGCGACGGGCACCGCCGGGTCGAACTTCACGTCGATGCCGGCCAGCTCGTCGCGCGCGAAGAGGCGCTGCGCCGCGAGGGTCGGGACGTAGACGACGTCGTCCACGTCGAAGCCGAGCATGTTCCCCTTGGCCTCCATCACGCCGACGACGAGGAAGCGCTGGTCCCCGATCCGGACCCTCTCGCCGAGCGGGCTGCCGTCGAAGAGCTCCCGGGCCACCTTGGTCCCGATCGCCGCCACCTGCTGCGGGCGGTCGGGGTCTCCGGGAGGCAGGAAGCGGCCGACGCGCGCGCGGCGGAGGCTCCAGACGGTCTCCATCTCCGAGGTCACGCCGAAGACGAAGATGCTGCGCGCCCGCACCCCCGCCTGCACCCGTGCCACGCCGAAGATCACCGGCACGAGGGCCTGCACGCCGGGCACACGGCGGAGCGCCTCGGAGTCGGCGATGGTCAGGCGCCGGATCGTGCCGCCGGCCTGCGTCGGGAGACCCGTGGTGCGGAACCGGCCCGGCTGGACGCTCACGATGTTCGTCCCGAACGACGTGAACTCCGACATCACGGTCGCACGCGTCCCGCCCGCGAGCGAGGTCAGGAGCAGGACGGACGTGATGCCCACCACGATGCCGAGGACGTTCAGGAACGACCGCAGCCGGTTGGCCAGGATCGCCGACCCGGCCAGACGGAGGAGGTCGAGGAACGGCATCGTCAGCGGCCCGAGAGCGCGGCCACGGGCTCCATCCGCGAGGCCCGCCGGGCCGGGAGAATCCCGAAGACGACGCCGACGATCGCCGAGACGGCGAGGGCGCCCAGCGCGGCCCACACGGGCGGCCGCGCGGGGAACGACGGGTAGACGGCGCGGAGGAGCCGCACCGCCGCGAGGCCCGTCGCGAGCCCGGTCAGGCCGCCGAGCGTCGAGAGGACCGAGGCCTCGGCCAGGAACGCCGCCAGCACCTGACGGGTGCTGGCTCCGAGCGCCTTCAGGAGACCGATCTCACGCACCCGCTCCGAGACCGACACCAGCATCACGTTCATGACGCCGATCCCCGCGACCGAGAGCGAGATCGCGGTGATGCCGACGAGCGCGGCCGTGAGCACGGCCAGAACCTTCCCGAAGCCGGCGAGCACCGCGTCCTGGGTGAGGATCGTGACGTCGGGATCCCCGCCGTGTCGTTCCGCGACGACGTGGAGGATGCGGGCCTTGGCCATGCCGATCTCACCCCGCGAGTGGACCTCGAGGAGCGCGCGGAAGACGCCGCGCCGGTTGAACATCCGGAGGGCGTGCGCCGCCGGGACGTGGACGATCTCGTCGAGGCGCAGGCCGATCGAGATCCCGCGCGGGCCGGCCACGCCGATCACGCGGAACCGCTCCGTCCCCACCCTCACGAACTTCCCGAGCGGGCTCTCGCCGGGGAACAGCTCCTTCCAGGCGTCGTATCCGAGCACGCAGACGTGAGGGGGCCGATCGGTCTCACCCCGGGGAAGGTACTGCCCCATCACCATCGGGATCCGGCGGACGGGGCCGAGCTCCCAGCTCGTTCCCGCGACGATCACGTCCCGCGTGCGCCCGTCCGTCTCGGCCTTCACCGTGCCGGTCACGATCGGCGCCGCGTAGCGCACCGAGGAGACGCGTCGCTTGATCGCCTCGAGGTCGTCGAGGGTCAGGTCGTGGGTCACGCCGCCCGCCACCGGCAGCGTCCCGGTGGTGTCGGTCTTGCCGGGCAGGAGGATCAGGAGGTTCGTCCCGAGGCTCTGGAACTCCTCGGTCACGAAGAGGCGCGCCCCCTCGCCGAGGCTCGTCAGGATCACGACGGACGCCACGCCGATGGCGACGCCGAGGAGCGAGAGGCCGGTGCGGAGGCGGTGCCCGCGGAGCGCGCCGAACGCGAAGGCGAGGAGGTCGCGGAAGGTCACCGGTCCTCCGCGATCGCCCCGTCGCTGAGCCGGATGCGGCGCCGCGCCCGTTCGCCGAGCGCCGGGTCGTGCGTGACGACGATCAGCGTGAGCCCTCCGGCGTTCATCCCCTCGAGGAGCGCGAGCACCTCCTTGCCGGAGGCTGCGTCGAGGTTCCCCGTCGGCTCGTCGGCCAGGAGGATCGACGGTCCCATCACCACCGAGCGCGCGATGGCGACGCGCTGGCGCTCGCCGCCCGAGAGCTGGTCGGGGCGGTGGCCGGCGCGCGCCTCGAGCCCCACCGCGCCGAGGGCCCGCGAGACGCGCTCCGC
>CAYLNK010000455.1:0-3703 GCA_964384675.1 uncultured Holophagales bacterium | reverse complement strand
CGGCCGAAGCCCGGGCGGCGGCCAGGTCCGCACGGGCCTCCACCGCGGCCACGTAGCCCGGCGCCGCCTTGACCAGGGCGTCCAGGTCGACCAGCGCCTGCTCCCACCGGTTCGCGGCGACGGCGACGTAGATCCGGGCGAGCTGGAGCGCCGACCGCCCCTCTCCGCTCGAGGAGGAGCCGTTCAGGGCGCGCTCCGCTTCCGCCACGTGGCCCGCCCGGAGCGCCGATAGCGCCTCGTCCAGGCGACGGCCGTCCTTCCTGGAGAGCGCGGAGCGTGGGGCCCCCTGGCGCGGGTCCCGGAACGCGAAGCCCGAGACGTCCGCGAGGTCCCCGCTCCGCGCCGCAGGGGGTGCCGAAGCACAGCCCGCGAGCAAGGCGAACGCCAGGCCCCAGGCTCGTGCGGGGCGAATCGTCACGCGGTCAGCGGCTGGGCTGGAACCCGGGCGCCACGGCCGGGCCGACCGGGCCGCCGAGCGTGGTGACCGAAGCGATGGCGTGCTTGTAGATCAGCTCCTCACGACCGTCGACCTCGAGGACCACCGCGTACTTGTCGAAGCGGCGGATCCGCCCCACCCGCTTCCGCTCGGAGACGAACGTCACCTCCACGACCGTGTTGTCGCGCCGGAGCTGGTAGAAGTACCCGTCCTGCACGTTGATGGGCGGCTTGGCATTCAGCATCGAGTTCGACTCCTATCGGGAGAAAAGGGGCGCGACGGCCTCGAGCGCCCGGCCGATCAGGCCCGGATCCCCCGCATCGAGGGGGATCAAGCCAGGTTCGTGCCGGAACCAGGTCTCCTGCCGCTTGGCGAAGCGCCGCGTCTCGCGCACGACGCGCTCGGCCCACTCGTGACGATCGATCCGACCCTCCAGCAGCTCCACCGTCTCCCGGTAGCCGATGGCCGCGAACCCGGGCGCCCGGGGAGAAAGGCCAGAGGCGAGAAGGGACCGGACCTCGTCTGGGAGCCTCGCCTCGAACGACCGGGAAAAACGAGACTCGATTCTTCCATACAGCTCCTGACGCGGCAAGGTGAGGAGGAGCTTCACCGCGGGACGTTCCCACCTCTCTCCGGGACGCTCCGCGAAGAGCGCCGTCGGGCGGCGCCCGGTCGTGAAGGCGATCTCCAGGAGCCGGATGGCGCGGGCGGCGTCGCGGGGCAGGACCCGGGCGCCGGCGGCCGGGTCGAGGACGTCGACGGCCTTCTTCAGGAACTCGGGGCCGCGCCGGGCGCGCACCGCCTCGAGAGCCGCGCGGAGGCGCTCGTCCCGGGTCGGCCCCTCGAAGAGCCCGTCGAAGAAGCTCCTCACGTAGAAGCCCGTCCCGCCGCAGAGGATCGGCAGGCGGCCGCGCCCGAGGACCTCCCCGGCGATGCGGCGCGCCTCCCGGGCGAACTCCCCCGCGCTGTACGGATCCGACGGCTCCTTCACGTCGATCAGGTGGTGCGGCACGCGGGCCCGCTCCTCGGCAGACGGCTTGGCGGTGGCCGCATCGAGCCGCCGGTAGACGGCGAACGCGTCGGCGGAGATGACCTCGCCGCCCAGCCGCGCGGCCAGCTCGACGGCCAGGGCGGACTTGCCCGTCGCCGTCGCGCCGACGACGGCGAGGACGCCGTTCGGCCTCACGGCCGGCGCTCCGGGAAGAGGTGACCGCCGCGCGAGACCACGGTGAAGTCCCCATCCCGGTCGGTGCGCAGCACGAGCGTCCCCGACAGCCGCTCCAGCACCTCCGGGCTCGGGTGCCCGAACCGGTTCCTCCGGCCGACGCCCACGAGCGCCACGCGGGGCGCGACCGCCGCGAGAAACGCCGGCGTCGTCGACGTGCGGCTCCCGTGGTGCGCCACCTTCAGGACGTCCGCCCGCAGCGGGCCGCCGCGCGCCAGCAGGTCCCTCTCGGCGGAGGCCTCGACGTCGCCGGTCAGGAGGACGGTCCGAATGCCGAGGCGAGTCGACAGGACGAGGGAGCCGTTGTTCTCCTTCGATCGGGCGTACGTCTCCAGGCCGGGATGGAGCACGCGCAGGTCGAAGCCGCCGGCGGCGAAGCTCTCCCCGGCGCCGAGACGGACGACGGGGACCCCCCGGCGCCGGCTCGCGGCGAGCACCTCGTCGAGGAAGGCGTTCCGCGGTGCGCCGCGCGCCACGACGAGCTGCCGCACGGGGACGAGCGCGAGCGTCGAGAGGAGCCCGCGCGCGTGGTCGGGATGCGGGTGCGTCAGGACGACCGCGTCCAGCGCGACCGCGCCCAGGTCGGCCAGCTTCGGCAGGAGCCGGCTCCGGCCGAAGTCGAGCTCGGGGTCGATGCTCCCGCCGCCGTCCACGAGGACGCGCCCCTGCTCCGAGACGAGGAGCCACGCGTCCCCCTGCCCCACGTCGATCCCCTGGAGCCGCGCGGTCCCGGCCTCGGCGACGGCGGCCGGCCGCACCAGGATCGCGGCGACGAGCGCGAGCGCCGGAACCAGGAGCAGGCGCGCACGTCGCAGCGCCCCGAGGGCCAGCAGGGCTCCCAGGACGGCGACGAGCCAGAAGGGCGGCGTCGGGACCAGGCGGAACGCCGCGAGCCGGTCCAGCAGCTCGAGCAGCCCGACGATCGACGAGACGAGAAGGGACAGCGGCGCCCAGGCGAGCGCGGCCGTCCCCGGCGTCGCAAGGAGGAGCGGCTGCGCCGCCAGCGCGGCGAGCATGAGGAGGCTGGCGATCGGCACCACGACGAGGTTCGACACGACGGACACGAACGGGACGACGTTGAAGACGAAGCACTGCACGGGAAAGACCGCGAGCTCGGCCCCCGCCGTCGCGCCGAGCGAGGTGGCGAGCCACCGCGGGAGGCCCCGCTCCTCGAGCGCCGCGATCGCCGGCACCCCGAACGCGGAGAGCCCGAAGACGGCCGCGAACGTGAGCTGGAAGCCGATGTCGAAGAGATTCGCCGGCTCCCAGAGGAGGAGCGCCGCCGCCGCGAAGCCCACGACCTGCCCCGGCGACGTCGGCCGTCCCAGCAGGCGCGAAAGGAGGTAGAGCCCGATCATCAGCGCGGCCCGCGCCACCGGGGGACGGCCCCCGGCGAACAGCGCATACGCCGCGACCAGGACGAGGATCGCCACGTCGCGCGCCCGCACGTCGAGCCGGGTGCGCCGGAGGAGCCACGAAACGGCGACGGCCACGAGGCCGATGTGGAGCCCGGAGATCGAGAGGACGTGGGCGACGCCGCCGTCGCGGAAGGCCGCCGTGGTCGCGGCCGGCAGGTCGGACGTCTCGCCGAAGAGGAGCGCCAGCACGAGGGGCAGCGCGGTGCGGCCCGCTTCGCCGGCGTTTCTCTCCAGCCGCCCGCGCACCGCGCGGTGGAGGCGCTGGACCGCCCCCTCCACGCCCGAAGGCCCTTCGAGCCGGTCGATCTGGGCCGCGCTCTTCAGCGTCAGGTACGGCTGCGGCGGCAGGCGGAACGGCTCGCGGGAGGTGCGGGGCAGGTCGGGAAGGCGGAGCGGACCGCGGACCGTGACGCGGTCGCCCGCGTCGGCGAGCGCGCGTGGATCCAGGTCCCCCGCCACCACGAAGGAGAGCGGGCGGACGATCGGGAGCGGACGGCCGTCGTGCGTCACGCTTTCCGGCGTCAGCTCGACGCGGCGGAGCGAGCCGGTCGCGCTCCAGAACGACGTCAGCCGGCCGGTCGCCTCGATCACGCCGCCGTCCGGGAGCGCCCGCGTCGCGAGCTC
>CAYLNK010000454.1:0-3712 GCA_964384675.1 uncultured Holophagales bacterium | reverse complement strand
GGCGGCGCGCCGCAGCACGTCCCCGAGGTCCGCGCCGCCGGGCACGAGCCGCGCGGCGACGTGGAGGCCGGCCGCGGAAGGGATCCCTTCCAGGAACGGGGCCAGCTCGCCCGAGAGCGCCGCCGCGATCCGCTCGTGTCGCGCGGCGTAGTCGCGCCGGCACCGCTTCACGTGCGAAGCGAGGAGCCCCTCGTCGATGAAGCGCGCGAGCGCTCCCTGCGCGGTCCCCTCTCCATACCAGTCGGTCAGCCGCCGGGCGGCGCGGAGCGCCGGCTGGAGCGACGCCGGCGCCACGGCGAATCCGAGCCGCAGCCCCGGCAGGAGGACCTTCGAGAAGGAGCCGACGTAGACGACCCGCCCGCTCCGGTCGAGGCTCTGGAGCGGATCGAGGGGCCGGCCCCCGAAGCGGAACTCGCTGTCGTAGTCGTCCTCGACCACCACCCCGTCCCGCCGTTCCGCCCAGTCGAGAAGCGCCAGGCGCCGCGCCAGGGACATCGCGACGCCGAGCGGGAACTGGTGGGACGGCGTGACGTAGACGAGGCGCGCCGAGCGCGGGATCGCCGCCACGTCGAGTCCCTCGGTGTCGACCGCGACGCCGACGACGCGCGCGCCGAGGCTCGCGAAGAGCTGCCTCACCGGCGGGTAGCCCGGGTCCTCCACCGCGACGCAGCATCCCGGCTCGATCAGCACACGACCGATCAGGTCGAACGCGTGCTGGGCGCCGCGGGTCACCAGGACGTCGTCCGCCGAGGCGCGCACGGCACGGGAGATCCCGACGTGGCGCGCGATCGCGGCACGCAGCCCGGGGTGTCCGGCGGGATCGCCGTACGCGGCCGAGAGGAGGGCCGACGGACGCAGCTCCCGAGAGACGAGTCTCCTCCAGGCCGTCATCGGGAAGAGCCGGGCGTCCGGACTCCCCACCCGGAAGTCGAAGCGCGGCGGGGCGCCGGCGCGCCTCTCGAGGCCGGGCGCTCCCGAGGAGAGCGCCTCCCAGAAGCTCCGCGCCCTCACCCCGGCGCTGGACGGGGCGCGGCGGTCCCCGGAAGGGGCGGCGAGCGCCACCGTGGTCACGAACGTCCCCGAGCCGACCCGGCCGTCGACGAAGCCCTCCCCCGCGAGCCGCTCGTAGGCGACCGTCACCGTCTGACGCGCCACGCCGAGACGGCGCGCGAGGTCCCGGGTCGGCGGGAGGCGTTCGCCCGGGCGGAGCCGGCCGTCGCGGATGGCGGCGAGGAGCTCACGGTAGATCCGCGCCGCCAGGTCACCCCGGCCCGAGAGCGTCACGTGGAGGTCCACGGGCCGATTCTGAATTGGCCTGGCCCACATTGTCACAATTGGACCTGGTGCCAGACCATCGAACGCCCTACCTTCTCTCCGGCCCCGGAGCGACGATCGAGCCGGAGAGGCCACGATCCGCACAGGAGGACTCCATGAAGCCACGACTCGCCTATGCCCGCGTCTCCCCGGGCGTCTACGAAGCCATGGAACCCCTGGAGCGCTACCTCCAGGGCTGCGGCCTGCCGAAGACGCTCCTCGGACTGGCGCAGCTGCGCGCCTCCCAGCTCAACGGCTGCGCCTTCTGCCTCGACATGCACTGGAAGGACCTGCGGGCCCTCGGCGAGACCGAGCTTCGTCTCTCCACCCTCGATGCCTGGCGCGAGTGCCCCTGCTACACGGCCCGCGAGCGCGCGGTGCTGGAGTGGACCGAGGCGGTCACCCGTGTCTCGGACGGGCACGTGCCGGACGCGGTATACGACATCGTGCGCCCCCACCTGACCGAGAAGGAGCTCTGCGACCTTACGCTCGCCGTGGCGGCGATCAACGCCTGGAACCGGATCTCGATCGCGGGGCGCCTCGTGCCCGGCTCGTACCAGCCCTCGGCCGTCTCCGTGCCGGCATAGGATTCCCCGATGAGCGATCCCGAAGCCAGATCGCGCGCGGCGATCGCGCGGTTCCGCGCCCTCCACCTCTCTGGCTGCTTCGTGCTCCCGAACCCGTGGGACGCCGGCACCGCGGTCTTCCTCGCCCGCCTCGGCTTCGAGGCGCTGGCGACGACGTCCGCGGGCTTCGCCTTCACGCGCGCGTTCCCCGACGACGTGACGGCCGTCCCGCGCGACGTGATGCTCGCCCACGTGAAGGATGTCGTCGCGGCGACTTCGCTCCCCGTCAACGCCGACTTTCAGGCAGGCTACGCCGACGAACCGGAGGACGTCGCCGCGAACGTGGCCCTCTGCGTGGCGACCGGGGTCGCCGGCCTCTCGATCGAGGACGCGACCGGCGATCCCGCCGCGCCGCTGTACGAGCGCGGCCTCGCGATCGAGCGGATCCGCGCGGCTCGCCGGGCGATCGACGGCAGCGGCCTGCCGGTGCTCCTCACCGCGCGGTGCGAGGCGTGGCTCGTCGGACACCCGGACGCGGAGCGCCTCGCGCTGGATCGGCTCGCCGCCTTCGCCGAGGCCGGGGCGGACTGCCTCTTCGCCCCTGGCGTGAGAACGCCCGAGGCGATCGCCGCGATCGTGAAGGCGGTGGCGCCGAAGCCGGTGAACGTCCTCGTCTCGGCGCCCACCCCGGTCCTCACGATCTCCCGGCTCGCCGACCTCGGCGTCCGCCGCATCTCGGTCGGCTCGGCCCTGGCGCGGGTGGCCTGGGGCGCGTTCCTGCGGGCCGCCACCAGCCTGAAGGAGACGGGGACGTTCGACGGCCTCGCCGGCGCGGCCTCGTTCGCGGAGCTGAACGCGGCGTTCCGGGAGGCCGGCCGCGGCTGACGGGCTTCGCCGGTATCCTCGCGTGAGGGATGGCGCTCGTTCCCGGAAGCCGGCTCGGTCCCTACGAGGTGCTCGCGCCCCTGGGCGCGGGCGGGATGGGGGAGGTCTACCGGGCCCGCGACGCCAAGCTCGGGCGCGACGTGGCGTTGAAGGTCCTGCCGGACCGCCTGGCCGGCGACGGCGACGCGCGCGATCGCTTCGAGCGCGAGGCGCGCCTCGTGGCGGCGCTGTCGCACCCGGCGATCCTCGCGATCCACGACTTCGGGCGAGACGAGGCCACCGGGACCGCCTACGCCGTGATGGAGCTCCTCGAGGGGGAGACCCTCCGCGCGCGCCTCGCCGGCGGGGCGCTGCCGCCCCGCAAGGCGATCGAGCTGGGGCGGGAGATCGCGCAGGGTCTCGCGGCGGCGCACGAGAAGGGAGTCGTGCACCGCGACCTGAAGCCGGAGAACCTGTTCGTCACGCGGGGCGGGCACGTCAAGATCCTCGACTTCGGCCTCGCCCGGCAGCTGCCCGAAGCGGCCACCGCCGACACGCGGTCGCCGACGGCCGCGCCGGCGACCGGCCCGGGCACGGTCCTCGGCACGGTCGGCTACATGTCGCCCGAGCAGGTGCGCGGACGCCCGGCGGACGCGCGGTCCGACCTCTTCTCGCTCGGCGTCGTGCTGTACGAGGCGCTGAGCGGACGCCGGCCGTTCCAGCGTGACACCGCGGCCGAGACGATGGCGGCGATCCTGCGCGACGACCCGCCCGAGCTGACGCTCGGGAGCGGTGGTCCCCCTCCGTCCGGGCTGGAGCGGATCGTGCGGCACTGCCTGGAGAAAGAGCCCGACGAGCGCTTCCGCTCCGCGCACGACCTGGCGTTCGCGCTCGACGCGGTCTCGGGCTCCTCGGCGCCGACCTCGGCAATCGGGCTGGTCGAGCCGGCCGGCCGCCCTGCGCGTCGC
>CAYLNK010000453.1:0-3714 GCA_964384675.1 uncultured Holophagales bacterium | reverse complement strand
CGCGGCGAGGGCGGCGGCCAGGCGCTCGATCGCCGAGGCGGTGTCCCCCAGGAACGCGGCCATCAGCTCGGCCTCGAACTCCGGGTCGCCGAACGTCACCGCCGACAGACGCTCGCGGTCGATCGGGGGCTCGCCCGCGGGATCGCTATAGTGGAGGCGTCCGTCCATGGCCGACAAGATCCTGATCGTCGACGACACCCCCGTCAACCTGATGCTGCTGCGCGTCAACCTGAAGCGGGCCGGATACGAGGTGGTCGAAGCGCCGAACGGAGAAGAAGCCCTCCGGGCGGTCGAGGCCGCCTCGCCCGACCTCGTCCTCCTCGACGTGGTGATGCCGGGCCTCTCCGGCATCGACGTCCTGCGCTCGCTCCGCTCCCGCTACCCGGTCACGGTCCTGCCGGTGATCATGGCGACGGCGCTCAGCGAGAGCGCGAGCGTCGTGGAGGCGCTCACGCTCGGGGCGAACGACTACGTCACCAAGCCGCTCGACATGCCCGTCGTGCTGGCGCGGCTGCGGACCCACCTGGCGATCAAGCACCTCACCGCGGAGCTGGAGCGGAAGAACCTCTTCATCCGCCGGACGTTCGGGCGCTACCTCCCGGACGACGTCGTGACCGGGCTGCTGGCCTCGGAGGACGCCCTGCGGCTGGGCGGCGAGAGCCGCGTCGTGACGATCCTGATGTCCGACCTGAGGGGCTTCACGGCGCTCTCCGAGCGGCTCGCCCCGGAGGCCGTGATGCGGGTCCTGAACGGCTATCTCGGCGCCATGGCCGACGTCCTGACACGGCACCGCGGCACGATCGACGAGTTCATCGGCGACGCGATCCTGGCGATCTTCGGAGCCCCGGTCTCGGCGCCGGACGACGCCACGCGCGCCGTCGCCTGCGCGATCGAGATGCAGACGGCGATGGCGGGCGTGAACGAGGAGAACCGGCGGAGCGGGCTCCCCGAGCTCGAGATGGGGATCGGCCTCCACACCGGCGAGGTGATCGTCGGGAACATCGGCTCGCTCTCCCGGGCGAAGTACGGGATCGTGGGGAGCAACGTGAACCTGACCGCCCGGGTCGAGTCGGCGACGGTCGGGGGCCAGGTGCTGGTCTCCGAGGCGACCCGGCTGGCGGCGGGACCGGACGTGGAGGTGGGCCGGCGGGTGGAGCTGCGGGCCAAGGGGTTCTCCGAGCCGATCGCGGCGCACGAGCTGCTCGGCCTCGGCGCTCTCCGGGTGCCCTCGCTCGACGAGCCGCTCGTCCCGCTCCAGGTGCCGCTGGCGGTCCACGTCTCCGTCCTCGAGGGGAAGGAGGCCGGGACGGATCGCCTCGAGGCCACGGTCGTGTCGCTCGGCGCTCACCGCTGCGTGCTGGCCCTCGCGGTGCCCCTCGCCCCGCTCACCAACGTCAAGCTCCGCTTCCGGGACCGGGACGGCTCGGAGGTGGCGGCCGACGTCTACGCCAAGGTGGTCGCCGTCCACGACGGGGGAGTGGTCGTGCACCTCACCTCCGTGCCGGCGGAGGCCCGCTCGATCCTGGCGCCGCCGCGCCGGTAGCGCCGCCATGAGGCACCTGAATCAGGGCGGTTCTGAAGGGAACCTTTCGTGGAACCGGCGCGTGCCTGCCACTATCGTCCTCGTCGTCCCCGTGAACAGGAGGGTCCCTTGAAACGTCCCGCCGCCGCCGTCCTCACGCTCGCCGCTCTCCTCGCCGCCCCGCTGCTCTACGCGTCGATCGAGAACCTCAAGGAGTTCCAGACGCGCTACCCGGACGCCAAGGCGAAGCTCGGGAAGTGCAGCACCTGCCACGTGAAGTCCCTTCCCAAGAAAGAGGACCACGAGCACAACCCCTTCGGGAAGGACGTCGCCAAGACGCTGATCGACCCGAAGGCGTCGCCGAAGGTGCACGACTGGGCGAAGGTCGAGCCGCTCGACAGCGACGGCGACGGCATCAAGAACATCGACGAGATCAAGGCCGGAACGAACCCGGGCGACCCGAAGTCGAAGTAGGCCGCGCGGCCTTCGCGGGAGCCGCCGTTCCGAGCGGGAATCGGTGCGGCCGGAACGGGTCCGGGTAGAGGTAGCGGAGGATCCCGTCCCGCCGGAACGGCCGGAAGACGCCTTCGGGCTGCGAGAGCCGATCGGCGATGGCGTAGAGGGCCAGGGGGTTGACGCCGAGGCCGAGGTGGCTCCCCTCGAGGACCTCGATGTTCTCGCTGCGCGGCCCCTCCGGCTGGAGGCTGCAACGCCAGGCGCTGATGCCGTCCGTGCGGCTGAAGATCGAGGTGGTCGGCACCGGCATCGGCACGCCGGTCCAGCCCATCGACGCCGGGTCCATCTCGTCGAGGTCGACGCCGCTGAAGAACTCGAAGAGGCGCCAGGCGTGGTTGGCCTTCGGGTTGTTGGTGAACGGGCTGCCGAGCGTGATCACCGACCGCACGTCGTGAGGCGCCATCCGGGCGAGCTCGCGGGCGTAGACGCCGCCGAGGCTCCAGCCGACGAGCGAGACGCGCCGGCCGCTCTGGCGCCGCACGTCCCGCAGGCGCTCGAGCATCCGGTCGCGCAGGTCCTCGCGCAGGCCGAGGTTCCGCCCGAGCCCCCACGGGTGCGTCTCGTGGCCGAGGCCGTGGAGGAAGTAACGCAGCGGGACGGTGGAGCCGTCTCCCGCCAGGAAGCCGGGCAGGACCAGCACCGGGTGACCGTCGCCGCGCGGCGAGCGGTTCAGCAGAGGCAGCGCCAGGGGCAGGACGCTCAGCTCGTAGAGGGCGCGCCCTTCGAGGAGGAGGAGGAGACGGGACGGCGGCTCGGCGTGCGGCGCGTACGGGTCCACGTGGCGCGAGTCTACGCCCGCCCGCGACCTCGCGGACGGCTCGTCGAGCGGGCCGCGGCCCGTTTCCGCGTCGCCGGGCGCTTCGAGCGGGGCTCGGGCGGCGCCGTCACGGCGAGCTCCAGCTCCTGTATCGAGGCGGTCAGGAGCCGGCACAGCTCCTCGGCGTCCGGGAGGATCTCCCGGCACGACGTCACACCGATGGAGAGCGTGCCGGCGTAGCTGAGGACCGGCATGAAGAGGCCGATCCCGTCGAAGACCGGGCCCGCGCCGACGTTCGTCAGGAGGCGGGCGCCGCCCATGTAGAGGGGGACCTGCGGTCCGGGCACGTTCGTGATCACGACGTTGAAGAGCGGGGCGTGGCGGCGCGCCAGGCCGAGCTCGGTGTAGAGGCGCGCGGCCACGCCCGCGATCGAGAACGGAACGGCCTGCGTGTAATTCATGATCGTCCGCGCTCCGACCGCGTGGTGATACGCCTTGCTGCGCCGCGCCCCGTCGCGGATGGCCTGGAGGCGCTTCGCCGGGTCGGGCTCGTCGGTGGCGAGGGAGACGAGCATCGCCGAGACCATGTTCCCCATCGCCCCGCGGGCTTCCTCGGGCCGGACGGAGACGGGCGTCATCGCGACGAGGGGCTTGTCGGGCAGCTCGCCGCGCATCTGGAGGAGCCGCCGCAGGGCGCCCGCGCAGACCGCGAGGACGACGTCGTTCACCGTCGCGCCCTCGACCGCGTTCTTGAGCGTCTTGATCCGGTCGAGCTCGAACGTCACGCCGCCCCAGACCCGGTGCGGCGTGACCGGGTCGTTGAAGCGCGTGCGCGGGGCCTCGAACGGCAAGGGCGGCAGCTCCACCTTGTCGACCAGCCGGTGCGCCCCGACGCGCAGCGCCGACCGCACGGTGCTCG
>CAYLNK010000452.1:0-3723 GCA_964384675.1 uncultured Holophagales bacterium | reverse complement strand
GCCACGAGGCCGATCCCGGTGAGGAAGGCCACGTTCGCGTAGACCGCGCCTTGTCGCCGGGCGAAGGAGGCCAGCGTCGGGGCGTCGAGCCGCCCGTCCCTGAGGCGGACGCGCACCGGCCAGAAGAGCGCCTCGTGGAGCGCGGTGATCACCAGGAGCGCCCCCAGGAGGCGCGCCAGGGAGCGAAGCCGCCGGCCGCGCGCGAGGGGGGACGCCCGCACGGCGCGAAGGGCGAGGGGAGTGAGCAGGGCGAAGAGCCAGGCGGAGGCGAGCTCCGAGAGGAGGACGGCGGAGGCGTTCGCGGGGTCCGAGGGCGCCGCGAGCCGGAGAGGGAGAAGCGTCGAGGCTGCCCGCACCAGGCCGAGCGCGGTCGAGGCCCCCAGCACGAAAAGGACGGTCCGGGCGCGGGGGGCGCTCACGCGCTCCGCCCGCCGAGGAGCGTGAACGGGATCTCGATCCGGGCGGTGGTCCCGCCTCCCGGACGGCTCGACAGCTCGAGCCGCTGCTCGTCGCCGAAGAGCTGGCGCAGCCGCTTCCCGGAGTTCGCGAGTCCGACGCCGGGCTGGCCGGTCGCGTGAAGCCCGAGGCCGTCGTCCAGCACCTCCAGCACGAGCCGATCGCGACTCCGCCCGGCCCGTATCTCGAGGTGTCCCGGGCCCGGACGGGGCGAGAGCCCGTGCCGGATCGCGTTCTCCACGAGGGGCTGGAGGATGAGGGGCGGGACGGCCGCGCCGTCGAGACCCGCGTCCGCGCTCACCTCCACCTGGAGGCGCGCCCCGTACCGGGCGCGCTGCAGATCGAGGTAGCCCGTCACGAAGTCGATCTCGTCGCGCAGCGTCGTCAGGGGCGACGTCCGCGCGAGGCTGCCCCGGAACAGCTCGCCCAGCTTCCGGAGCATCCGCTCGGCCTCCTCGGGGCGCGTGCCGATCAGGGGCATCAGGCTGTTGAGGGTGTTGAAGAGGAAGTGCGGGTGGAGCTGGGTCCGGAGCGAGGCCAGGCGCGCGGCGGCGAGCTGTCCGGAGAGGCGCGCGGCGCGCGCCTCGGCGTCGCCGGCCTCGTGGTGCTGCTGCAGGGCGCAGACCACGCCGAGCGCCTCCAGGTACGTCAGCAGCTGTAGGCCGTAGTGGGACGCGAAGACGGCGGGGAGCTGCGAGACGAGCTCGCCGGGCGGCCCCCAGAGCGAGCCGAGCCCGAGGTTGAAGACGACGAAGGTCACCGCCACGGCGAGCGCCGGGAGCAGCGCCAGCGCCCCCGCGTGCCCGATCGCCACGCGCGGCTCGCGGAGACGGCGCAGCGGGAGGCGCCGGCCGAGCGAGAAGACGAGAGGCGTGCAAGCCGCCCACGCGGCCGAGAAGGAGACGTGCGACCAGACGACGATCCACGGGGAGGCCGGCGCCCAGGCCGGGCGCTCGAACGCGAAGCCGAGGAGCTGCGATCCGGCGTTCAGCGCGGCGACCGCGGCCCAGACGGCGAGGACGCTTCCGGTGAGCCGTCTCGTAGGGGGCTGCGGGGGCGCGATCTCCACGTCGCATGATCGGCCGGACACCGGGGCCCGGCAACGCCGGTCGGGACGAAGCCACGGTCGGACGGACGAACGGCCCGGAGGAGAGGACGCGCGGTGCGCGCCGCCCGCCGTGCCTTCGTCCTTCCCGCCGCGGCCTTCGTCGTCCCGCCCGGGCGCTCGTCCTCCGAGCGATGGGGAACGGGCCGGGCGTCCCTACGCTGCCCGCCATGAAGAGCACCCGGACTGCCCTCCTCGCGCTCCTCCTCTCCTCCTCCGGCTCCCTCGGCACGTGTCCCGCCGCCTGGACCCTCGTCACCGGCCCCGCGCCCCCGGCGCGCGCGGCGCACGGGATGGCCTACGACACGGCGCGGCGCCAGACGGTTGCCTTCGGCGGTGTCGCCGACATCTTCGGCACCGTGAACCTGGGCGACACGTGGGGCTTCGACGGGTCTCGCTGGACGCGCCTCGCCGCCACCGGTCCCGAGCCGCGGCGCGACGGCTTCCTCGCGTACGACGCCGCGCGCGGGAGGGTCGTTCTCTTCGGCGGGACCGACACCGAGCGGATCGACGGCAACCGCTACTTCCCCGAGACGTGGGAGTGGGATGGCGCGACCTGGCGCCTCGCCGCCCGCGTCGGACCGCCGGGGAGGAGCGCGCACGGGCTCGCCTACGACGAGCGGCGTCGCCGGGTCGTGCTGTTCGGCGGCATGGCGGACCACGTCGCGCGACCGAACGACGTCTGGGAGTGGGACGGCGCGGCGTGGACCCGCGTCGACGTGCTGGGGGCACGGCCGTCCGCCCGGCTCTCGCCCCTCTTCGCCTACGATGCCCGCCGCGGGAGGCTCGTCCTCTTCGGCGGCCTCGACGGGACCGGCCCGCTCTCCGACACCTGGGAGTTCGACGGCTCGGCCTGGACCCGCCGCGAGATCGCTCCGCCGCCGCCCGCGGTGCGCAACGGCGCCGCGCTCGCGTACGACGCCGGCCGGGGCGCCGTCGTCCTCTTCGGTGGCGCCGACGAGAACGAGACCTCGCTCCCGGGCGTCTGGGAGCTGGACGACGCCGGCTGGCACCTCCGCGAGGCGGGGCCGACGGCGCGGATCGCCGGGGCCCTCGCCTACGACGCGGAGCGCGGGCGCCTCGTCCTCTTCGGCGGTCTCACCCGGGCGGGTGGCGTCTCGGCGGAGACGTTCGCGCGGCGAGCCCCCGCCGATGCCGAGCGCCTGGTGCCGATCGCGCTCGACGTCGCCACCGCGACCGCGCACTACACCACGGAGCTCTCGCTCACGAACCGCGGAGACCGGGATGTCGAGGTGACGTACCGGTACACCGCGTCGCTCGGCGAGGGTTCCGGGTCGGTGACGGACCGGATCCCCGCGGGCCGGCAGGTCGTCGTGCCCGACGTGCTCGCCGCGCTCCGCGCGAAGGGCCTGCGGATCCCTCCCACGGCGGAAGGCGCGCAGGCGGGCACGCTCCTCGTCTCGTTCCCGTGCGCGGCGGCGCGGGACGCCGTCTCGGTGACGGCGCGCACCACCACGCCGACCGTCGCTCCGCTCCCGGCCGGGAGCGCCGGCCTGGCCTACGGCGGGCTTCCGCCGTCGGCCGTCTCCGCGGAGCGGCTCGTCGTGAACGGCCTCCGCGTGAACGCCGCGGACCGCTCGAACGTGGCGGTCTACGCCGCGTCGGACGCGCCGGTGACGCTCCGCATCACCGCGATCTCCGGCGCCGGAGACGGTACGCGCGCCACGCTCGACGAGGCGGCGGTCCTCGGCCCGTACGAGTGGCGGCAGCTCTCGTTCGGCTCGACCGGCCTCTCGAACGGGAGCGTGCTCGTGGAGCGGGTGGGTGGAAGCGGCACCTTCGGCGCCTACGGCGTCGTGAACGACAACGTCACCAACGACGGGTCGTTCGTGGAGTCGACGGCGGCGGCTGCGATCCCGGCGACGGCCCCGGCCGCGTGGGTCGTGCCCGTCCTCGTCGAGACGCCGCGCTTCGGGAGCGAGCTCGTCCTCGCCAACCGCGCGGACGCGCCGCTCGGCCTCGAGCTGTCGTATCGCGAGTCCCTCGGTCCGGCCGGATCCGGCAGCGTCGCGTTGACGCTCGCGCCCGGGGAGCAGCGGATCGTGCCGTCGGCCATCGAATTCCTGCGGCGGGGCGGCGTGCCGCTGGGGACGGCCGGGGACGCGAGCCGCGCCGGGGCGCTGCGGGTGCGCGTCGCCTCC
>CAYLNK010000451.1:0-3729 GCA_964384675.1 uncultured Holophagales bacterium | reverse complement strand
CGGCGTGGCGAGCGCGTGGAGGATTCCCGCCCGCCGCCCGCGACGCGCTCGGCGTTCGGCCGCGTGGACCCTGCCGGCGTGGAACCGCTGGGCGAGGTGGAAGCCGGAGGGCCGCGCGGAGTCGAGCCGTACCCGGGCGCCTGGATCCAGGACCAGGCGCTCCCCGGCGGCCGCGAGGACCGCGTGGAGCTCCCCTTCCCGGTAACCGTTCTCGACGAGGGCCCGATGCCGGAGGAGCTTCGCCCGGGAGTACGCGACGTTCGTGGCGGCGAGGGCCGTCACCGCGCCGGCACGGGCGCCGGGGCGGAACGCGGTGTACTCGAGCCGGTGCGAGACCCGGTCCGCCCACGCCGCGCCGGGAGGGACCTCGATCACGCCGCCGGCGGCGGCCGCGGCCTCCCGCTCGAGAGTCGAGGCGAGCCGGTCGAGCCAGCCGGGCTCCGGAACGCAGAGGTCGCGGGTGAGGGCGATCACGTCTCCGCGTGCCACGAGGAGACCGGCGGCGCGGAGGGCGGGGAGGCTGCTGGAGGCTGGACACGGTACGGTCAGCACGGACGGCCGGTCGGGGACCTCGGTCCCGGGCGTCGCGACGACGACCAGCTCCGTCCGGCCGGAGCGCAGCTCGTCGTCGAGCGCGGCCGCGAGCCGCCCGAGGGCCGCCGGCCCGTTGCGCGCCGCCACGACGACCGAGCGCTCGGGGCTCATGCCTGCGCATGGCGCAGCGACCCGAGGAGACCCGCCCCTTCTCCGGCCGACCAGGCGGTCAGATAGACGAGGAGGCCGGGCAGCGCCCGCGCGTACGCCCTTCCCAGACCCGCGTCCCATGAGCGTCGCGCGATCCGGGCGGCCAGGACCGGGATCAGGAGAGGCGACGACAGGGCCCGGACGATATGGACCGCGCGCGACGGGTGCGGACGCGTCGTGCCGTAGTGCCGTCCGTGCTGGAACCGCTGCGCCGCGAACGCGAGGCGCCCCGCGCCGGCGGCCACCTGGACCCGCAGGCCCTCGTCCCAGGCGAGGACGGCGCCGGACTCCCGGAGGCGGGCGTTGACGAGCGTCTCCCAGAACCCGTTTGCCATCTCGGCCGCGCACGCGTCGAGCGCGGAGCGCCGGTAGGCGACGTTGTCGCCCGCGAGCTCGGTGCCGTCGGGGCGCGGCGCGCCCGGGAGGAAGCTCGAAAAGCGCGAGAGGTGGTACGCGGCGTCGAGGACCGAGCCGTGGGCCGGCGCCTCGATCGGACCGCCGACCGCCGCGGCGTCCGGGCGCCGCGCGAGGGACTCGCGGATCCGATCGACCCAGGCCGGGCCGGGGACACACTCCGCCGAGAGGAACGCTACGATCGGGGCGCGTGCCCGGTCGAGCCCCGCCTTCCAGAGCCGCGGGGTCAAGGTGCCTGGGGGCGCCGAGATCAGCACCTCGTCCTCCACGCCGGCGACTGACACGTCCCCCACCACGACGACCTCGGCGCCGCCTTGGGTCCGAAGCGAATCGAGGCACAGCGCAAGGGTCCTCGACGGGACCGGCGCGCCGACCACCACTGAGACTGAAGGGAGATCCAATCCCGCGATTCTAGACCGCCGTTCGGTCCGTGCCCGCAGCCCTCTGCTAGCATCGTCGACAGGATGCTCCCGACCGCACGCATCGCGCGCCACGTCCGGCTGTCGAGCCTCGCGCGGAGCCCGCGGGAGAAGCAGACGCCGCCGTTCCTGATCCTCTTCATCAACTCGATCTGCAACCTGACGTGCGAGCACTGCTTCTACTGGCAGAACCTCAACCAGCGGAACGACCTGACGTTCGACGAGATCGATCGCCTCTCCGCCGACCTCGGGACGTTCGAGAACCTGAACCTCTCGGGGGGGGAGCCGTTCCTGAGGCCGGACTTCGCGAAGATCTGCTCGCTCTTCGTGTCTCGCAACCAGGCCAGGCAGATCTACGTGCCGTCGAGCGGCTTCTTCACCGAGCGCACGGAGGCGCAGGTGCGCGAGCTCCTCTCGGGGAGCAAGGACCTCCAGCTCTTCGTCATCGAGCTCTCCCTGGACGGGATGCCCGAGTACCACAACAGGTTCCGCGGGAACAAGGAGTCGTTCGACCGCGCGATGCGTACGTACGAGCGGCTCGCGGTCCTCCAGAAGGAGGACCCGCGCCTCCGGATCCACTCGATCGGGACCGCGACGCACGAGAACCTCGGCGAGCTGCGCGAGCTCACGAAGTACCTCCACGACTCCTGCCCGGCCATGGACCACCACAACATCGCCCTCATCCGGGGCGACCGCAAGAACCCGGGGCTGGCGGGGCCGGCGCTCCACAAGTACCGGGAGCTCGCGGCGTACGCCGCCGCGGTGTGGCGCGACCGCGAGGAGGGGCGCTTCGGCTCCATCGTGGAGCCGCTCCTGCAGTGGGCCAAGCTGAAGACCGTGGAGACGGACTCGCAGTACGTGTCTTGCACGGCGGGGGTGATGACCGGCGTGGTGTACGCCAACGGCGACGTCTCGGTCTGCGAGTCGCACCCGCCGCTCGGGAACCTCCGGCAGAAGAGGTTCTTCGAGATCTGGGATTCGCCGGAGGCGCAGGTGCTCCGCCAGCAGATCAGGGACCGCGCGTGCCACTGCACGAACGAGGTCTTCCTCTGGCCGAGCATCGTCTTCCAGCCGGCCGAGCTGGTCCGCGCGATGGCGGGCGCGAAGGTGTGGCGGCAGACCCCGGACGAGGCCGAGTACCTCCGAAGGACGCCGGCGCTCCTCCCCACGGTGTGACCGCGGCCGAGCCCGCGGGGCTCGCACCGGCCCTGGCGGCCGTCCCGCTCGTCTGCCCGCGCTGTCGGGGGCCTCTCGGGGCCGACGGCACGGCCTTTCGCTGCGACCTCTGCGCACGGACGTTCCCCGTCGTCGCGGGGATCCCGGACTTCCGGCTCGAGCCCGACCCGTACCTTCCCGTCGAGGAGGACCTCGCGCGGACGGGCGTCGTGCTGGAAGCGCTCGACCGGCTTGCTCTCCGACCGCTGCTCGAGCACTACTGGAGCTACTCGGACGTGACGCCTCCGGACCTCCGGCCGGTCTACGTCGAGTCCGCGCTCCGGGGCGACGTGCGGGCGCGCCGGCTGCTCGACGTGCTCGAGACGGCCGGGCCGCGCCGCGCCGACCGGCCCGTGCTGGAGATCGGCTCCGGCACCGGCAACCTCCTCGCGGTGGCGGGGAAGGAGGGTGTCCCGATCGTGGGCGTGGACGTCGCGATGCGGTGGCTCCACCTCTCGCGCCGCCGCTTCCGCGACCTCGGGCTTCCCGAGCCGCCGCTCGTCTGCGCGGGGGGCGAGGCGCTCCCGTTCCCCGACGGCTCGTTCTCGGGGGCCGTCTCGATCGCGACGCTCGAGTTCACGCGCCGGCCGGCGGACGTCACGGCGGAGGCCGCTCGGGTCCTCCTGTCGGGCGCGCCGTTCGCGCTCAACACCGTGAACCGCTACTCGCTGGCGCCCGAGCCGCACGTGGGCCTCCTCGGAGTCGGCTTCCTGCCGCGCCGGCTGCAGGCGCGCTACGTGAGGTTCCGCCGCGACGCCTCGTTCGAGCACGTGACTCTCCTGTCGCTCCGGGAGCTCCGCCGCCTCGGGCGGCACGGCTTCGCGACGGTCGACGTCCGCCTGCCGCGGCTCTCACCCGCGGCGGAGGCCGCGCTCCCGGCGCGTCTCCGGAACGTGGCGGGGCTCTACCGGCGGGTCGCGGCGTCGAGCGTCCTCTC
>CAYLNK010000450.1:0-3733 GCA_964384675.1 uncultured Holophagales bacterium | reverse complement strand
GGCGCGGCGGGGCGGCGGGGGCCGCCACCCCGGCGGCCTCCAGGACCTGGCGCGCGTGGTTCGAGACGTCGACCTTCTCGAAGACGTGTCGGATGACTCCGTCCTTGCCGATGAGGAACGACTTCCGCATCGTGCCGATGCCACCGGGCGCGAACTTGTTCGGGCCCCAGCAGCCGTAGGCCTCGTGCACGGTGTGATCGGCGTCGGTCAAGAGGTCGAACGGCAGGTCGTACTTCGCGGCAAACGCGTTGTGCGACTCGGCCCCGTCCGGCGAGACGCCCAGGACCACGATGCTCGCGGCGTCGAGCGCCTTCCAGCCGTCGCGCAGGCTGCAGGCTTCCTTGGTGCACCCGGGTGTGTCGTCCTTCGGGTAGAAGTACAGAAGTACCTCGTGCCGCCCGTGGAAATCACTCAACGCCACGCTCGCGCCGAGGCGACCAGGGAGCGTGAACCCAGGGGCGACCGAGCCCGTCGCGGGCGTGGCAGGAGACGGCATTTCGTCGGCCATCGCGTTCGTCCTCCTGGGCATCGAGCATAGCAGGAGTGGTCTCGCCGACGGGCTAGACTGAACCGGCATGGTGCGCCCCGTCGCGCTCACGATCACCGGCTCGGACTCTACCGGCTGGGGTGGTCTGCAGGCCGACCTGCGGACCTTCTCGGCGCTCGGCGTTCACGGCCGCTCGGCCCTGACGGCGGTGGCGGCCCGTCAAGGAGGGGAGCTGAAGGCCGTCCACGACGTCCCGGCCTCCGTGGTGGCCGCTCAGATCCAGGCGGGTCTCGCGGATGCGCCGTCCGCCGTCAAGGTCGGGCTGATGACCTCGGTGCCGACGATCCGGGCCGTCGCGCGGGCGCTGCGGTCGTATCCGGGTGCGGTCCTCGTCGACCCGGTTCTCGCGGGCCGGGCCGGGGGGCTCCACCTCCGGGCGACCTCGGTTCACGCTCTGGTCCGGAGCCTTCTCCCCCTGGCCACTCTGGCCACGCCGAATCGCGAGGAGGCCGCCGCGCTGGCCGGTGCCCCGCTCCGGGACGAGACGGAGCTGAAGGCCGCGGCCCGCCGGATCCAGTCGCTCGGCCCCAGGGCCGTCCTGATCATGGGAGCGCTGCGCGACGAGCGGCAGATCGTCGACCTGCTCCTGGACGGTCGCACCTACCTCCGGATCGTCTCGCCGCGGTCGCCAGATCCGGTGCCGGGTCTCGGCGACACGCTCTCCGCCGCCATCGCCGCTCTCCTCGCGACCGGAGAGACGGTGCCGGAAGCGGTCGAGAAGGCGCGGGCCTACCTGCGCCGCCTCGTGGCCTCTACCGGTGGTACGCCTTCGTCGCCTTGAGCCGGGCCGGCTCCCTCAGCAGGTCGAGCAGCTCTCCGGCCGGATAGGCGTTTCCCGGCGCCACGAATGGAGGCGACGGCGGAAGCGGGACGATCAGGTCGGTGTGAGCCGGATCGTCGCTCTTCAGCCAGAGTGCCATCAGGTGGAGCGCCGCGACGCGGAGGAGCCTCGCCTCGTGGTCACGCGCGACGACCGCGGGAAGGGCCTCGGCCGCCGCCATCACGAGCTCGGTCGCGGCCACGAACGGACCGGAGTTCACGTGGGCGGTGGCGTCGGATCCGGGCCCGATCTCGGCGGCCGAGACGGCACCGCCCGGGCCCGCCACGAGATAGCGCCAGCCGGCCGGACGTGCCGCCTCGAGGCCCCGGCCCGCCGTCAGGTCGTCGATCCCGAGATCGAAGATCCCGTGCGGGGCCGACAACGAGAGCTCTTCCGGCGGCAGGGCGCCCAGGGCCGCCGGGGCATGGCGCCCCCGCGACCTGAGCCCGCGCACGGCCTCCCGAATGCGTTCGAGGCGGTCTGCAGGAACGGAAGGGAGATGCAGCGAAATGGCGGCCTCCTACTGGGTCAGGTACGTCCAGCTCCACGTTCCCCCGCCCTGGTACGACGCGGGGAAGCTGGAGTAGGCGACGGTGGAACGGCCGAACCAGGGATCCTCGATCTCGATGGTCCGGGCAGTCAGGTCATAGCCATCCACCACGACGAAGTGGCCGCCGCCGCCAGTCCAGTCGATGCAGAGCCCGAACGGCTTCCCCTGATCGATCTGAGCGGCGATCTGCTCCAGCGTGAGGGAACCGCCGAAGTCCTGGTTCAGGTGGCCCACCAGGGCCAGGGCCTGCTCCAGATACGACGGCTGATTGCAGGCCGACGAGCCGCCGTCCTGGCAGCAGGTCGTGAGGTGGAGCTGCCCGTTCACCACGGTACACTGGGTCCACGCCGCCGAGGGCACGTAGAACAGGGCGACACTGGTCGATACGGCGGCCCAGCACCACTCGTTCTCCTTCTGCTGCTGCATCTCGAGACCCAGGACCTTCGAGGTCTCGGGCGCGCCTCCGCCACCGCCGCCGTCACCGGACGGCTCCGGAACCAGAGGGACCTTCTGATCGAGAACCGAGCTCGTCTTCGCCATCCCGCGTAGGCTACCGGAAGGGCGGGCCGCCGATCCAGGCCACGAGGGAACGACGTGTCCCGCGGGTCACCGGGGTGACCCGGTGGAGGGCCCAGCCGGGAAAGGCGACGACGGCGCCGAGACCTCGCGGAGCGAGCGCGACCCCCGAGCCATCGCGCAGCTCGAGATCGCCGCCGTCATAGGCGTCGGCCGCGCTCAGCTGGATCGTGAGGGAGAGCTTGCGCTGGACCTCGGTCGGAGCGTCGAGCATGTCGAAGTGCCAGTCGTATCCCACGCTGGGCGCGTCGTAGACGGTGTACTGGACGGGCTCGGCGAAGCCGATCAGATCGAACCGGTAGGACTGCCGGTTCACCTCCTCGGCCAGGGCGGCAAGGCGATCGAAGACCCCGGCGGCTCCCGGACCCGGGTAGATCCACGACACGCTGGCGCCCCGGAAGCCCGTGTCGACGATCGAGCCCTCCGTCCGCGCCACGGTCGCGGCGATCCGGGGAAGCGACTCACCCACACGGACGATCTCGTCGACGGCCTCGGGAGCGAGCGTCGCGGACAGGGCGGTGTAGGGACGATAGTGGAGCCCCCGGTAAGGGCCGAGCGCGTAGACCGCCATCGATTCCTCGATGTTACGATGATCGCGCCCGTGCCGGAGAGTCGCGCTGCCCTCGAGACGGAGATCCTCCGCGGCGTCCTCGACCCGCCCCTGTTCGAGTCGTTCCGGCTCTACACCCGGGCGCTCCTGGACTCGGGAGGAATGCGCTGGGAGGAGTGGGGCCAGCGCTGGATCCGCCACAACGATCCGCTGGCGCAGCTGCTCCACGAGAAGGTGACGCCGCTCGTCGAGGCCGCTCTGCGACATCCCGTGCGCCGGTCGTACGTGTTCATGGCCTGCTACGCGGACGGGGGGTTCGTCCCTCGCCACGTGGATCGCGCGCAGTGCGAGTACACCCTGGACCTCTGCCTCGAGGACAGCGGGGAGACCCCGTGGCCGCTGATCGTGGACGGGGAGCGACGCGTCGTCCGGCCCAATGAGGGGCTGCTGTACCGGGGGTGCGTCCAGGAACACCACAGGGAGCCGAAGCCGGTCGGGAAGGTCTCCCACCTGGTCTTCTTCCATTTCGTAGACGTCGACTTCGACGGCCCCCTGGACTGAGGACGTGAGGCTCCCGAGAGCGGAAGCGGCCCGCGCGCCGCTGGACGCGCGGGCCCGGAATCCGATCAGCCCCCGCCGGGAGGCGCCCCGCCGGGAGGCGCGCCGCCGGGAGGTGCCCCACCGGGAGGC
>CAYLNK010000449.1:0-3747 GCA_964384675.1 uncultured Holophagales bacterium | reverse complement strand
GAGAGCAGGCGGTCCACGTCCGCCGCCGCCCGCGCGGCGGTGCGGTCGGTCGGCTGTGGCGCTGGGTCGGCGCTCGCGTGGCGGGGAGGGTGCTCGGCGGGGGGCATGGGGTGACGGTTAGTTAGCGGAGGTCGATGTTCAGCTCGACCGAGCCGGCGCGCTCGACCAGGACGCCGCGCGCCACCATGTTCGTGAGCGTCTGGTCGATGCGCGCCTCCTCGCGCCGTCGCGCGGCGGGGCTCGCGTCGTCGTGGGTCTCGGCGTAGTCGGCCATGAGCTGGCGCGTGAGCTGCTGGCGGGTCAGCCGGCCGCCCGGGGCGATCGTGAGCGTGATGAGGGTGGGGTTGGCCCAGTCGCCGTCGGGCCCGCCCTCCGGGTCGAGCCGCTGGAGCTGGTCCACGCTGATCTCGTTCGCGAACTGCGGCGACCTCGACACGCGCATGCGCGAGGGCGCCTTCGCGGCGCGGATCTCGTCGTAGAGACGGTCGTTGATCTCCGCGAGGGCGCCGTCCATCGACCCGAGCGGCACGCGCGCGGCGCGGGGCTCGGGGGGCTGGCTCGGCACGCGCTGCGCGTTCGGGTCATGGAGAAACGGCCGGAGTTCGAGAGGCGTCGCGAAGAAGTTCCCGCGGCTGCGCGCGAGGTGGCGCTTACGCGCTTCGAGGTAGGTGCGGCAGCGCGCGGCGAGGCCGTCCTCCAGGTGGTCATACGCGTACCGGGCAAGCAGCTCGAGCTTGTCCGTCGAGTCCGCGAGGACGTACATGTCCGCGGCCGCCTCGAGGTCGCCTCGCTTCGCGAGCGCGTCGCCCGCCGCGTCGGTCTCGAGCGCGTCGGTCCGGATCTGGCGCGGGGAGAGGGCGAGGTCGACGCTGAGCGCGTCGAGCTCCCGCGCGGACTGGGCCCGGGGAGCAGTGCGCCGCCCCTGCGGGGCCTTCTTCGGGGCAGCCTTGGACGCCTTGCGCTTGCGCGGCTCGTCGCGCAGGAAGGACGCGGAGCGGAGGATCATGGGCGTGCTGGGGAGGGTCGGTGTAGGCGAGGTCGGTGTTCACTACACGATACAACAACATTACGCGGTGCGCAATCCGAGGTCGCCGGTTGCGCATTCACTCAGCTCGGGCATTCGATCGCATCGACATCGGTGTGAGGAAGGCGCCAGCGGATCGTCCACCCGGGGCCGCTAAGATAAGGCACGCGAGGACTGCCGCGCCGCGATGCCGCCGTCGACGAAACACGAAGGCACTTTTCACTCTTCCTCGCGTCCTTTCGCGGAGGGAGGGCTGAAAACACCGATCTCTTTAGTAAGTGCTCGGATTGCAGAAAAAAGGAGACACCCCAAGACGCCGCCCGTAGAGCGACGGAGCCGGCGACAAGGCCAGCCACCCGCCTCGTCGATGCCGGTGAGTTGCGTCCGTAACACACCGACCTCCACCAAACGCGAGGCGTCTAGCCGACTCGGCAGGCTGGGGGTAGGCTGACCGATGTCCCTCCTCCCTCACGAGAATGAACAAAAGAGTGAAAATCGGCCTCAAGCCCCATGGGAAGCCACAGAGGACGCCGGTGAGCGGCGCAGAGCGCGGAGTCTCGTACCTCACGAAGGAGGAGGTGGATCGCTTCCTCGCTGCGATACCGCGCGCGCAGCTGCGCGACCGGCTCCTCTTCGAGCTCATCTACCGCTACGGCCTCCGGCGCGGGGAGGCGGCGATGATCCGGATCGACCAGCTCGCCGACCTCTCGCGCCTGTGGGTGGCGCGGCTCAAGGGCGGCGTCTCGGGCGCCTACCCGCTCCTCGCGTCCACGCAGGGGCTCCTCGCGGCCTACCTAGCCGACCGGGGGACCGACGACCGCCGGTACCTGTTCCCGAGCCCGCAGCGACGGGACGCCGCGCTCTCGACGTCGACGATCCGGCTCCTCTTCCGCCGCTACGCGGCGCTGGCCGGCCTCCCGCGGGATCGCTGGCGCGTCCACGTCCTTCGGCACTCCATCGCGGTTCACCTCATGAACGCTGGCTCCGATGTGGCCGACGTCCAGGACTGGCTCGGGCACCGGGCCATCTCGAGCACGCTCATCTACGCCCGCGTGACGCAGAAGCGCCGCGAGACCCACTTCGAGCGGGCGCTCGCCTCGGGCGAGCTGGCAGGTGCGGCATGACCTTTCACGAGAATGTTCATTCTCGTCAAAGGCACGAGCTTCGGCCGCCGGAGACGAGGGCCTAACGGTGCCGTCGCCGCCGCCTGCTGGCCCCGGCCGGATCACCGCGCTCCTGCGGCGCTGGTCCGCGGGCGACCACGCCGCCCTGGACGAGGTGCTGCCCCTCGTCTACGACGAGCTCCACCGGATCGCGAGGCTGAAGATGTCCCGTGAGCGGGGCTCCCACACGCTCCAGCCGACGGCGCTCCTGAACGAGGCGATGGCCTCGCTGATGCGCTGGGACGGGCACGCGTTCACCGACCGGCAGCACTTCTTCCGGGCGGCGTGCCTCGCGATGCGCCGCGTCCTGACGGACCACGCGCGCTCGCGTGCCCGGACGCTCCAGGCGGAGATCTCGCTCTCCGAGGGAATCGACGCCGCCGGGCGCCAGGACGAGAGCGTCGTCTCCGCCGTGGCCCTGAGCCGAGCGCTCGACCGGCTCGCCGCGGAGGACCCGAAGGCGGCGGAGATTGCCGGTCTCCGGCTGTTCGCCGACTTGACCCTCAAGGAGATCGCAGAAGTGACAGGCATGCCCCTCCCGACCGCCCACCGCCGGTGGGTCTACGCGAAGGCCTTGATCCAGCGGGAGCTGGCGCCATGACGGACCTCCAGGTGGCGCGCAAGCAGGAGCTCCTCGCCGCGTGCGCGGCGGTCGAGCCTGAGGCCCGACCGGCGCTCCTCGCCGAGCGGTGCAGCGACGATCCCGAGCTCCGCGCCGAGGTCGAGGGACTCCTCCGCTTTCTCGGCGCGCCGACCCCAGGGGCAGGCTCCGAGCTCGAGTCGATCCTCGAGGAGCGCGTTGACCAGCGCTATCTCGGCCGGACCTTCGGCCCATACCGCGTCGAGCGCCTGCTCGGTCGCGGCGGTTCCTCGCGCGTCTTCCTCGCGACGCGGACGTTCGAAGGGCGGGAGCGCCGCTACGCGCTCAAGGCGCCGCTCGGCGGATCGTTTGCCGAGGAGGCGGCGCGCTACCGGCTCGAGATCGCGATCCTGAGCCAGCTCCGGCACCCGAACATCGCGGGCCTCGTGGACGTCGTGGCCGGGCCGGACGACGCGCCGCTCTTGGTGATGGACTACGTCGACGGTGCGGAGTCCATCACCGCCTCTGCGGCCCGCCGCAAGCTCTCCGTCGCCGACCGGCTCCTGCTCTTCCGGAAGGTGCTCCACGCGCTCGCGGCCGCGCACGAGCGCGGCGTGATCCACTGCGACCTCTCCGTCGCGAACGTCGTCGTCCGGAACGACGGCGAGCCCGTCATCATCGACTTCGGCATCGCAAAGGTGTCGTGGGAGCGCGCTGGGACTGTGACCGTGGGCCCGCGCCCCCTCACGTACGAGTACGCGAGCCCGGAGCAGTACCGGGGCGAGGCGCTCTCGGTCCGGACGGACATCTACTCGGCCGGCGCGGTCTGCTACGAGCTCCTCACGGGGACGCTGCCCCACCCGATCGACCGGCGGAACTTGGAGGCGAGCCGGACGCTCGTCCTGGAACGCGACGTCGAGCGACCGAGCCGCCGCGTCCTGTTGAGCCCCGACCGCGCCCCGGGCGAGGCCCGGACGATC
>CAYLNK010000448.1:0-3755 GCA_964384675.1 uncultured Holophagales bacterium | reverse complement strand
GTGGCTCGGGGCGTGGCTCCTTCTCGCCGGCCTCTACTGCGGAGCGCTGCCAGCGCTGCTGGCCCGGGGCGAGGCGCTCCTGGCGCCGCTCCTGCTGCCGGCCGGGATCGCCGCGGTACGGATCGCCCTCTGGCGGCGCGGGTCCGGCGGGACCGCTGGCCCGATTCCCCTCGACGTCTCGCTTCGCCTCGGGGAGTGAGCGTAGCCTCGGGCCGTGCCCCTCGCGCTCACCGACCTGCTCGACAGGCTCGAGACGGCGTATGGCCCTCCGGCGCCTCCGCCGTACCGGACGCTCTTCGAGCTCCTCGTCTTCGAGAACGCGGCGTACCTGGTCGACGACGAGCGCCGGGTCGCCGTCTTCGAGGCGCTGCGAAGGCGGGTCGGGCTGACCCCGCGCGCGATTGCCGGTGCGCCCGACGAGCTCCTCGTCGACACCATCCGGCCCGGCGGGATGCGCCCTCCCGACCGCGCGGAGAAGCTCCGCACCTGCGCGCGCCTCGCGCTCGAGACGCCGCTCGAGAGCCTGCCAACGCTCCATGCGGAGTCGCCGGCGAAGGCGCGCCGGATGCTGAAGCGGTATCCGGGCGTGGGTGACCCGGGCGCCGACAAGCTCCTCTTGGTGGCGCGCCTGGCGAGATCGCTCGCGCCCGAGTCGAACGGGCTCCGGGCCCTGATCCGGCTCGGCTTCGGGAAGGAAGAGACGGACTACGGGAAGACGTACCGTTCGGTCACCGAGGCGGTGAGGCCCGAGCTCCCCGGCGACTTCGGCCGGCTCCTCGAAGGCCACCTGCTCCTCCGGCGCCACGGCCAGGAGATCTGCCGGCGTTCCTCCCCGCGGTGCGACGTCTGTCCGCTCGGGCGGGCATGCCCGTATCCGCGCCCCTGAGACGCGCTCAGGAGGCCGGCTCGCGCTCGATGGCGAAGACGAGGAGCCGCGTACCGGAGACCTCGGTGTCGGGGGCGGGCTTGCCGCCCAGCCTCCCGGCCACGCGGATCGAGCGCTCGTTCTCGGGGTGGATGAGGCAAACGGCGCGCGGCCTGTCCAGGACCGTGAAGCCGTGATGCAGCGCGGCGCGGGCGCCCTCGAGCGCGTAGCCCTTCCCCCACGCCTCGCGGGCGAGCGCCCAGCCGATCTCGAAGCCGTGGCCTCCCTCGGGCTCCAGGAAGCCGAGCCGCCCGACGAGCCGGCCGCTGGCGCGCTCGACCACGGCCCAGATGCCGTACCCGAGGAGCTGCCAGTGGCCGAGGTAGCGAGCCATCTGCCACCACGCGTCGACCCGCGACATCGTGCCCGGCTGGATGTAGCGCATCACCTCCGGGTCGGCGCTGATGGCGGCGTGCGCCTCGAAGTCGTCCTTGCGGAAGAGGCGCAGGTGCAGGCGCTCGGTGAGGATCTCGGTCATCCTCTGATGATAGGAGGCGGGGCGCGCAGAACGGGGCGCTCCCATCGCATACGATCTCCGCGACGGGGGCGGGGTGCCCGGGATCCCGCCGCCGGATGGAGGTTCGCTGGACCGCTCCCAGGTCGCCGCCGCGCTGCGGGAGATCGCCGCTCTCGTCTCGTTGAAGGACGAGACCCCGTTCCGGCGGCGGGCCTACGAGAAGGCCGCCTCGTCCCTCGACGCGCTCGAGAGGAACTTCGACGAGCTGGTGGGCGCGGGGCGTCTGACCGACATCCCGGGAATCGGTGACGGCCTGGCCGCGCTCATCGCGGAGCTCGCGAGGGAGGGCCGGTCGCCCACGCTCGACGGGCTCCGCGCCGAGCTTCCTCCGGGAAGCGCGGAGCTCGCCCGCCTCCCCGACCTCGGCCTCGCCCGGATCACCGCGCTCCACGCGGCCCTCGGCATCGACGGGCTCGAGTCGCTTCGCGCGGCCTGCGAATCGGGTCGCGTCCGATCCCTCAGGGGATTCGGGGAGAAGGCCGAGGCCCGGCTCCTGGCGGCGATCCGGGCGCTCGATTCCGGGGGGAAGCCCCTGCTGCTGGCGCGCGCCCTGGAGGAGGAGAGCCGGCTGCTGACCTTCCTCCGCGGCTCGGAGGCGGTGCTCGCCGCCGAGCCGGCGGGGCCGCTCCGCCGGCGCGAGGAGATCGTCGATCGCCTGGACTTCGTGGTCGAGAGCGACAGCCCCGCCGCGGCGCTCGATCGCTTCGTGGCGTCTTCTGCCGGGTCGGTCGTCCTGCATCGCGACGCGAGCCGCGCGACGGTGAAGCTCCCGCCGGACGTCGTCGCCCACGTCGACGTCGCGCCGGCCGGAGGGCTGGGCTGGCTGCTCCTCGAGAAGACGGGCACGATCCAGCACCTCGCCGCGCTCCAGCGTCACGCGGCCTCGGCGAGGCGGCCCGGTCCGTCGCACGCCGGCGGGAGCTCGACCGGGCCGGACGCGCCCCTCTATGCCGCCATGGGCCTGCCGTTCATCCCCCCGGAGCTGCGGCAGGACGGCGGTGAGGTGGAGGCCGCCGCCCGGGGCCTGCTCCCCGAGGACCTCGTCGAGACGGCGCACGTGCGCGGCTTCGTCCACTGTCACACCGTCCACTCGGACGGGACCGGGACGATCGAGGAGATGGCCCGGGAGGCCGAGGCGCGCGGGATGGGCTACATCACCATCACGGACCACTCGCCGGCGGCCCACTACGCGCACGGGCTCACCGTCGATCGCCTCGAACGGCAGTGGGCGGAGATCGACCGTGTCCAGGCCGGCGTCGGGGTGAGGATCCTCCGCGGTGCCGAGTGCGACATCCTCGCGGACGGCACGCTCGACTACCCGGACCACGTCCTGGCCCGGCTCGACGTGGTGATCGCCAGCATCCACGACCGGCACGGCATGGATCGCGCGCAGATGACCAGACGCCTGGTGAAGGCGATGTCACACCCACGCTTCAAGATCTGGGGCCACGCCCTCGGGAGGCTCCTAAAGCGGAGGCCGCCGATCGATTGCGACGTCGAGAGGGTGCTGGACGCCCTGGCGGCCTCGCGGGGCGCCGTGGAGATCAACGGCGATCCGAACCGGCTCGACCTGGAGCCTCGCTGGATCAAGGCCGCGGCGGCCCGCGGCCTCCGCTTCGTCATCTCCACGGACGCGCACTCGACCTCGGAGCTCTCGTACCTGGAATACGGGGTGCTGATGGCGCGCCGCGGCGGCGTGAGCGCGCGAGAGGTGCTCAATTCCCGGGACGCCGACGACTTCGCGGCGGCCGTCTCCCCGCGATAGGCCCCGCGGGCAAGTCCCGGTTCCGCGGGGCGCCGGAGCGTCCGGAGCGGGCTGCCGGATGCGGGATGCCCCGCCGGCCGGCGGGAATCCGTGCGCCTAGCCGGCCGTCACGCCGCGGGCTCGGGCCGCCGCCGCGGCGCGATTCGACTCGCCGCCCGCGCCGTCCGTCGCGCTCGACCCATCGGCGCTGGAGGTGAGCCCCCCGTCTCTCCGCCCCAGCTCACTCGCGTGGATCTCCTCGAGGGCCTTCGCGACGGCTTCCATCTCATGACTCAGCTGCTCCATGCCGTCGCGCACGCCGTCCCCGGCCAGGTCCGCCGACGTGGAGTCGGCCGTCGACATGCGGAGCACGTTCGCCCTCAGGTTCTCGAGCGTGTAGAGGATCCGCGTCCCCTCGGCCTCGATCCGCTCGGCCGCGGTGGCGAGCGCGGCCCGGTTGGCGAGCTGCGCGTCCAGCGCCTCGAGCGCCCCGAGGAGGCGGCCCCGCGCGACCGGATCCGTCTGCGCGGCGACCCGCCCCTCCAGCTCGGACCGCTCCTGGCGGAGCC
>CAYLNK010000447.1:0-3792 GCA_964384675.1 uncultured Holophagales bacterium | reverse complement strand
GTCGCGCCCGCGCGCGGCTGGAGGCGGCTCGCCCCGTGGCGGGCGCTGACGGACCGGAACGGCGCCGTGCCGCTCTCGCGAAGCCGCCGCGGGCTCGTCGTCGCCGAGCTGGCGCTGACGCTCGCCCTTCTCACCGGCGCCGGGCTTCTCCTCCGGAGCCTCGGCTCCGTGCTGGACGTCGACCCGGGCTTTCACCCGGACCGCGCGCTCACCGCGTCGGTGAGCCTCCCGGGCGAGCGGTACGGAAAGGACGAGGCGCGGATCAACGCGTTCTACGCCGACCTGATGACGCGACTTCGCGCGCTGCCGGGCGTCGAGGCCGCCGGGGCGATCACGATCCTGCCGCTCTCGGGCGGCAACTGGAGCCTCGAGGTGAAGCTCCCGGACCGCCCCGTGCCGGCGGGGGAGGCGCCGTCGCTCGAGTACCGCCAGGTCACCGCGGGCTTCTTCGGCGCGCTCCGGATTCCCCTCCGCTCCGGACGGCTCTTCGACGAACGCGACGCCCAGGGGCAGCCGCTCGTCGCGGTCGTCTCCGAGGCCGCGGCCCGCCGTCTCTGGCCGGGCGAGGACCCGATCGGCAAGGAGATGGTGATCGGCGACCGGACCCCGTCGCCGCGGCGCGTCGTCGGTGTGGTGGGCGACCTGCACGACGCCGGCCTCGACCGGGCGGCCCAGCCCGAGGTGTACGTGCCGAGCCTCCAGAAGCCGGTCCGCTCGATGTCGCTCGTCGTGCGAACGACCGGCGACCCTCTGGCGCTCGCCCCGGCCCTGCGCGAGGTGGTGCGCGGACTCGACCGCGACGTCCCGGTGGAGTCGATCGCACCGATGGAGTCCGTCGTCGCGGCCTCGGTCTCGTCGCGGCGTTTCGTCGTCACCCTCCTGGCGCTCTTCGCCTCCCTGGCCCTCGCGCTCGCCGCCGTGGGCGTCTACGGTCTCGTCGCGCACGCGGCCGAGGAGCGGAGGCGCGAGATCGGGATCCGGATGGCGCTCGGCGCCCGGAGCCGCGACGTGCTCGAGATGGTGCTGAGGCAGGGAGCCGTGCCCCTGGCGGCCGGGATCGGCGCGGGGCTGCTCCTGTCTCTGGCCTCCGCGAAGCTCGTCTCCGGGCTCCTGTTCGGCGTCACGATCGCCGACCCGGCGACGTACGCCGCCGTGATCGCGGTCCTCACCGCGATCACGCTCCTCGCGTCGTGGCTCCCGGCGCGCCGGGCGGCTGCGTCCGATCCCGCCGCGGTGCTGCGGTCCGAGTAGCGATTCTCAGCGGACGAGCTCCACGAGGACTGCCATCCCAGGCGCCCGTGCGAGCTTGCCGTCACAGGTCACCAGTGTCGCCCCGAGCGCCTCAGCGAGGGCGACGTAGACGGCGTCGTACGCCGTCAGCCCGTCGCGGAGAGCCCAGACGCGGTCGAGCAGCGGCTCGTGAGGATGCCTTTCGAGGTCGAGCGAGCGGAGGTCCTCGATCGCCTCCGCGGCCGCTGTGTCGTCCAGACCGCCGCTCCGCACGTAGCGCCGGAGGGCCTGCGCGACCTCCACGTCGGCGAGATGCGGGACATGAAGCGCGACGGCCGGGTCGGCGATGCGCCGCGCGATCGAGCCCCCGAGGCTCGTGCCGAGGAGCAGCTCCACGAGCGCCGAGGCGTCCAGGACGATCACCGCGACTCGCGCTCCGCCCGGATCACCCGCGCCGCGGCGACGGGCAGCCTGCGCCGCGGCCTCGCGCCGAGCCTCTCCAGCACCTCCTGTCGCGTCGGCCGTTCCAGCGCCTTGCGTATCTCGCGCAGCACGTAGTCGGACATCGACATCCCTTCCAGCGCGGCCCGGACCTTCAGCTGCCGGTGGAGGCCCGCGGGGACGTTCCTGATCTGCACCATGGTCGTCGACATGTCGAAACGCTACTTTCATCGCTTTTTCATGTCAACCGGCCAGCGCGGTCCCGCGGAAACGACTGCAGGCTGTCAGGCCGCCGGAGAGGACGCCGAGCGGAGGAAGAGGCGGTACGCGGGGCTGCTGGTCTCGTCCGACCACCGGTACCCGACGTCGCGGAGGAAGCCCGCCAGCGCCGCGTCCGAGCCGGGAGGCACCTGGAAGCCCACCAGGACGCGGCCGTGGTCGGCGCCGTGGTAGCGGTAGTGGAAGAGGCTGATGTTCCAGTCGCTCCTCATCCGCTCCAGGAACGAGAGGAGCGCGCCGGGTCGCTCCGGGAACTCGAACCGGTAGAGCCGCTCGTGGCCGGCCGCGGAGCGACCCCCGACCAGGTGGCGCAGGTGCAGCTTGGCCAGCTCGTCCCCGCTCAGGTCGAGCGCCGGGAGGCCGGCCGCCGCGAGCGTCGACAGCACCGCCGCCACCTCGCCCTCCTCCCGCACCGCGAGACCGACAAAGACGTGCGCCTCCTCGGGGCCCGCGTACCGGTAGTTGAACTCGGTGATCGACCGCCGTCCGATCAGGGAGCAGAGGGCCCGGAAGCTGCCGGGCCGCTCGGGGATCGTCACCGCGAGGAGCGCCTCGCGCTTCTCGCCGAAGGCCGCCCGCTCGGCCACGTGACGCAACCGGTCGAAGTTCATGTTCGCGCCGGAGGCGACCGCCACCAGCGTCCGCGACGGGCCTCCCTCCCGCGCGGCCCACGCCTTCAGGCCCGCGACGGAGAGGGCGCCGGCCGGCTCCAGGATCGAGCGGGTGTCCTCGAAGACGTCCTGGATCGCGGCGCAGATGGCGTCGGAGTCGACGAGGAGGATCTCGTCGACGCGCCCCTTGCAGAGCCGGAACGTCGTGGCACCAACCTCCTTCACGGCGACGCCGTCGGCGAAGAGGCCCACCTCGTCGAGCCGGACGCGCGTTCCCGCCGCCAGCGAGCGCCGCATCGCGTCGGCATCGACGGGCTCCACGCCGATCACCTTCACGTCCGGCGCCAGGCGCTTGAGGTACGCCGCGATCCCGGCGATGAGCCCGCCGCCGCCCACCGGCACGAAGACGGCGTGGAGGCCGCGCGAGCGCTGGCGGAGGATCTCCATCCCGATCGTGCCCTGACCGGCGATGACGTCGAGGTCGTCGTAGGCGTGGACGAAGGTGAGGCCGCGCTCCCTCTCGAGCCGCCGGGCGTGCTCGTAGGCGTCGGAATACGAGTCGCCGAAGAGGTCCACGTCGGCGCCGCGACCCGCCACCGCGCGCACCTTGATCTCCGGGGTGGTGGCCGGCATGACGATCGTCGCCCGGCACGACAGGCGCTGCGCCGCCAGCGCCACCCCCTGCGCGTGGTTCCCCGCGGAGGCCGCCACCACGCCCTTCTCGAGGTCGGCGCGCGGGAGTCGCGCCATCTTCGTGTACGCCCCACGCAGCTTGAAGGAGAAGACGGGCTGCAGGTCCTCGCGCTTCAGGAGGACCTCGTGCCCGATCCGGCGCGACAGGGCGGGCGCGGCCTCGAGCGGCGACTCGATGGCCACGTCGTACACCGGGGCGGTCAGGATCGACTCGAGGACGTTGCGCATCGACGCCTCCGGAGGATGCCCCAGCGGGCGACGCGGGTCCAACGCGACCTCCCCGGGTAGACTTCCGGCCGGTGGACGCGTGACGGAAGGGCTGTCGTCGAAGGAGAAGCGGATCCTCAATCCGCGACCGTTCCGGCACTACCGGAAGACGTACTCCCTCACCGAGGTCCGCCTCGGGATCGCGATCGTCGTCGGGCTCGCCGCCGTCGCCTCCTGGGTGGCGTGGCGGGGCAGCCATCCCGACCCCAGGCTCTACGGCGATCCTGCTGCCGTGGCCGGCGCGGCGAAGGCCGGAGCGGCCGCGGCCGGG
>CAYLNK010000446.1:0-3802 GCA_964384675.1 uncultured Holophagales bacterium | reverse complement strand
GAGCCTGGCCGCACGGGCGCGGCTGTCGCCGACGGCGGTGGGCGGGCTCGCGCTCGCCGTCGGCGTCCCGGCCGCGCTCGTTCTCGTCCTGCGCACCTGGGGCTCGGCGTCCCGCACGCTGGAGGCCGTGACCGAGGGAGTCCGCGGCCTCCAGCACGGCGACTTCAGCATGCGCCTCGCCGAGACGCGGAGCGACGAGCTGGGGGAGCTGGTGCGGCTCCACAACGAGATGGGGGACCTCCTGCGCCTCGAGCGGAGCGAGATCTACCAGCGCGAGCTCCTGCTCGACACCCTCCTCCAGGGCGCCCCGATGGCGATCCTCCTGGTGAACGAGCTGGACCGCGTGGCGTACGCGAACCTGGCCGCGCGCCGGCTCCTGGCCCCGAGCCGGCGGATCACCGGCCGCACGCTCGCCGACGTGGCGGAGGGGGTGCCGCCCGAGATGGGCCGCGCGCTCCGGGCCGGCACCGACGTCCTCTTTTCGTGCGCGATGCCCGGGGCGACGGGGGGCGGCGTCGAGGAGACGTTCCGCATCGTCACCCGAGACTTCCAGCTCAACACGCAGCGGAACCGGCTCCTGGTGCTGGAGCGGATCACCCCGGAGCTGCGCCGCCAGGAGGTGGAGGTCTGGAAGAAGGTGATCCGCCTGATGAGCCACGAGCTGAACAACTCGGTGGCCCCCGTCAGCTCGCTCCTCCACTCGGCGCGGCACGTCGCGTCGCGGCCCGAGCAGGCGCACCGCCTCGACGGGATCCTGGCGACGATCGAGGAGCGCGTGCGGCACCTCTCCACGTTCCTCGAGGGATACGCGCGCTTCGCCCGGCTCCCGCGCCCGCAGCGAGCCCCGATCCCGTGGCGGACGCTCCTCGACCGCGTCGCGCCCCTCTACCCGTTCCGGGTGGACGGCCCGTTGCCCGAGCGCCCCGCCCTGGTCGACGCCTCGCAGCTCGAGCAGGTCCTCATCAACCTCCTGAAGAACGCGGTGGAATCCGGGAGCCCGGCCGGGGAGATCGTGGTCGGCGTCGAGGAGACGGGGGGCGCCGGGGCTCCCGTCCACGTCCTGCGCGTGGTGGACCGCGGCGCGGGGATGGACGAGGAGACGCTCCAGAAGGCGCTCCTGCCCTTCTATTCCTCGAAGCCGGCCGGGAGCGGCCTCGGTCTGGCGCTCGCGTCCGAGATCGTCTCGGCGCACGGCGGACGGATCACGCTCCGGAACCGCGCGGAGGGCGGGCTCGAGGTGGCCTGCTCGCTGCCGCTGCCCCTCTGAGGCCCACCAGCAGGCCCGGCCCACGAGGCCGTCGGGACGAAGCTCGGCGGTCTGGCGGAGACGGGAGCCCCGCCGGCCGCTCCACTTCGAACGTGAGGCGTGCCCGCCCGGGGACTTCTGGACAGCCTCCGCCCGGGCGAGGCGGCTCGCGGCGGCGCGATCGCGCTCCGCAGGCTCGCCGGCGGACGCGTCCATGGGAGTGGATCAGGGAGCCAGCCACTCGCACCCGCGGAGCAACCGGGGTCCGGGAGGGCAAGACGCGGCGCTATCCTCGCCGTATGAGAACGCTCTCCAGGCTCTTCGCGGCGCTCCTCCTCGTCGCGCTGGCCGGATGCGCCGGCCACCCCGCGAAGCTCGCGTCCTTCGCGGAGACCGTGAAGGCGCGCCCCGACGTGACGATCGTCGTCACCGACTCCGGGCTCGGCGGGCTCTCCGTGGCCGCCGACCTCGCGGCGCGCCTCCCCTCGAGCGGGATCGCGCGCTCGGCCCGGATCGTGTTCGTGAACGCGCTCCTGGACGACCGGATCGGCTACAACGACCTGAAGGACGAGGCCGACAAGATCCGGGTGTTCGACGCCGCGCTCGCCGCGATGGAGGGGCGGTACCACCCCGACCTGATCCTCGTCGCCTGCAACACGCTGTCGGTCTTCTACGAGAAGACCCGGCACGCGGCGCGGGGCGAGACCGAGACCGTCAGCATCGTCCCGATGGGGGCCGACCTCATCGACCGGACGTTGCGCGACACCCCGGGCGCGACCGCGATGATCTTCGCGACCAAGGGAACGATCGAATCGGGCGCTCACCGCGACCTCCTGGTGCGAAAGGGCGTCCGGCCCGAACGGATCGTCGGACAGGCCTGCCCGCGTCTGGCCGGAGCCACGGAGCGAGGGGCCCACAGCGCCGAGACGCGGACGTTCATCGAGGGCTTCGTGAACGAGGCCCTCGCCCGGCTCCCGGAGAGGAAGGGTCCGCTGGTGGTGAGCCTCAACTGCACCCACTTCGGCTATGCCCGGCCGCTCTGGGAGGAGACCTTCGCGAGCCTCGGCTACCCGGGCGTGACGGTCCTGGACCCGAACCCGCTGATGACCGACCTCGTGCTGCGTGAAGGTGCGCCGCGCCGGTACCCCGAGACCGCGGTCACCGTGGAGGTCGTCTCGAAGGTCCCGATCGGCCCGGACGTGAAGACGTCGCTCGGCGCGCTGCTCCGGACGGTCTCTCCGAGGACCGCGGACGCGCTCGCGGCGTACGAGCACGTCCCCGGTCTCTTCGACGTCGCGATCGATCCCTCGGCCATCGCGCGCTGAGCCCCGGCGAGGGCCGTCGGCGAGCGATTCGTGGGGGAAGGGTGCGGGGAGGCCCAGCGAGGCCTCCCCGCAATCGCTACTCGTCGTCCTCGTCGCGCGAGCTCCGCCGGTGCTGCTTCTCGAGGGCCCGGTACCGGGCGTCGGAGCGGAGGTTGTCGAGGTCGTCGTCGTGTCTCATGTAGCTCCCGATGTCGAAGCCGAGGGCGACGGCCTTGTCGAGCCACTCGAAAGCCCGGTCCTTCTGGTCGGCCCGGGCGTAGGCGCAGGCGATGTTGTACGTCGTCGCGCCCTTCTTGTACCCGAGCGTGAGCGCCTTCTCGAACGCGACGCGCGCCTCGTCCGGTCGATCGGCCTTCAGCTCCGCGTGGCCCAGGTTCGACCAGGCCCGACCGAGCTTCGGGTACCTGCCGGCGACCTCGCGCGCCCTCTCGGCGGCCTCGCGCCAGTGGGCGCGGACCGTGGTCGGGAAGAGGCGCCGGCTCCACGACACGCCGTCCCCGGGCTGCTCGAGGTCCTCGGCGAGCCGCTCGATCTCGCGGTAGCCCTTCTCGTCGCGGATCGGGTCGAGGTCGTCGTCCCGGCGCATGTGGCCCGGGTCGTCGTAGCCCGCCTCGACGGCCCGCCGGAGGGTGTCGAGGGCCGCCTTCGTGTCGCCCTTGAGCGAGAGGGCGCACGCGGCGTTGTAGAGCGTGGTCGACTCCCGGTAGCCGAGCTCGGCCGCGGCCAGGAGGGCGCGCGCCGCCGGTTCGTACTCGTGGTAGCCGAGGAGGTCCCGGCCGACGCGATCCAGCCGCGCGCCGTTCCGGGGCCTTTCGGCCAGGAGCTCGTCGAGGCGAGCCACGCTCGAGTGGACCTTCGCCTGCTTCCTCTCCGAACGGCTCGTCCGCACGCTCTCCCTGAGCGCCTTCCAGCGCGCGTCGCCGCGGAGCGAGCGGAGGTCGTCGTCGTCGTCGAGGTACGACTCGAGGTCGAAGCCCGCCTCCCGGGCCCTCTTCAGCCACTCGAACGCGTCGTCCTTCTTGCCGAGGCGGGCGTAGCCGCACGCGATGTTGTACGAGGCCGCGTCCTCGCGCTCGCCGGCGTCGACCGCCTTCTTGAACGCTTCGATCGCGTCCTCGTACCGCTCGTCGTTGTGGAGCTCCATTCCGCGGCTGTACCAGCGGTCCCCGTCGCGGCCGCGCCGCCCGACCAGGGCGATCGGGCTCGCCGAGGCACCAGGCGCGACGGCCAC
>CAYLNK010000445.1:0-3811 GCA_964384675.1 uncultured Holophagales bacterium | reverse complement strand
GCCCCGGCGGCGCGGGCGGGGGGCGGAGCGCCCCCGAGGAGGGCCGCCGCCACGAAGACGAGGCCGGCCGCCATCGCCTTCAGCGACGTCCAGCCGAACGACGGGAGCGACTGGACCACGATCAGCCCGTCGGCCACGAGGAGGAGCGCGACCGGCGGCGTCAGGCTGTCGGCGAAGGCGCGCGCCGCGTCCACGCTCTTCCGCCCGGCGAGCGCCAGCGTGATCGCCGCCGACTGGACGGCGGGGATCACGAGGAGCCCCACCACCACCGCGAGGCGGATGTCGATGTGCTTGAAGAGCGAAAGCACGCCGACCACACCGAGGAGGTGGCCGACGAACAGCACGACGTAGAGCCAGAGAAATCGCTTCATGCGGGGGCCCTCGACCGCGGGGGTGCTCCGCCCCCCGCTCCCCCCGGGGACGCCGTCGGCTCCTCCGTCGCCGTGGCCATCCCGACGGCGCGCGCCCGGGCGTGGGCGAGCCGCGCGCTCAGCTCCGACGCCCCCGCGTCGAGAGCGGCCCGCTCGCTCCCGGGCGGGATCCGGAGGGCCTCGCCGAGGACGACGGCCACCCGCGTGAACGGGAGAGGCAGGTAGATCTTCGACCACGAGATCGGGATGACGAGCGCCCTCCGGGCGGCCGCCGCGAGCGGAATGACCTCCCGTTCGCTGCGCGACCCGAGCAGCAGCACGCCCGGCTTCGCCGTCCCGGAAGGGCCGAGCGGTCCGTCCACGACGATCCCGGCCGGCCTGGTGCCGGCGGTCAGTTCCTTGATGAGGGCGGCGAGCGCCCGTGCCCCGCCCCGGCGGCTGGAGCCTCGCACCGCGTGGCAGCCGATCCGCTCGAGGGCCGCGGTGGCCCAGTCGCCGTCGCGCCCGGGCGAGACCAGGACCGAGAAGCCGCGGCCCGCCATGATCCCCGACAGCGCCACGGCGTCCCGCTCGCAGAGCGCGAAGATCTGGCGCCCGTACGGATAGTCGCCGGTCGCGATCACCGATCCGTCGGCGAGGAGGGCCCGGACGCGGAGCGTCCGGTAGTAGAGCCGGTAGAGCGGGACCAGCAGCGCGAAGAGGCCCGAGAGCCAGTGCCTCCCGCTCATCCGGCGCGCGAGACGACGAGAGCCGCGGTCTGTCCGCCGAACGCGAAGGAGCTCGACAGCGCGTGGGCGACGGCGGCGTGGCGGGCGCCGTCCGGCACCACGTCGAGGTCGCAATCGGGATCCGGCGTCTCGTGGTTGATCGTCGGGTGGATCGTCTCGTGGACGAGCGTGAGCACCGTGGCGATCGCCTCCACCGCGCCCGCGGCCACCGTGAGGTGGCCGATCATCGACTTGGTCGAGCTGACCGGGACCGTCGAGGCGCGCGGCCCGAAGGCCGCGCGCAGGGCGACCGTCTCGATCCGGTCGTTGGCGGGCGTCGAGGTGCCGTGCGCGTTGACGTACCCGATGTCGCCGGGCGAGAGCCCCGCGTCGGCGAGCGCGCGCCGCATGGCGAGGACGGCCCCAGCCCCCTCCGGATGCGGGTCGGTGACGCGCCAGGCGTCGCACGCCGAGCCGAAGCCGGTCACCTCGGCCCAGATCGGGGCGCCGCGGGCTCGCGCGTGCTCACGCTCCTCCAGCACCAGGACGCCCGCGCCTTCACCGATGACGAAACCGTCCCGGTCGCGGTCGAACGGCCGGCTCGCCTTCTCCGGCTCGTCGTTGCGCCTCGAGAGCGCTCCGAGAAGACAGAACGACGCGAGGCCCATCGGGTAGAGCTCGCTGTCGCTCGCGCCGGCGAGCACGGCGTCACAGCGCCCGAGCCGGATCCAGCGGAGCGCGTCGCCGATCGCCTGCGTCCCGCCGGCGCACGCCGTCATCACGCTCATCGCCGGCCCTTCGATCCGCAGGTGCCGCGCGATCGCCGCCGGGAGGGAGCCGGGAGTCCGGCGTGCCAGCGCGTCCGGCTCGAGGGCCGCGAGCTGGGCCCGCGCGTACGCCTCGCCGTCCGATTCACCGCGGCGCGACAGGAGCGGGCCGAAGACCGCGAGGTGGCCGTACGTGCCGAGGCCGGAGCCGAGGACGACGCCGAGCCGCGTCCGACCGTCCACCTCCGACAGCCGGGCGGCGGCGGCGGCCCTCGCGGCCGCCAGCCCCGCGTACTCGGCGATCGGCCCGCGCCCCACGAGCTCGGCGGGGATCAGCGCCGCCTCCTCGTCGGTGAGCGGCCCGGCCTCCGCTCCGATCCGCGACGGGTACGCCGACGCGTCGAAGCGCCGGATCGGCCCCACCGAGGAGACGCCGGCGGTCAGCCGGGCCCAGAACGTCGAGAGGTCCCGCGCGCCGGGGGCGACCAGCCCCATGCCCGTGACGACGACGCGCCGGCGGGTCATGCGATGTTGACGGCCTCCGCGGCACCGGCTCCGAGACGGGGCTCGAGGTAGTCGAGGATCGTCTGGACGGTGATGAGCCGCGGCAGGTCCTGCCGCGTCACGCGCGCCGGGAGACGATCCCACCGGAAGCCGGGCCGCCGTTCCCGCAGGAGCGCGACGCCCTGCTCGATCGCCTCGGGGGAATCGCCGAGGACGCCCGTCTCCCCCTTCCAGATCTCGTCGTCCTTGATGGTGATCTCGAACGCCGATTCCAGACGGAAGACGATGTCGAGGAAGTCGATCGACTCCGCCCCCAGATCGTCGATGAGGGACGCGTCGGGCGTCACGATCGCCGCATCGCGATCGAGCGTCTCGGCCACCAGCGCGATCACCTTCTCCTTCAGCTCTTCTCGATCCATGCGTCCTCCTGGTGCCCGACCGCTCCATCTTCCCGCGAGGGCACGACGCCCCCCGCCGCGGCCACGGCCACCGCCACGGCCGTCCCCGACGGCCCGAGCGAGCTGGCGAGGATACTCGCACCGCCGCCGGCGAGCGCGAGGACCAGCTGAAGCGCGCCGCTCGCCCCCAGCAGGTGCCCGGCGCGCCGCTCGAGCTCGCGCCCGTCCGTCGAGGAGACCGACGCCTCCGTCCATCCCGCCTCGGCCAGCACCCGTGAGCGCAGGGCCGCGGGATCGGGACCGGAGCCGGACGCGATGACCTCTCCGACCACGGTCGCGCCGCGGGCCAGCGCCCGATCCCGCGCCTCGAGGAGGAGGACCGCCGCCCCCTCGCCGGGCACGAGGCCGTCGGGCCCGCCGAACCGTCCCGCCTGCTCGAGCGCCGCGTAGGCCAGGGGGTGCAGGCCCGAGTCGGCGCCGCCGGCGAGCACCGCGTCGCACTCCCCCGCCCGCACCCAGTCGGCGCCCTCCGCGATCGCCTGCAGGCCCGCGACCCAGTCGGTCATCACCGTGCTGTTCGGTCCGCGGGCCCCGAGCTGGATGGCGACGTGGGCGCTCGTCATGTTCGGGAGACCGACCAGGAGCCAGAGTGGGTTGAGCCCCTGGAGCACGGCCGACGCGAACCGGGGGACGTCGCTCGCCTCGAACGGCTCGGGCGCACGACGAAAGGCCCGGGCCAGCTCCTTCTCCTGGAGGTCCGACCCGCTCGTGCCGAGGACCACGCCGAGCGCCTCGCGGGCCTCCTCGGGGAAGCCGGCCCGGGAGAGCGCCATCCCCGCGGCCGCCACCGCGAACCCCGTCTTGCGGTCGGTGAGCTTCAGGGCCTTTGGCACGCGGAAGTGGGCGCGCGGCTCGAACCCGGGCACCTCGGCGGAGCGCGTCTCGGCAAAGCCGCTCGCGTCGAAGAGCGTCGCGGGCCGCGCGGCCACGTCTCCCCGCTCCCAGGCCGCCCGCGTCGCCTCGAGCGTCGGGCCGAGCGGCGTCACCGCGCCGAGCCCCGTCAC
>CAYLNK010000444.1:0-3812 GCA_964384675.1 uncultured Holophagales bacterium | reverse complement strand
ACCGCCGGCGCGGCGCTCGCCTGGATCCGCGCGAGCGGCGCCGTCCTGGCCGGCGCCGAGGCCCACGGCGGGGAGCCGCCGGCAAGCCTCTCGGGGCGGCGGCCGCTCGTCCTCGGAATCGGCTCGGAGGGCCACGGATTCTCGCCAGAGATCGCGGCCGCGCTCGACGTGACGGTGACGATCCCTCTGGCGGGGCGCGTGGAGTCGCTCAATGCGGCCGTCGCCGCCGCGCTCCTCCTCTACGTCGCGGGCGCCGCCGGCTCCTCGCCGAAGACGTCGGCCTCGAACCGGTAGAGCGAGACCGAGGAGAGGTCCCGCCAGGAGTCCCCGGGAAGCCCGGCCTTGAGGCACAGCTGCTCCAGCAGCTCCTCACGGCTCCAGCCCCACTCCGGTGCCACCTGCGGCAGGAGCAGCCCCGCGCGCCGGCCCTTCCGGACGTAGACCCCGTGACGCCCGACCTCGATCTCGTCGACGGACGACACCGCCTGGAAGGGCGAAAGGACGGAGACGTCGAGCGTGAGGGCCGGCCAGTCCCGTGCCGTGGCGGGCGGAAAACGGGGATCGCCGGTGAGCGCGGCGACGGCGTTCGACTCGACGTCCTCCGCCAGCGGCCTCACCGCCTCGACGCTCCCGATGCAGCCGCGCAGGCGGCCCTCTCTCTTCCAGGTGACGAACGCGGCGCCGGGCTCGGCCAGGGTCCCCCTTCCGGGACCCGGATCGACCCCCGGAGCGGGCAGTCGAAGGGCCCGGGCCCCGGCGCGCCGGGCGCGGAGGAGGAGCTCCGCCCGCTCGGCGGGCGAAAGGGACCAGCTCATTCGTCGTCTCCTTCCTCGTCCTCGGGCCGGCTCGTGACGTAGGCCAGGACGACGAGGACCAGCGCCCAGACTCCGTCGAGCCAGGTCAGGATCCCGGCGTCCTTCCGCGCCACCAGGATGACGCCGAGAGCACCCACGGTGAACGGCATCACGCCGGTCGACCACCGCTCCCGCCAGGCGAGGAATCCGAGCAGGAGGAACGCACCGAGAAACGGCCCCATCAGGATCGTGCCGCGGAGCGCCTTCTCCCAGGCCGCGGGCGGCACCGCCGGCCCCTCGCCGAAGAGGCCGGCGACGTAGAAGCAGAAGACCACGCCGTACCCGATCACGAGGCCCAGGAGCGAGACGAAGCCGAGGGCGGCGAGGCGGGTCGAGACCTTCATGGCGGGAGCCGTCGCGCGAGGCGCGGGACGGCCTCCTCCTCGAAGGCGTCGAGCCGGCCCGCGAAGAAGTGGTCCGCGCCCTCGACCACGGCGACCTCCCAGCCGCGGGCGTCCGCGAACGAGCGGGCGGCCTCGCCCCCGCCGTACTCGTCCCTCGCGCCCTGGATCCAGACGACCGGCACGCCGGGGTCCGGGATCGCCTCGACGTCCCAGCGGAGGATCGGGAGTCCGATCAGCAGGAGCACGTCCGGTCGGACGCGAGGGGCCGCCCGCAGCGCGCAGATCGACCCGAACGAGAACCCTCCCATCACGAACGGACCGGCCGTGACGAGGCCACGCGCGTGGGAGGCCGCCGAGAGGAGATCGTCCACCTCGCCTCGTCCCTCGTCGTGGGTCCCCTGGGACGCGCCGACACCCCTGAAGTTGAAGCGAAGCGTCGTCAGGGCGAGCCGGTCGGCCAGGAGCCTGCTGGCCCGGTGGACCACCTTGGTGTGCATGGTGCCGCCGTGGAGGGGGTGCGGATGGGCGACCACGGCCGCTCCCACCGGGACGGGCGGCACGCGGAGGATCGCCTCGAGGGCGCCCGCCGGGCCCGAGACGATGGCCGGAACCAGCCGCGACGAGGGGGCCGCCACGCCGTGCACCGGAAGGGACGTTAGCACGCGACTCGCGCCACGATCCGTGGACGACGTTAAACTCCCGTTCCCTCGAGGAGTTGACGTGATGAAGAACATCGTCCACATCGTCGGTACCGGTACGATCGGAGAGCCGCTCATCGGCCTGTTCACGGACTTCCGCGAGCACCTCGGCATCGACGAGGTGACCTTTCACAAGCGGACGCCGATGAAGACCGAACGCGCCAAGGTCGCGCACCTGATGTCGCGCGGCGCCCACCTCGCGACCGAGGACGACCGCGTGGCCGACTTCGAGGCCCTCGGCCACAAGGTCTCGTATTCGGCCCAGGAGGCGCTCGAGCGAGCGACGGTCGTCATCGACTGCACGCCGGCCGGGAACGACAACAAGGAGGCCTTCTACAACTCCCTGCGCGGGCCCAAGGGGTTCCTCGCCCAGGGGTCGGAGTTCGGCTTCGGGAAGATGTACGCCCGTGGCATCAACGACGAGATGCTGGTGCCGGGACAGGACCGCTTCATCCAGATCGTCTCGTGCAACACCCACAACCTGGCGATCCTCATCAAGACGATCGGCATGGAGAAGGGCGAGCTGACCATGGACCGCGCGCAGTTCGTCTGTATGAGGCGCGCCAACGACATCTCTCAGACGAAGGACTACTCCCCCGCGCCCACGGTCGGCAAGCACGACGACGAGGAGTTCGGCACGCACCACGCCCACGACGTCTCGCACCTGTACGAGACGCTCGGCCTGAAGCCGAAAGTCTTCTCGTCGGCGGTCAAGCTGAACACCCAGTACATGCACTCGGTCTGGTTCAACTTCGAGCTCTCCCGGCCCACGGATCGCAAGACCGTCGTCGAGAAGCTGAAGGACAACGTCCTCGTCGCCCTCACCGAGCGGAAGAGCGCGAACGAGGTCTTCTCGTTCGGACGTGACCACGGCTACTACGGCCGCATCCTGTCCCAGACCGTCATCTCGACCCCCACCCTGGCCGTGACGGACGGCGGCAAGCAGGTCGTCGGCTTCTGCTTCACGCCGCAGGACGGCAACTCGCTCCTCTCGTCGGTGGCCGCCACGATGTGGCTGATCGACCCCGCCAATTCCACCGAGCGGATCCAGGTGCTGAAGCGGTTCATCTTCCGCGAGATCTGAAGTTGAACGGGGGGGCCCCCGCCGCGCCAGGCCGCGGCCCGACACCGGGCCCCCCCGAGCCCCCCCTCCCGGCCGGTCGTCTCTCGTTGAACGGGGGGGCCCCCGCCGCGCCAGACCGCGGCCCGACACCGGGCCCCCCCGAGCCCCCCCTCCCGGCCGGCCGTCGCTTCGAGGCGCTCGCGGTCGCGCTCCTCGTCCTCGTCTCGGCGGCGCTCGCGCTCCACCACCTCTCGGGCGACGCGGCGACGACCGACGAGCCGGTCCACATCGCGGCCGGGGTCGAGATCGCCCGCGAGGGGACGTGGCGCTGGAACCCGGAGCACCCGCCCCTGGCCAAGGCGCTCGCGGGGCTCGCTCTCACCGGGCTGCCGCTGACCCCGGCGGGGGATCCGGTCCGGGAGCCGGCTCACGCGGCTCTGCTGCTCCGCTTCCTCTTCGAGAACCAGACCCGGGCGGAGACCGTTCTCTTCCGCGCCCGGCTCCCGTTCGTGGCCGTGCTCGTCGCGCTCCTCCTCGCGGTCCGGGCCGAGGCGCGCCGGCGCTTCGGACCCGCCGCCGGTCTCCTCGCCCTGGGCCTCGCCGCCTTCGAGCCGAACCTCGTCGCCCACGCCGGCGTGGTCCATACCGACCTCCTGCTCGCCCTGTGGGTGGTGCTCTCGCTGGCGCCCCTCGATCGGCTCGGCGGCGAGCCGCGCCGGCGCGACGTCCTCCGGCTCGGCCTCCTCTGGGGGCTCGCGCTCCTCTCCAAGTACAGCGCGCCGCTGGTCGCGGTCGTCACACTGCCTCTCCTGGCCCTCGAGCTCCGCGGCCAGCCTGCCCGCCGCTGGCTCCG
>CAYLNK010000443.1:0-3819 GCA_964384675.1 uncultured Holophagales bacterium | reverse complement strand
ACCGCGTACGGCTTCACCTGCGTCCCGAAGAAGACGAGCGACGGGGCCGCCGCGGCGAGGCCGAGGGCGACGAGAGCCGCGCCGCGCGGGACGAGGCGCCGGCCGAGCCGCCAGACGAGGAGCAGCGTCGCGAGAGACGCCACGAGGGCGGGCAGACGAAAGGCCCGCTCGTCGGGTCCGAAGAGCTCGACGCAGCCCCGCGTCAGGAGCAGGTAGAGAGGCGGCGCGATCTGGTCGTGGTCCAGCGGACGGAGGAGGAGCGCGGCGAGCGGCTTCTCGAGCACGTTCCGGGCGACCACCAGCTCGTCCAGCCAGAGGGACGGGCGGGCGAGCCATTGCCAGAGGCGGAGCCCGACGCCCAGGGTGATCAGGACGAGCGGGAGCGCGATACCGGCGCGCCCTTCCGTGGCCGTGGCGCGTGCGCTCAACGGGGGCCGGACCGAGCGAAGCGCTCCCCGAGGCGCGCCAGCGCGCCCGCGAGGTCCGGAGTGTCCGTCAGCACGGCGCGCATCGGATCGTCCATCTCCCGGAACCTCCCGGGCACGGTCCGGATCGTGAACCGGGACGGGTCGAGGTCGAGCGTGACCTCCTTCCAGACGAGCGGGGTGGAGACCGTCGCGCCGGGCCGGGGCCGCACGCAGAACGCCGACGCGATGAGCTTCCCCTGCCCGTTCTGGAGGAAGTCGAGGTAGACGCGCCCGCCCCGCGCCTCGACCGGACGGATCGTGGTGGTGATCTCGGGCAACCGGGATCCCACGACCCGCGCGATCAGCTCGCCCAGGATCTTCGCCTCGGCGAAGCTGAGCTGGCGCCCGGTGGGGATCAGCACGTGGAGGCCCGTGGAGCCGCTCGTCTTCACGTACGACGGCAGGCCGATCTCCTCGCACAGCTCCCGGGTGGCGAGGGCCGCCTTGACGACGTCGGTGAACGGCGCCCCCTTCGGGTCGAGGTCGAGGATCGACCAGTCGGGCTGCCCGGGGGTCGCGACGCGGCTCGCCCAGACGTGGAGCGGGATCGTCCCGAGGTTCGCCAGGAAGAGGAGCGTCTCGACGTCGTCGCAGATGAAGTAGTCGATCTCCCGCTTGCTCTCGTCCGAGAAGACCCGCTCGGTGCGAATCCAGGCCGGTGTGAAGCCGGGCGAGTCCTTCTGGAAGAAGCTCTTCCCGTGGATTCCGTCCGGGAAGCGCGTCAGGACCAGGGGCCGATCGACGAGGTACGGCAGGATCCACGGCGCGATCGCCCGGTAGTAGCCGATCAGATCGCCCTTGGTGTAGCCGTCCTCGGGCCAGAACACCTTGCCGAGGTTCGAGAACGCCACCTTCTTCTCGACCACGACGCGCTCCGGCGGCGGATCGGGCTCGCCGGCGTGCGCTCCCTCCGCCGTGAAGAGGCAATCCTGGGGCGGCTTGTCGTCCCGGAAGCGGAGGAAGACCGGATGCCGCAGCAGCCGGTCCTTGGTCCACTCCAGGTAGCGCACCTCGGCCACCTGCGTCGGCTCCACCCAGACGTGGCCCTTCTCCTTCGGGAGGTCGCCGGTGCACGGCGGCGTCGCGCGCCGCAGCGGCTCCAGCCGCTCGCGGGCCGCGGTGAGCCCCTTCTCGCTGAAGCCGCTTCCCGCCTTGCCCGCGTAGACGAGCGCCTCGCCGTCGTACGCGGCCAGGTGGAGCGCGCCGAAGCCGGTCCGCCCTCCCTTCGGAGGGCTGAAGCCGACGACCACGAAGTCGCCGGTCCTCTCCGACTTCAGCTTCACCCACGAGGGCGAGCGCCCCGCGCGGTACGGGGCGTCCTTTCGCTTGCCCATGATCCCCTCGAGACCCAGCTTGCCGATCTCCGCGAAGAGCGCCTCCCCCTGCGCGTCGACGTGGGTCGCGAAGCGGAGGGGCCCGCTGCGCGGCACCATCCGGGCGAGGAGCTCCTTGCGCGCGATCAGCGGGAGCGGACGGACGTCGAAGCGGGAGAAGGCGAGGAGGTCGAAGAGGTAGAACGTCGCGGGCGTCTCCACGGCGGCGCGGGCCACCTCGCGCGAGCGGGTCAGGAGCGCGCGCTTCTGGAGCCCGTTGAAGCTCGGCTTGCCTCCCTCGCCGAGGACGACGACCTCGCCGTCCAGCACGAAGCGCGGGTACGGCAGCGCGGCCACCGCGCGGGCCACCTCGGGGAACGCCGCCGTGGCGTCGAGGCCGCGGCGGAAGAAGAGGCGGGCCTCGGGGCCGTTCCGCTCGGCCAGCACGCGGAAGCCGTCGTACTTCAGCTCGAAGAGCCAGGCCGGATCCGTGAACGCCCTCTCTCGGGTCTCGGCGAGCATCAGGTCCGACACCTTCGCGCGCACCTCGCGCTCCGGCGCCCCGCGGCGCGTCAGCTCCGCCTCGATCTCGGCGGTGCGTTTGGGTCCTTCTCCCAGCTCCTCGAGCGTGAGCCCCGACAGCACCGACTCCTCGTGGATCAGGCGCTGCCCCGCGGCCCCGGCCCAGCCGTCCGGCTTCTTGATGAGGAGCCACTCCTTGCCCGTCCCCTTGGTGCGGAAGAGGTGCCACTGCCCCCGCAGCTTGTAGCCCGTCAGCTCGAAGAGGAGCTTCCCCTTCCGCATTCCCTCGACCGGGTCCTCGAGCGGATGCCAGACGCCGCGGTCCCAGACGATCACCGGGCCGGCGCCGTAGTTGCCGTCGGGGATGATCCCCTCGAACTCGGCGTACTCGACGGGGTGGTCCTCCACCTCCATCGCGAGGCGCTTCTCGGCCAGGTCGGGAGACGGTCCCTTGGGCACCGCCCACGACTTGAGCGTCCCGCCCAGCTCGAGCCGGAAGTCGTAGTGGAGATGGGTCGCATCGTGCTTCTGGATCACATAGAGCCCGCGCCCGCCGGGGAGCGGGTCGCCGTCGGTGAGGGCGCCCCCGAACGGCTCGGGCGTGCGCTCCGCGGACCGCTTGGCCCTGTAGGCCGCGAGCGGATCGGCGTCCGCCGAGCCAGCTACGGCGCGAGGCATCGGGCTATGATAGTTGGACCATGGCCGCACGTCCGATCGCCGCCGGCACCGTCTCCTTCGGGCTCGTCTCGATCCCGGTGAAGCTCTACTCTACGGCCGACACCTCCGAGAAGGTGTCGTTCAACATGCTGCACGCGGCGTGCAAGACGCGCCTGAAGCAGCAATACGTCTGCCCCAAGGACGGCGAGATCGTGCCGCGGGACCAGATGGTCAAGGGATACGAATTCGCCAAGGAGCAGTACGTCCTCTTCACCGAGGAGGAGATCAAGTCGATGCAGGAGGAGTCGAACAAGGCGATCGAGATCGCCGAGTTCGTGCCGCTCGACAAGGTCGATCCGCTCTACTTCGACGGTGCCTACTACCTGGGCCCCGACAAGGGGGGCGAGCGCGCGTACCGGCTCCTGGCCGAGGCGATGCGCAAGACCGGCCGCGCCGCGCTGGCGCGCTGGACGTCGAAGGGAAAGCAGTACCTCATGCTCGTCCGTCCGGTGGCGGGAGGCCGCGGCCTGATCATGCAGCAGCTCCACTACGCCGACGAGATCCGCTCCATCGAGGAGGTCCCGATCGGCGACGCCGACATCCGCGAGATGGAGCTCAACCTGGGCGTCCAGCTGATCGAGCAGATCGCGACCAACGAGTTCAAGCCGGACAAGTACCGCGACGACGTGCGCGACCGGATGCAGGCCGCCATCAAGAGGAAGGTCGAGGGCCAGGACGTGATCGCCTCGACCGTCGAGGAGCCGAAGGCCCAGATCATCGACCTGATGGAGGCCCTGAAGGCGAGCCTCGGCAGCCGGGCCGCCGCGCCGGCGCCCGCCGCGAGCGACGCCCCGCCGACC
>CAYLNK010000442.1:0-3883 GCA_964384675.1 uncultured Holophagales bacterium | reverse complement strand
CCGCGCGGCGTCGCGCTCGGCGAGGAGGCGCTGCCGCGACGCACCGTCGACGAGCACGGCGTCCGCCCCGCCGTCGCGGCGCGGGGCGATGACGGCATGTACGGGCCGCACCCGGCCGTCCGCGGTGACGAGCGTCGCCTCGCGCTCGATCGCCTCCTTCACGCCACCGCGCGGGAACGCCGCCTGGCGAAGCGCCTCGCGGAGCTCGTGGGGAAGGACCTCGGAGCGTCCCACGTCGGCCCCTTCGAGCGACTCGACCCGGCGGCCCACCCAGTCGGCCAGCGTCCGGTTCACCCCGGAGATACGCCCCTCGGCATCCACGTGCAGCAGCCCCGCCGGACCGGCGTCGAAGGCGGTGTCGCGCCGTTCGTCGGCGATCGTGTCGAGCCTCGAGACGTCGACGAAGGCGCACCCGACCTCGCCCGGCTCCTCCTCGCGCGCGATCGGGAAGAGGACGGCGAGGGCGCGGAAGCGACGGCCCCGCGCGTCGGTCAGCGTCACCGGCCGGGGCGGCGCCGGGTTGCGCGTCGCGAGCACGCTCTTCACCGAGGCGAGGAACGCGTCCTCCTCGCCGGAGGCGACGAGGGCTCCGAGCCCGCGGGCACGGACCGCCTCGGGCTCGAGCCCGAAGAGGGTCTGCGCTCCGCGGCTCCAGCCGGTGACGCTTCCGTCGCTCCCGACGGCGGCCACCGCGATCGGCGACGAGGCGAGCGCGGCCGAGATGCTGGTGCGCGCGGAGCCGCCGTGCGGGAGGAAGCGGGCCAGGAGGGCGGCCGCGAGCGAGAGGGCCGCGAGCACGAGCCCGAGCGGCGCCAGCGGCGCGACCGCGCCGGGGCCGGAGAGGGCCGACCCCTGGACGAGGATCGACGCGGCCAGGAGGCCGATCGAGACGAGGCCCAGCGTGCGCGGCACCGCCACGGCGGCATCTTATGCGCCCGTGGGAACATCATCCGGTGAGGACGTGGGGGGAGCTGATCCGATGGGGCCGCGAGCGCCTGCCGGAGCCACGCCATCCGGCGTTCGAGGTCGAGGAGCTGCTCGCGGCGGCGGCCGGGAGGCCGCGGGCCTTCCTTCACGGGCGCCGCCGCGAAAGCGCCCCGCCGGAGGTCGCGAGCGCGTTCGAGCGCCTCGTCGGCCGTCGGGCGGGCGGAGAGCCCCTCCAGTACCTGCTCGGGGAATGGGAGTTTCGGGGCCGCACGTTCCAGGTCGATCCGCGCGCGCTCATCCCGCGCGGCGAGACCGAGGCGATCGTCGACCTGGCCAAGGAGGCCGCCCCCGGCGCCCGCCGAGCGCTCGACGCCGGCACCGGTACCGGGATCCTCGCGGTGAGCCTGGCCCTCGAGATGCCGTCTCTGTCCGTCGTCGCGCTCGACCGTTCGGTCGAGGCGCTGGCCCTGGCGCGGCGGAACGCCGCGCGCCACGAGGTGGCGGAGCGTGTGTCGTGCGTGGCGTCCGACTGGCTCTCGGCGCTCGACGGGGGCGCCCCGTTCGACCTCGCGGTCTCGAACCCGCCGTACGTCCCTCTGGCCGACGCGCCGCACCTCGACCGGACCGTCTCGGAGCACGAGCCCTCCCTCGCGCTCTACGGCGGCGACGACGGCCTCGACCCGCTGCGCCTCCTGGTCGCCACGCTGCCGCGCCTCCTGGCCCCCGGCGCTCCGTTCGTCTTCGAGCTCGGCTACGGCCAGGCGCGTGCGGTGAGCGACCTCCTCGAGGGCAGCCCGCACCTGGACCTCGTCTCGATCCGCCTCGACCCCGCCGGGATCCCCCGCACGGGCACCGCGATCCGACGGTAGACTCCCCGCCCCGTGGACGCCTTCCGCATCACCGGTCCCACCCGCCTCGCCGGCTCGGTCCGGATCGGCGGCGCGAAGAACGCCGCGCTGCCCGCGATCGCGGCCTCGCTCCTCACGCCGGCCCCGCTCGTCCTCCACGACCTGCCGGCCGTCGCCGACATCCGGACGATGAAGGCGCTCCTCACGGGGATGGGCGTGTCCCTCGCGGGAGAGGCGCCCGAGGCCGTGACTCTACGCGCCGACGCCCTCACCTCGACCGAAGCCCCGTACGACCTCGTCCGCACGATGCGCGCCTCCATCCTGGTGCTGGGACCGCTCGTGGCCCGCTTCGGCGAGGCGCGCGTCTCCCTGCCCGGCGGCTGTGCCATCGGCGTTCGGCCCGTCGACTTGCACCTGATGGCGCTCGAGGCGATGGGCGCCCGCATCGCGGTCGAGAAAGGCTACATCCACGCGCACGTCTCGCGCGTCGGCCGGAGCGGACGGCTCACCGGCGCGGTCGTCCCTTTCCCGACGCCGACCGTGACCGGCACCGAGAACGTCCTCCTCGCCGCTTCGCTGGCCCGGGGTCTCACGGTCATCGAGAACGCGGCGCGCGAGCCGGAGGTCGTCGATCTCGCCGCGCTCCTGGGCGCGATGGGGGCTTCGATCCGCGGCGCCGGCACGTCGCGCATCGTGGTGGAGGGAGTCGAGAGCCTCGGCGGCGCGACCCACCGGGTGGTCCCGGACCGGATCGAGGCCGGGACGTACCTGGCCGCGGGCGCCCTCACCGCCGGCGACGTGACGGTGACCAACGCCCGTGCCGCCGACCTCGAGGCGTTCCTCACGACCCTCTCCGCCGCCGGGGTCACCGTCCACGTCGACCGCGACTCGATCCGGGTGACCCGCGACGGCCTGCTCCGCGCGGTGGACGTCGAGACGGCTCCGCACCCCGGCTACCCGACGGACCTGCAGGCCCAGCTGATGGCGCTGATGACCCAGGCGGAGGGGACCTCGCGGATCGTCGAGACGATCTTCGAGAACCGTTTCCTCCACGCGGGCGAGCTGGCGCGCCTCGGGGCCGACGTGAAGATCGACGGGCACACGGCGCTGGTGCGCGGCCCGCGCGCGCTCGAGGGTGCGCCGGTCACCGCGTCCGACCTGCGGGCGTCGGCGGCGCTCGTCCTTTCGGGGCTGGTCGCCCGCGGCGAGACGCTCGTGCGCCGCATCTACCACCTCGACCGCGGCTACGCGTCGATGGAACGGAAGCTCGCCGCCCTCGGAGCCCGGGTCGAGCGCGTCGCGGGATAATGCCGCCCGTGAGCGACTGCCTGTTCTGCCGCATCGTGACGAAGGAGATCCCGGCGAAGATCGTCCACGAGGACGAGCACGTGCTCGCGTTCCGGGACATCGCCCCCCAGGCCCCGACGCACCTCCTGGTGATCCCGAAGCGGCACGTGGCGAACGTGGCCGCCGCCGAGGACGACGCGGCGCTCCTCGGCCGCGTGATGGCGGCCGCCGGGCGGCTGGCCCGCGAGGGAGACCTCACCGACTACCGCATCGTCTCCAACAACGGGGCCGGGGCGGGTCAGAGCGTCTTCCACCTCCACGTGCACCTCCTCTCGGGACGCCCGTTCACCTGGCCGCCCGGGTGAGGCGGGCCGCTCACGCTCCGGGCCTCGCGCTCCTGACGTTCCTGGCGCTCACGCCCCGGCCCGCTCTGGCCGGCGACGGGGCACCGCCGGTGGCGGCGCCGGCGCCCGGCCTGGAAGGTCAGATCGCGCGGGCCGCGCGGGCGGCCCGCTGGAACGACGCCCTGCGGCTCCTCGTGACGCTGCGCGAGTCGGACGTGGCGCGGTATGCGGACGGCCGCTTCGACTACCTGACGGCGCGCGCTCTCGCCGCCACGGGCCGGCCCGACGAGGCGCTCCCGCGCTTCGAGCGGTTCATCGCCTCGGGCGACCTGTTCGACGTCCCGGCCCGCCTCCAGCAGCCGCCCCCCGTAATACCCGCCGATCCCGCCGGCGCCGACGACCAGGATTCGCACCGCGTCCGCTCCACCGCCTTCAAGCCGCCGGGCCGCGACCGCCCGCCCCCCTCACGATCCCAGG
>CAYLNK010000441.1:0-3899 GCA_964384675.1 uncultured Holophagales bacterium | reverse complement strand
GGTGCGCCGGCGGAGCGCGGGGCCGCTCACCGTCGCCGGGATCGCCCTCCTCGCCCTCGGCGCCGCGGCCGCGCGGCCCGGGCCGGTGAACGGGCTCCCGCTCTGGGGCTTCGTCTCGGTCTTCCTCCTCGTCGCCGGCTCGACCCTGCTCGCCCCGGCCGCGGTCCTCCTCTCGAGCCGCCTCGGGTCCACCCGGGCCGCCCGCCGGCTCGGCGTGCCGCTCCGGATCGCCCGAGCGAACCTCCACGGCAGCCTCTCCCGCACCGCGGTCGCGGTCGCGGCGCTCACGATGGCGATCGGGATGATGGTCTCCGTCGCGGTGATGGTCGGCTCCTTCCGGAGCACCGTCTCGCGCTGGGTCGAGGAGACGCTGAGGTCCGACCTCTTCGTCTCGCCGGCGAGCGGACGGACGGACGTCTCGATCGGACGCCTGCCCGAGGAGGCGCTGGCGCTCGTGCGGGGAGTGCCGGGGGTCGCGGCGGTCGACCCGTACCTCGGCTTCGCGGCGACGCGGGACGGCGCGCCGTTCGTCATCGGCTCCGGGCTCTTCTCGTACCTCGCCGAGCGCGGGAGCCTGCCGCTCGTCGACGGGCGGGACGTCCGCACGGTCGCGCGCGAGGCCCTCGCCCGCGACCAGGTCTTCGTGTCGGAGCCGTACGCCGAGAAGTTCCACGCGAAGGCCGGCGACGCGGTGGAGCTCCCGACAGACCGCGGCCCCGTGCGCCTCACGATCGCCGCCGTCTACACCGACTACTCGAACGACCGCGGCAGCGTCGTCCTGGACCGGGCTCTCTTCCAGCGGATCTACGGCCTCCGTGGAGCGGCGAGCCTCGCGGTCTCGCTCGAGCCCGGCGTCACGCCCGAGGAGGGGAAGCGGCGGATCGAGGCCGCGTCCCGCGGCCGCTTCGCGCTGCGCATCCGCACGAACGGCACGCTGCGGCGCGAGGTCCTGCGGATCTTCGACCGGACGTTCGCGGTGACGTACGCGCTCGAGGCCGTGGCGATCGCCGTCGCCGTGCTGGGCGTCTTCAACACGCTGGTAGCGCTCGTCCTCGAGCGGCGGCGCGAGATCGGCCTCCTGCGTGTCCTCGGCGCGTCCGCCGCGGTCGTCAAGGCCGCGGTGCGGATCGAGGCGGCCGCCATCGGCGGGCTGGGCGCCGCGATGGGGCTCCTCACCGGCGGCGCGATGTCGCTGGTCCTGGTGCACGTCATCAACCGGCAATCGTTCGGCTGGACCATCCGCACCGACTGGCCGCTCGGCTTCCTTTCGGGGTCGATCGCCCTCGTCCTCGTGACGACGCTCCTCGCCGCCCACCACCCGGCCCGTCTCGCCGCGTCGACGGACGCGGCCGAAGTCCTCAAGGAGACCGGATGAGACGCGCGCTGGTCGCCGCCCTTCTCGTCGCCGCACCCGCCCTGGCCGGAGGCCGGTTCCGCGTCCCGACCGCCGCCGACCCGCTCTCGTTCCCGCGCGACCACGGCTCACACGACGACGCGCGCGTGGAGTGGTGGTACGTCACCGGCCATCTCGAGACCGAGGGCGGGGAGCGGAGCGCCCCCGCGGAACTCCTCGGCTACCAGCTCACCTTCTTCCGCGTCGGCCTCCTCGACGAGCCGCGGACCGCCCGCGCTTCGGCCTGGGCGCCGCGCGACCTCCACCTCGCCCACTTCGCCCGCACGGACCTCTCGACACGCGCGTTCCGCTACGCCGAGCGTACCCATCGGAGCGGTGTCGGCGCGGTGGAGGCTCGCGAGGACGGCCTCGACGTCTCGAACGAGAGCTGGCGCCTGGTGGAGGTCGGCGACCGTCTCGTCCTCACGGCGCGCGACGGCGACGAGGAGCTGACGCTCCTTCTCTCGCCGGCGAAACCGCCCGTCGCCCACGGAACGAACGGGCTCTCGCGGAAGGGGCCGGAGACGGAGGCCGTCAGCCGCTACGTCAGCTTCACCCGCGTCGCGACCGCGGGAACGTGGCGGAAGGGCTCCGTCTCGCGCCGCGTGCGCGGCACCTCGTGGCTGGACCACGAATGGGGTCCCGGCTCGATCGGCAAGGACGCCGCCGGCTGGGACTGGTTCTCCGTACAGCTCGACGACGGACGCGACCTGATGCTGTACCGGATGCGCGGCAAGAAGGGCGAGGCGGGCCGCTTCACGTCCGGGACGCTCGTGGCCAGGGACGGCGCCGCGCGCCCGCTCGACGCGGGCGAGATCGGGATCGAGGAGACGGCCCGCTGGAAGAGCCCCCGGAGCGGGGCGACGTACCCGGCCCGGTGGACGCTCCGCGTCCCGTCGGCGGGCCTCGCCCTGGACGTCGTCCCGCTTCTGCCGGACCAGGAGCTCGTCACCGAGCGCTCCACGCGCGTCACGTACTGGGAGGGAGCGTGCGCGGTCCGCTCGGTGGAGGGGGCGCCGCTCGGGAAGGGGTACGTCGAGATGACCGGCTACGCCGGCGCCGGCGCGCTCGGGACGTTCCGGTGACCGTAAGATCCGCTCCGATGGCCGACGACGCTCATCAGCGTGCCCTCACGCTCTGGGAGGAGGGCACCACCCTCTTGATGTCCGGCGACGTCGACGGCGCGATCGACCTCTTCACGCGCTCCCTGAAGGTGACGCCGACGGCGGAGGGCTACACCTTCCGCGGCTGGGCGTTCTCGTTCCAGGGCCGGCTCGAGGACGCGATCGAGGAATGCCGCAAGGCGATCGCCACCGACCCGACGTTCGGCAACCCGTACAACGACATCGGCTGCTACCTGCTGAAGGACGGCCGAGCGGACGAGGCTCTTCCCTGGTTCGAGAAGGCGAAGGCGGCCGAGCGGTACGAGCCCCGGCACTTCCCGTACCTCAACGCCGGGCGAGTCCTCGCCGAGCGCGGCGACGTGGCGGCGGCCCTCCAGGAGTTCGAGCGGGCCCTGGAGCTCCACCCCGGCGACCCGATCGCCCTCGCCTACCTCCAGCGCCTCCGTTACCAGGTCAATTGAAGGGTCCCAGCCGCTCGAGGACCGTCGTGGCGGTCGTGGCGGTCGTCGCGATCGCGCTCTTCGTCGCTGCCGCGGCCGTGCTGCTGATCGTCCGGCGTGGGAGCCGGCGGCCGAACGTGCTGCTGGTGAGCATCGACACCCTGCGCGCCGACCGGCTCGGCTGCTACGGCCGGAAGGGCGCGTCGACGCCGACGATGGACCGCCTGGCGGCGGAGGGCGTCCTCTTCGAGCACGCCTCGAGCGCCGTGCCGATCACGCTCGCCTCTCACGCCACGCTCCTGACCGGCCTCCTCCCCGACCGGCACGGCGTGCGGGACAACGGCTCGTTCCGGCTCCCCGCGACGATCCGCACGCTGGCCGAGACGTTCCACGACGCCGGCTACAGGACCGGCGCCGTCATCGGCGCGGCTCCCCTGGAGCGCTCGGGAGGCCTCGCGCGCGGTTTCGACACCTACGACGACCGGCTGCCGTCGATGGGCTTCGGCGGCGAGGCGTCCCGCGCCGAGCGGGACGGCTCGGCCGTCGTCGCGGCCGCGCGCGCGTGGGCGGAGGAGGCCGAGCCGGGCCGGCCCGACTTCCTCTTCGTCCACTTCTACGACCCGCACTCGCCGTACCAGCAGGCGCTCGCGCCCGGGAGCCCGCCGACCTACGAAGGAGAGGTCGCGTACGTCGACCGGCGCCTCGGGGAGCTCCTCGCCGATCTGGAAAGACGGGAGGGCTGGCGCGACGCGCTGGTGGTGGTCACCGCCGACCACGGTGAGAGCCTGGGGGAGCACGGCGAGGCGACGCACTGCATCTTCGTCTACGAGTCGACCCTGCACGTCCCGCTCCTGGCTCGGTGGCGCGGGCGCCTCGCCCCCGCGCGCGTGCCCGGTCCCGTGTCGCTCGCCGACGTCGCCCCCACCGTGGCCGCGGCGCTGC
>CAYLNK010000440.1:0-3972 GCA_964384675.1 uncultured Holophagales bacterium | reverse complement strand
GGCGGAGGCGGCGGCGCCGGCAGGCGCCGACCGCCGTCTCAGTTCCGGAGAGGGACGGCCGCTCCGGAGAACGGCCGCGGCCGGGGCAGGCGCGCCGGGCCCGCCACCCGCTCGGGGAGCGGGGCGAGCGCCGTCGAGAACCTGGTGGAGCGGACGGGAGGAACCGGGCGACGCCGCTTCTTGATGTGAAGGCGGTCCGGATCGAGCGCGCCGTCGGCGACGCGGGACGCCGAGAGGCCGGCCCCGGGCCCTTCGAGCCCTCGTCGGGGCGGATCGGACCACCACTCCATCTCGCCGCCGGGGACGGGGCGGCTGGCCGCCGCGCGGACGGGGGTCCGCGCCGACGTCGTGACCGCGACGAGGGCGAAGCTCTCCGAGACCGCCACCTCCCGCTCGGCGAGGCCCCGGCCCTCGACGTCGTCCCCGTCGCGGCCGGCACGGACCACGAAGCGGGCGCGCCCGGCGAGGCGCGGCAGGTCGACGTCCACCCGCGGGCTGCGGCTCCGGATCTCGCCGGTGAGCCGCACGCGGGGGCCGCCCTCGATCTCGAGCAGGAGCTCGCTCTCGTCGAACCCGGGCGGCAGCTCCCACGAGACGGCGAAGCGGGCGTGGCGATCGGACGCGAGCGGCTCGACACGTACGCCGGCCGCATCCGCCTGGCTCGCGGCCAGGAGGCCGGCGAGGAGGAGCCGCCGCCACGCGAGCATCAGGCGCGGAGAATAGTGGTCGCGCCGGCGCGCGCCAAGCAGGGACTTCACCCGTCAGGGTCGGGGAGCTGCCGCGGCAGCAATCGGGGTTGCTCCGCCCCCCGGACCCCCGGGGACGCCGTCGGCTCCTCCGTCGCCGCGGCGTATCCTCGCGCCCGATGGCCGACGACCGGCCCTGGCTGCGCTTCTACGGCTCCGTTCCGCGGACTCTGGCGTACCCCGCGCTGACCCTCTACGAGGCGCTCGAGCGGACGGCGCGGCGGGTGCCCGAGGCGGTCGCCTGGGACTTCTTCGACACCACCGCGACGTACCGGGAGCTCGTCGCCTCGATCGACACCTGCGCGAACGCGCTCGCCGCCCTCGGGCTCGGGGCAGGCGAGAGGATCCTCATCTCGATGCCGACCTCGCCCCAGGGCGTGATCGCGTTCTACGCGGCCAACAAGCTGGGCGCGGTGCCCGCGATGATCCACCCCCTCTCGACACCGCCGGAGATCGAGCAGGTCCTCGACGCGAGCCGCGCCCGGGTCGCTCTGACGCTGGACGCCTTCCACGGCCGCTTCGCCGCGGTGAAGCCGAGGCTCCCGCTGGAGACGCTGATCCTCGCGCGCATCCCCGAGTACCTCTCGCCCGTGAAGCGGCTCGGCTTCTGGCTCACCAGGGGGCGGAAGATCCCGCGTGTGGCGTCCGACCCCCGGGTGCGCTGGTGGAGCGACCTGATGTCCAGGCCGCACCCCCCCGCGAGCCGCGGGGCCAGCGGCTCCGAGGACCCCGCCGCGATCCTCTTCTCCGGCGGCACGACCGGCCTCCCCAAGGGGATCGTCCTCTCGAACCGCGCGTTCATCGCCGAGGGGATGCAGGCGGCGGCGTGGGCGGGCCTCGTCGAGGGGGACGCGATCCTCGCGATCCTGCCGATCTTTCACGGCTTCGGCCTCGGCGTCTGCGTGAACGCCGCGCTGATGGCGGGCGGGAGGACGATCCTGGTGCCGACGTTCACGCCGGCCCTCGTCGCCGGGCTTCTCCGGAAGAAGCGGCCGAGCCTGCTGGTGGGTGTGCCGACGCTCTTCGACGCGCTGGCCGGCGACCCGACCCTGGCGAAGGCCGACCTCTCGTGCCTGCGGGCGACGTTCTCCGGCGCGGACACGCTGCCGCGGCCGGTGAAGGAGCGCTTCGAGCGGCTGGTCGCGTCGTGCGGCGGCCGGGTCCAGCTTCTCGAAGGGTATGGGCTGACCGAGGCGGTGACCGCGATCATGGCCATGCCCGTGGGGGCGTACCGCGAGGGGAGCATCGGCGTCCCGTTCCCGGACATGCTCGCCACGATCTGCCGGCCCGGGACCGTCGAGGAGCTCCCGCCGGGCGAGGAGGGCGAGATCTGCGTTTCGGGACCGGCCCTGATGACGGGCTACCTGGACGACCCCGAGGCCACGGCGCAGGCGCTGCGCGTGCACCCCGACGGGCGCACCTGGCTCCACACCGGCGACCTCGGCACGCGCGACTCCGATGGCTTCTTCACCTTCCGCCTGCGCCTGAAGCGGATGATCAAGTCCTCGGGCTTCAACGTCTATCCGGCGCAGGTCGAGAGCGTCCTCTACCAGCACCCGCTGGTGGCCGAGGCGTGCGTGGCCGGCGTCCCCGATCCGGCCCAGGTCGAGCGCGTCAAGGCGTTCGTGGTCCTGAAGGACGCGGCCGCGGCCACCGACGTCACCCGTGAGGCGCTGATCCGGCACTGCGGCGAGCGGCTCCTGAAGTGGTCGTGCCCGCGGGAGGTGGAGTTCCGGGCCGAGCTCCCGAGGACCCTGGTGGGCAAGGTCGACTACCGGAAGCTGGTCGCCGGGAGCGCGGAGCCCGAGCGGTGATCGGCCCCGCTCCGGGGCCGGGAGAGGGGACATGCTCGAGTTCGTGAGGTCGCGGCTGCCGGAGGGTCTCAAGCCGGCGCTGCGCGAGGGGCGGATCCTCGCGGTCCGTGCGCTCCGGGCCGTGAGGGGGCGCCGCCTGCCGACCGGGCGGGACGGGACGGTCCGGCTGCACATCGGGTGCGGCGAGGTGGACGCCCCGGGGTTCATCAACGTCGACGCGCGGTACTTCCCGCACGTCCACCTGCTCCGGCGGGACGTCGCCCATCTGCCGGAGTTCGCGGACGGGTCGGTGGACATGATCTACCTGAGCCACGTCCTCGAGCACTTCCGGCGCGGCCGCCAGCGGGAGATCCTGGCGTGCTACTTCGGCAAGCTGAAGCCGGGCGGCGTCCTGCGGCTCGGCGTGCCCGACTTCGACGTGCTGCTCCGCATGTACGAGGAGAGCGGGCGGGACATCCGGAGCATCGAGCAGCCGCTCATGGGCGAGCAGGACTACGACCTCAACTGCCATTTCATGATCTACAACGAACGCTACCTGACGGAGCTGCTGGAGGGGACCGGGTTCCGCGAGGTCCGGCGCTGGGAGCCGGCTCGCGACGGCTTCCACGATTTCGAGGATTGGTCCTCGCGTCCGATCGAGATCGGCGGACGGCGCTACGCGCCCAGCCTGAACCTGGAGGGCGTCAAGCCGACGCGGCCGTGATCAGGCCGGCTCGCGCAGGGCCGCGACGACCCGGGCCGCCTCCTCGGCGTCGTTGCCGACGTGGGGCGAGAAGCGGACGAACCCCTCGCGGGCCGCGACCGCGATGCCTCGCTCCTCGAGCCGCCTCGCCACCTGCCTCGCCTCGACGCCCTCGGGCGGCCGCGCCGCCAGGATCCCGGCGTGCGGGCGCTCGCCGAAGAGGAGCGGGGTGAGGCCCGCCCCGGGAAGGCCGCGCACGAGGACTTCGAGGGTCTCCGCCACGCGCCGCGCCACCGTCTCGATCCCGATCTCGAGGAGGAGCGCGAGGGAGGCCGCGAGCGCGTAGACCCCCGGCGTCGGCAGCGCTCCGACCTCGAAGCGCGTGCCGTCCGTGACGTACACGGGGACCTCGGGCACGCGGTAGTCGGTGGGGTGGCGGCGCGCGAGGTTCGCCCAGCCGGCGGGCGCGGCGAGCCGCGCCCGCAGCTCCGGCGCGGTGTAGAGGACACCGCACCCCTCCGGTCCGAGCAGCCACTTGTGCCCGTCGGCGGCGAGGAAGTCGACGCCCCAGCCGGCCACGTCGAGCGGCGTCACCCCGGCGGCCTGGATCCCGTCGAGGCCGAAGATGATGCCGCGCCCTCGACAGAGCTCGGCCAGCTCCTCGATCGGCGCGCGGAAGCCGGTGTGGAACGAGACCGCCGAGACGCACACGACGCGGGTGCTCGCGTCG
>CAYLNK010000439.1:0-3982 GCA_964384675.1 uncultured Holophagales bacterium | reverse complement strand
GTGGCGGCCGCGGCGGAGAGCGCGCGCCTGGAGGCGACGCGAACCGCCGCCGAGGCCGAGAAGGCCCGTCAGGCGGCCGAGGCGGCGAGCGCGCAGGCGAAGGTCGACATCGAGCGCCTCGCCCGGGAGCGCGAGCAGCTGAAGAAGGAGCGGGACGAGCTGGCGCAGCGCCTCTCGAACGCGCTCGGCACCGTCGCCGAGACGCGCGACTCCGCCCGCGGCGTGATCCTCAGCCTCTCGTCCGGCATCCTCTTCGACGTCAACAAGTCCGTCCTGAAGCCCCCCGCGCGCGAGGCGCTCGCCAAGCTGACCGGCATCCTCCTGATGCTCCCGGGCATGAACCTGAGGGTCGAGGGGTACACCGACTCGACCGGAGCGGAGGAGACGAATCGCAAGCTCTCCGCGGAGCGCGCCCGGTCGGTCGTCCAGTACATGAAGGAGCAGGGCCTCTCCGAGTCGCGGATGAAGTTCGAAGGGTATGGTCCGGCGAATCCGGTCGCTCCGAACGACACGGCGGACGGGCGCGCGCGGAATCGGCGGGTGGAGGTGGTGATCGCGGAGGGCGAGGTCAAGGCCGCGGGGAATTGACCGCGGCGCTCGCGCCGGACCCGAGGAGCCTGTCCGAATAATGGGCGGGGTCGCGCGCCAAGGTGCTTGGGGGCGAATCCGCGGCGCGCCTCCGAAGAGTTGAAGTTGGCTCTTCCATCTTCACCGAGGCCAGAGCCGCCACGAGCAGGAGCTTCATGTGGAACGAGCGGGGGGCCTGGGGGGCGAGCAACGACCAGCCCCCCAGACAGCGCATCAATGGAGTCGCCCCCAACCACCTGGCGCCCTTCGGGTGGAGGAGGAACGCCGCGAGCGCTTCCCCCTCGTCGCTCGCCTGCCGGCTCGCGGTGCCGGCGGCACGGGCCGACCTTCTGCGTTGCCGCTCTTCGATGATCGCCACGGCATCACACTTTCTCCCCAAGACCTGCCAGCAGAAGCCACGAATAAGAGGCAGCAGGTCTTGGGGAGGAATCGTCGCGACGCCTTGAATCTCGGCCGTGGGCTCGCAACGCGGCTCCGCCGCTTACTTCGGACAGGCTCCTAGCACGCTCTCGAAGAAGAGCGCGACGTCCTTCGCCATCTCGGGGGTCACGGAGTGGGCGGCCCCCCGGTACAGCTCGAAGCGCGCCCGCAGGCCCGCCTTCGCGTAGAGCCGTTCCGCGGTCCTCCAGCGGGAGACCGGCGTCGGCCCGAAGCGCCGGAAGACCAGGTCCTCGTCCGCTTTCGAGAAGCTGTCCCGGTACGGAACCGCGTCGTTCTCGTCCTGGTCGCCCAGGAAGAAGAGCCAGGCCACCCGCTTCAGGGACGCGGCGTCGAGCGGCCGCCCCACGACGGTCCGAAGGTCCGCGACACCCACCGGGTACGGCAGCTCCTCCCCCTCCACGTCGCGAACCGGGGCGATCGGCCAGCCCCCCGGTGAGCCGCAGGCGACCGCGGTCACGCGCTCCGGGTGCAGGACCGCGAAGCGGTTCACGAACGAGCCCGACGCCGAGAAGCCCCAGAGCAGGACCGCAGGCTCCACCTCGACCCCGCGGCCGTGGAGCGCCGCGCGCGCGTCGTCGATCATGGCCAGGAGCTGCAGGTCGACGCGCCTGACCGCCTCGCTCGTCGCCAGGAGGCTCGCCCGGGTGAGCGCGTGGAGGTACAGGTTCTCGTCCGGAGCCGCGACCGCGGGCCTCGGGAAGAGCGGCACGAGGAGCGGCGTGCCCAGCCGCTCGGCGAGCCCGACCTGCCGCCGCATCTCGCACGAGCCCGACATCCGGAGCAGCTCCGGGTCCTCGGCCGAGAAGCCGGTGTTGTTGGGCACCACGAGGAGCCGCCTCGCGCGGATCTCCTTCGGCAGGAACAGGAGGTACGGCCAGCGGAAGCCCCGCGCCGGCGACGCGGCGCGCTCCTCGACGGAGCCGGACGGCAGCTCGCACCGACGGAGCACGGGCCCCTTCACCCCGAGGATCGCCCGGCCGCGGCCCTCCCCCGTCCGATCGATCTCGACGACGTACTTCCCGACCGGTGCCGCGAGGGAGAGCGTGCTCTCGCCCTTCCGTCCCGACCACGACGCGACCGTCGCCCCGTTCGGACCGAGAAGGTGGAAGGCGACGCCTCCCTCGGCCGTCTCGGCCCAGAACGTGAACGTGAGCTCGTCGCCCGAGCCGGGCACGAACAGCTCGAGACGATGCGACGGCGTCTCCTTGGCCGGGCCGAGGGACCAGCCCTGGGTCAGGTTGTAGCCGTCGTGCACCAGGGCGTCCGTGCGCCGCTCCGCCTCGCCCCTCAGCCGATCGGCCGCGTCCTCCCCCCGGACGGCCGAAGCCCCGAGCACGACCGCGAGCAGGATCGCCTTCGCCGCGCGGGGCCGCAGCGCCCGGGGTCTACCCGACCCAGGGCGGACGCTCAGCCGATCGAGAAACCGCGGTCCAGGCATTCGAGGGCCTCCTCACCGAGACGGGCCAGGTCGTCCTTGCCGTTCATGGCGAACCAATGGCGCATGGTGGCGCGGATGACGCCGATGGCGGCGCCCGCCAGCACGCGGGCGCGCAGCTCCGAGGCGTGTCCGGGGCCGGTGCGCTCCCGGAACGCGCGGGCCATGGCGGCCTCCCAGTCCCGGTCGATCTCCCGCTCCCGGGCGAGAAGGGCGGGCGAGGTCTGGATCAGCTTCTGCTGGGCCACGAGCTGCTTTCGGTTCCGCATGTACTCGCGCGCGAAGACGCCGGCGGTGCGGCGCAGCGTCGCGATGGGCCTCTCCTCGGGGGGCGCGGCGAGGAGGAAGGCCAGGAAGCGGTCCAGCCTCTCCTTCCGGTGCGGGAAGACCAGGGCCTCCTTGTCCGGGAAGTAGCGGAAGAACGTCCGGCGGCTGACGCCGACCTCCTCGCAGATCTCCTCGATCGTGGTCGCCTCGAACCCCTTCCTGTGGAACAGCCGGTTCGCCACCGTCAGGAAGGTCTCCCGGGTGGCCTCCTTCTTCCTCTCACGCAAGGGTCGTGGCGATTTCACGGGACAGAGGATATAACTGCCTCCCTGTGAAAAACGCCACTCAGTGCCATTTGACCCCGGGTGACTCGATCCGATGACGCCTTCCGGCGCGGAGCTCCGCTGGCGGCCGGACGCCCGTCCGCCCGCCTTCACCCCGTCCGAGATCGGGAGCGCCCTCGAGGAGATCCGCTCCTCTGCCCACGTCGTGCGCGAGGACGGGGGGCGGATCGGGCTCGGGATCGCGGGCCAGCTGGTCCCGTCGAACGGGAACGGCGCCGCGCCAGGCACCTGGGCCCACCTGGGGGCGCTGCCGCCGCTCTATCCGGAGTGGCTGGGGGACCGGACCTTCAACGAGACTCACCGGACCCGCTTCCCGTACCTGACCGGCTCGATGGCCAACGGCATCGCCTCGGTCCAGCTGGTCACCGAGATGGCGCGGAACGGCTTCCTCGGCTTCTTCGGAGCCGCCGGACTCTCCCCGGGACGCGTGGAGGCGGCTCTCGACGAGCTTCAGCGGACGCTCGGCCCCTCCGGGCTCCCCTGGGGCGTGAACCTCATTCACAGCCCGAGCGAGCCCGCGCTCGAGGAGGCGGTCGCCGACCTCTACCTGAGGCGAGACGTCCGATGCGTCGAGGCCTCGGCCTTCATGGCCCTCACGCCGGCCGTCGTGCGGTATGCCGCGACCGGCCTCCTCGCCGACCCGTCCGGGCGGATCCGCCGGAAGAACCACGTCATCGCCAAGGTCTCCCGCGAGGAGGTGGCGATCCGGTTCCTCGAGCCTCCCCCGCCGGAGATCCTGCGCGTGCTGGTCGAGCGGGGCCACCTGACGGCCGCGGAGGCACGCCTCGCCGGCGAGCTGCCGCTCGCCGAGGACGTCACGGCCGAGGCGGACTCGGGCGGCCACACCGACAACCGGCCCCTGACCGCGCTCCTCCCCGCGCTCCTCCGCCTCCGCGACCGCGTCGCC
>CAYLNK010000438.1:0-3997 GCA_964384675.1 uncultured Holophagales bacterium | reverse complement strand
GTTCGTGACGGAGGGGCTCCGCGTCGCGGGGTGGGGAGCGGGCGCCGGGCTCGTCGCCGCGCTCGGCGCCTCGTTCCTGATGCGCCAGCTCCTCTTCGGGATCTCGCCCCTCGACGCCCCGACGTTCGCGGGCGTCGGCCTCGTCCTGGCCCTCGTCGCCGGGGCCGCCAGCTTCGTCCCGGCCCGCCGGGCCGCCTCCGTCGACCCCGCCCGCGCCCTGCGCGCCGACTGACCCACCGATCGCAAGGAGCAGACGACCATGACCGAATCGCTCATCAGGCTCGAGAACGTCAAGAAGGTCTTCCTCACCGACGAGGTGGAGACGCACGCCCTCTCCGGCATCCACCTCGACATCAAGAAGGGGGACTACGTCTCGATCGCGGGGCCGTCCGGCTGCGGGAAGTCGACGCTCCTCTCGATCCTCGGCCTCCTGGACACGCCGAGCGACGGCACGTACCAGCTGAACGGGCAGCACGTGCAGTCCCTCACGCACGCCGAGCGGGCGCGGGTCCGGAACCGCGAGATCGGCTTCATCTTCCAGGCCTTCAACCTGATCGGCGATCTGACGGTCTTCGAGAACGTGGAGGTCCCGCTCACGTACCGGAAGATGGGCGTCAAGGAACGCCGCAAGAAGGCGCAGGAGTGCCTGGAGCGGGTGGGTATGGCCCACCGGATGAAGCACTACCCGTCGCAGCTCTCCGGAGGCCAGCAGCAGCGGGTTGCCGTGGCGCGCGCGCTGGTCGGCGATCCGTCGATCCTGCTGGCGGACGAGCCGACCGGGAACCTCGACTCCAAGAACGGAGACGCGGTGATGGCGATCCTCCGCGAGCTGCACGAGGGGGGCGCGACGATCTGCATGGTCACGCACGACCCGCGCTTCACACGCCACGCCCAGAAGACGATCCACCTCTTCGACGGGCGGATCGTGGACGAGAAGAACGGCACGCTCGAGGCGCTCACGGCCGAAGGGCTGATGAGCTGAGGCCACGATGCGCGCCGACCTCCGTCACGCCGTCCGGTCGCTCGCCCGGAGCCCGCTCCACGCCGCCTCCGCGATCCTGACGCTCGCCGTCGGGCTGACCGCCGTGACGACGGTCGCGAGCTGGGTGAGGGCGGTGCTCCTCCGACCCCTCCCCGGCGTGACCGAGCCGGAGCGCCTCGTCGTGGTCTCCGACCGCGGGCCCGACGGGGACGCGCTCAGCCTGTCGTACCCCGACTTCCTAGACCTCTCCGCGGCGAAGGAGCTGGAGGGGATGCTGGTTCAGCGCGGCGTGACGGCGAACGTCGCCGTCCGTCCCGGCGAGCCGGCCCAGCGCGTCACGAGCTCCCTCGTATCCGGGACCTACTTCTCGGTCCTCGGAGTCCGCCCGCTCCTGGGCCGCGCGTTCGCCCCGGAGGAGGACCGCGCGCCGGGCGCCCCGCCCGCCGCGGTGATCAGCCACGTCCTCTGGCAGCGCCTCTTCGCGGGCGACTCGCGCGCCGTGGGCGGCACGATCCAGGTGAACGGAAAGCCGGTCACGGTGGTCGGCGTGGCGCCGCCCTCCTTCGTGGGTAGCTTCATGGGCATCGCCACCGACCTCTGGCTCCCGACGGCCCAGCAGCCGATCGTCGACCCGGGGGCGTCGCGCCTCACCGCTCGCGGAGACCGGTGGCTCCAGGGGATCGCCCGCCTGCGCCCCGGCGTCCCGGCGTCCCGGGCTCGCGCGGCGCTCGCCGCGGTGGCGGAGCGGCTGGCCCGGGACTTTCCGGACACCAATCGCGACCATTCCGTCCTCGTGTTCTCCCTGCGCGACGCTCCCTGGGGCGCGCAGAGCATCCTGAAGCCGATCCTCACGGTGCTCGGCGGGCTCGTCGTGCTGGTGCTCCTCCTCGTCGCCGCGAACGTCGCGAACCTGATCCTCTCCCGCGCGCTCTCCAGGCGGCGGGACATGGCGGTGAGGCTGGCCCTCGGCGCGCGCCGGCTCGATCTGGTCAGGCCGATCCTCGCGGAGAGCCTCCTTCTCTCGGCCGCTGCCGCGGCGGTGGCGGTGGTGGCGTCTATCTTCACCTCGGGTCTCCTCCTGCGGTTCGTGCCGCGGACGGCCCAGCGGGTCGCGCTCGACCTGGGGGTCGATCCGATCGTGGTCTCCGCGGCCGCGATCGGAGCCCTCCTGGTCGGCCTGGTGGTCGGCCTCCTGCCCGCCCTCATCCTCACGCGCCGCCGTCTCGACGTCGGGTTGCGCGAGCCGCTCGCCTCCGGACAGAGGCCGCCGCGCGTCCTTTCCGCTCTCGTCGCGCTGCAGGTCGCTCTCTCGCTCGTCCTGCTGGTGACCGCCGGGCTCTTCCTGAAGACCGTGCGGACCGGACCCCGCCTCGACCCGGGGTTCCGGACCCGGGGCGTCGTGCTCGCGCCGATCGACCTCTTCACGCTCGGCTACACGCCCGAGAAGGGACGCGCCTTCCTGACCGACCTGCTCGACCAGGCGTCCCGGCTGCCCGGCGTGCAGGGCGCGACGCTGGCGCGCCGTGTCCCGCTCGGCTTCGGAGGCACGAGCTCGACGAGCATCGAGATCGAGGGTCGCGAGAAGCGGCCGGGGGACGAGAGCCACATCGTGTACAACAACGTCGGCCCCGGCTACTTTGCCGCACTCGGGATTCCCCTGCGAGCGGGACGGGACCTCACGTCCGCCGACCGCGAAGGCGCTCCACCCGTCCTCGTGATCAACGAGGCGCTCGCGCGGCGCTACTTCGCGGGCCGGACGGCCGTCGGCGGGCGGATCCGGGTGAACGGCGCGTGGCGCGAGGTCGTGGGCGTCGCGGCCGACTCCGCGTTCCTCCGCCTCGGGGAGAAGCCGGCGCCGCTGTTCTATCTCCCGGCCCTGCAGGCGTACCGGATGCCGGTCACCCTGGTGGTGAGGACGGAGGGGGAGTCGGCGGCCGCCGTCCCGGCCGTGCGCGATCTCCTCCGGCGCCTGGACCCCGCGCTCGACCTGACCGGGATCGAGACCATGGAAGTCCGCCTCGCGGAGTCGCTCTTCACGCAGCGCGTCGCGTCGTCGCTGCTGGGCGTGCTCGGCGCCGCGGCCCTCCTCCTCTCGGCGGTCGGCCTCTACGGGATGATCGCCTGGGCGGTCGCCCAGCGGACCCGGGAGATCGGCGTGCGGATGGCGCTCGGCGCCGGCTCGGGCGACGTGGAGCGCGACGTGGTCGGCCGGGGGCTGACGCTCCTGGCGCTGGGCGGCGTGCCGGGGCTCGGCCTCGCGCTCCTCGGCACACGGTTCCTGCGCTCCCAGCTCCCGGGGGTGAGCCCGTCCGATCCGGCGACGTTCCTCGGCGTGCTCGGTCTCCTGACCGCCGTCGCGCTCCTCGCGGCCTGGCTTCCGGCGCGCCGGGCCTCGTCGATCGACCCGGCCGTGGTGCTCCGGGGCGACTGATGCGCGAGGAGCTGCGTCACGCCCTGCGCTCGCTCCTCCGGAGCCCCGCGTTCGCGCTCGCGGCGATCCTCACGCTCGGCCTCGGCGTCGGCGCGTCCACCGCGATCGTCACGGTCGGCCGCGCCGCCCTCCTGCGGCCTCTCCCGTACGCTGCGCCCGATCGGCTGGTGCACCTGTGGGAGACGCGGGCCGGCCGGGAGCTCCACCGGAGCGAGCTGTCGTTCCCGGACTACTCGGACCTCGACTCCGCGGCCGTCTTCGAGCGGCTGGGTGGCTACTCGCGCCTCTCGACGCGGCTGACGGGAAGCGGGCCGGCGGAGACGGTCTCCGGCGGGCGGGTCACCTCGAGCTTCCTCGACGTCCTCGGCGTGGCGCCGGCGGTCGGCACCGCCTTCGCCCCGGGCGACGACGCGCGCGGCGGTCCGAGGAAGGCCCTCCTCTCGTACGGGCTCTGGGCCCGCCGTTTCGGGAGCGAGCCGCGGCTCGAGACGCTCCGGCTGACGCTCGACGGCGTGACGTACCAGGTGGCCGGCGTCCTTCCCGCACGCTTCCACTTCGCGCCGCTCGGCACCGTCGACGTCCTC
>CAYLNK010000437.1:0-4009 GCA_964384675.1 uncultured Holophagales bacterium | reverse complement strand
TCCGCGCGCGAGTTCGCGCCGAGCACCTCCTCCGGATCCGCGGCGACCACGCCGGCGAGCCGGCGGCCCCCGGCGACGGCCATGGAGAGCGTGTCGGTCAGGTAGTACTCGCCGGCGGCGTTGTCCGTGGAGAGACGCGGGAGCGCTTCGACGAGGAACACGCGGTCGAAGACGTAGACGCCGGCGTTGATCTCGCGGATCGCCCGCTGCTCGGGCGTCGCGTCCTTCGCCTCCACGATGCCGGTCACCGCCCCCGACGGGTCCCGCACCACACGTCCGTACGCCCCGGCGTCGGGCAGGAGCGTGGTCAGGAACGCGACGGCGACTCCGGGCGTCAGCGCACAGAGGAGCGCGTCGAGCGTGTCGCTCCCGAGGAGGGGGACATCGCCCGAGAGGACGACCACACGGTCGGCCCCCGCGATCGCGGGGAGCGCGGCGCGCACGGCGTCGCCGGTGCCGAGCGGCGGATCCTGGACCACGACCTTCACGTCCGGCGCCGTCCGCGACAGGTGCTCGATCACACGCTCCCGCCCGGCACCCGCCACCACGACGACGTCGGCGGCGAGCCGGCGCGCCTGCGCCACGACCCTGTCGAGCATCGGGCGGCCGGCCACCTCGTGCAGGACCTTGGGAAGCTCGGACCTCATCCGCACGCCCCGGCCCGCGGCCAGGACGACGACGGCGTCTCTTCTCACGACGGGCGGAGCCGCGTCAGGCCCCGGCCACGATCTCGGAGAACTCGGGGCTCCCGCGGAGCGAGGAGAGATCGGTCTCGAGACGGGCCTGGATCCGGTTCTGGGAGTCGGCCGCCACGGCCTTCCGGAGGTTCGAGAGCGCCTGCTCGGAGTCGCCCGCCAGGGCGTGGCAGCACGCGGCCAGGTAGTGGGTCCGGCCGTCGCCGGCCCCGCGGCTCCGCTTCAGGAGCTCGAGGGCCTTGTCGAGGTTGCCGCGGTTCTTCTCGAAGACGGCGGCGTAGAACGGATCCTCGCCGTCCGTGAAACCGTTCATGCGCCCGGCCCGGCAGGCCGCCAGGTAGCGCCGTGCGCGGTCGCCGAACTCCTTCTCGTCCGGGTGCTTCTCGAGGAACTGCTCGAAGAGCTTGCCCGCCTCCTCGAGCTGACGCCTGTGGAACTGCTCGATCGCCCTCTCGTAGTCGCGCCGTGCGGCCGAAAGCTCCTTCTGAGCTTCCTTCAGCGTCGCCGGGACCTTGTGCCGGGCGTGGCTCTCCGCCTCCCCGCGGAGCTTCCTCACGCGGAGCGCCACCTCCTCGAGGGGGTGACCGATGGCGTGGGACAGACTCTGCGGGTCCATCCGGTCCATGTTCGCCCTCAGCCAGCGGTCGTCGTCGTCGGTCCACTTCTTGGTCACGGTGCGACCTCCCGGGTCACGGGCTCCGGCGCCCGAAGAACGCGGGATTCTCGTCGTGCCCCACCCGCCCGTCAAGGCGGCGGACCGGTCCCGTGAGGCGCGTCACACTCGGGGGCGTCAACCCGGAGGCGGGGCGGGGTGCGTGGGCGGCCTCCGGATCACCGCTCGAGCCCGGGGTCCGGTGGCGCTCCTCGGGAGCCCTCGCCGCCGACCGGGCCCGGCGCGGTGCGACTCCGTCGCGACGGCTCGATTTCCTTCCGGGCCCGGTCGGGATAGCCTGCGCGGCACCGTGTACGAGCACCCGGTCTTCTGCACGCAGTGCGGCGTGCGCCTCGCCGAGAAGCCGATCGGCCCTGCGGCCAAGCCGGTGCCGTGGTGCCCCGCCTGCGGCACGATCCACTGGATCGACCCGAAGGTGGCCGCCGGCTGCCTGATCGTGCGGGACGGCCGGGTCCTCCTGGTGAAGCGCGGGATCGAGCCCGGCTACGGGACGTGGGTCTTTCCCGGCGGGCACGTGGACCGCGGCGAGACGGTCGAAGAGGCCGCGCTCCGCGAGACGCGCGAGGAGTGCGGAGCTCTCGCCGAGATCGAGGAGCTGATCGGGCTCTACTCGTACCCGGGCCGGCCCATCGTCGTGGCGGTCTTCCGGGCGCGCCTCGCTTCCGGCAGCCCGGAGCCGTTCGCGGACGACGAGACGCTCGAGGTCGGCTGGTTCACGCCCGACGAGGTCGCGACGCTCGCCATCGGGTTCCGCTCGAGCGCCGACTCGCTCTCCCGCCTCTTCGGCCGTCCCTATGCCGCGACGGGGGCGCTGCCGCCGCGGTGACGCGCCCCTCCGTCGCCGTGCTGTTCGGGACGCGACCCGAAGCGATCAAGCTCGCGCCGGTGATCGCGGCCCTCCTCGCGGACGGGCGGACGGACGTCCTGCCGATCTCGTCCGGCCAGCACGCCGAGCTGCTGGAGCCGGTGCTCCGCTTCTTCGACCTCGAGTCCCGCCACGATCTCGGCGTGATGAGCGACGGACAGCCGCTCGGCACGACGCTCGCCCGCGTCCTGTCCGGCCTCGATCGCGTGCTGGAGCGGCGCCGGCTGGGCGGGCTCGTCGTGCAGGGCGACACCTCCACCGCGCTCGGCGGCGCGCTCGCCGGCTTCTACCACCGGATCCCCGTCTTCCACGTCGAGGCGGGGCTCCGGAGCGGCGACCTCGGGAGCCCGTTCCCCGAGGAGCTGCATCGCGTCGCGATCGGACGCGCGGCGGTACGGCACTACGCGCCGACCGAGGGAGCCCGTCGCAACCTCCTCGCCGAGGGCCTCGATCCGTCGTCCGTCCTCGTGACCGGGAACACCGTCGTCGACGCGCTGGAGACGGCGCGCCGGCGTCTGGCCGCTCAGCCCCCGGAGCTCCTCGCCAGCGCCGCCTGGCGGTCGGCGCTGATCGGCGGCGGGCTGGGGCCGTACGTCCTCGTGACCTCGCACCGCCGCGAGAGCTTCGGGGACGGTCTGCGCAACGTCTGCCGGGCGATCCGGAACCTGGCCGGCCGGTACGCCGGGGTGGGGTTCCTCTGGCCCCTCCACCTGAACCGCGCCGTGCACGACGCCGTCACCGCCGAGCTCGGCGGCCTGCCGCGCGTCGTCCTAGTGCCGCCGCTCGACTACCCGTCGATGGTGGCGGCGATGGCGGAGTGCCTCTTCCTCCTGACCGACAGCGGAGGCGTGCAGGAGGAGGCCCCGGCGCTCCGCAAGGCGGTCGTCATCCTGCGCGACGTCACCGAGCGACCGGAAGTGATCGAGAGCGGCTTCGGCGTCCTCGCCGGCACCGACGTCGAGCGGATCGAGCGGGCCGTGACCGAGCTCCTCGACCCGGCCGAGCGGGCCCGCCGGACCGCGGGTCCGAACCCGTTCGGGGACGGACACGCCGGCGAGCGGATCGCGCGCGACGTCGCCGACTTCCTCGGGGCGCCTATCTCGCCTGCCGGGTGAAGCGGAAGAACCGCTCGGCGATGAGCGGGGGGACGGCCCGCGGTGCGAAGCGGCCCGAGAAGATCCAGAGCCGATCGAGAGGGTGCGTGATCCAGACCGCCCGGCCCCGCTCGAGCGCGTGGAGGCCGGCCTCCGCCACGTCGTCGGCGCGCATCTCGGGGAACGGCCCCGTCTTCCCCTCGCGCATCCCGGCCGCCAGGTGGAAGCGGGTGCGCGTGTAGCCGGGGCAGAGGCACGTCACCGTCACGCCGTCCCTCTTCGCCTCGTGGTGGAGCGCCTCGGTGAACGAGAGGACGAACGCCTTCGACGCGGAGTAGGCGGCGAAGTACGGCGCCGGGAGGAACGCGGCCGTCGACGCGACGTTCAGGATCCGCCCGCGCCGGCGCCCCGCCATCGCGGCGAGGAATCGGCGGGAGAGGAGCGCCGTGCCGACCACGTTGAGCCGGAGCATCTCCTCGAGCTGGGGCTCCGGCTGGTCGACGGCCGGCCCGTTCCAGCCGAACCCCGCGGCGTTGACGAGCAGGTCCACCGGACGCCCCGCGCCCTCGGTGGCCCCGTGGAGCGCGTCCGCCGCTCCCGTGAGCGAGAGGTCGAGGGGCAGCGCCTCGGCCGCGACCCCGTGCGCGGCCGACAGCTCGGCCGCGAGCGCGCGCAGCCGGTC
>CAYLNK010000436.1:0-4013 GCA_964384675.1 uncultured Holophagales bacterium | reverse complement strand
CGGCTCCCGTCGAGCCGCCTCCGGTGCAGCCGATGCCCGCGCCGCTGCCTCTTCCCGTCGTCACGCCGCCGCCGCCCGCCACCGGTCTCCTGCCCCAGCTCGCCGCGGCCCGCGGCGGGGTCGTCACCGCGCTGTCGCCCCTCGTGAAGGAGGGCCGTCCGGCGCCGAAGCCGATCCCCGCATCCGTTCCGTCGCTCCGCTACGCGGGGCCCGAAGGAGAGCTCCTGCGGCTGCAGGAGGAGGTCCTCGCGCTCCAGCTCCGGGCGCTCGCCCCGGCGACCCCGGCGTCGCCGAAGAAGGAGAAGTGATGTCGAGCGAGGCGCCGGACCCCAGGAACGTCACCCGACCGGTCCTCGAGGACGACCTCGAGCCGCTCGAGATCGAGCGGATGAAGACGCTGCCGATCTTCGCCGGGATCGCCGAGTCGACGCTCAAGAAGCTCCAGCCCAACATCCTCCTCGCCCCGTACGAGCCGGGCCAGGTGATCCTCCGCGAGGGCGACTACTCGGACGCCGCGTACTACATCCTCTCGGGCGCGGTCCAGGTCATGGTCACGCAGCTCCCGACGCCTGGTCTCGATTCGTCCGCGACCAGCCCCGACCGGAGCGGCGCCGCCAAGGGCGTCCGGGCGATGGCGGAGAAGATGGACAGGCTCGCCGCGAAGTCGCCGGAGGACCGTGCCTTCGGCCATCCCGAGGGAGCCGAGAAGACGATCATCCTGACCGATCTGCCGGTCGACATCCAGGCGGGGCAGCGGGTGCTGCTGGAGACCGGCGAGCTCTTCGGCGAGCTCTCGGCGCTCTCGCGCTATCCGGTCTCGGCGACGGTGCGCGCCGAGCTGAAGACCGAGTGCGTCCTCATCCGGACGCCGGCGCTCCGGATGATGCAGAGGACCTCCAAGAGCTTCAAGGAGTACGTCGAGAAGCGGTACCGCCAGCGGTCGCTGAAGGCGCACCTCTCGAGCGTGTCGCTCTTCACCGACTGCGACAAGGGCTTCATCGCCGACCTCGCCAGCGAGGTCGAGCTGCTCTCGTTCGAGCCGGGCCAGGTGATCGTGGAGCAGGGGACGCCGGGAGACGCGTTCTTCCTGGTGCGGGGCGGGTACGTCAAGGTATCGGTGCGGGTCGGGGCCAACGACCTCGCGGTCACCTACCTGCGCAAGGGCGATTACGCGGGCGAGGCGGCGCTCCTCCTTTCCGAGCCGTGGCCGTTCAGCCTCTCCGCGCTCGAGCACGTGGAGATCGTCAAGCTTCCGAAGGAGTCGTTCCGGAAGGTCCTGAAGTCCGTCCCGGAGGTGGAGCCCACGCTCTGGGACGAGACGTTCCGCCGCCTCAAGGAGCGCGGCCGCGTCTCTCGCGACCCGATCTCGGCCGAGTACCTCCAGATGGCCATGGAGACCGGCCTCATCCACGGCGAGTCGGTCCTCCTGATCGACCTCGAGACGTGCACGCGCTGCGACGACTGCGTGCGCGGCTGCGCGGAGACGCACGGTGGGTCGCCGCGCTTCATCCGCGAGGGGCTGAAGTACAAGAACTGGCTGATCCCGACCTCCTGCTACGAGTGCACCGACCCGGTCTGCATGATCGGCTGCCCGACGGGCGCCATCACGCGGCCGGTCGGGACGAAGGAGGTCGTCATCGACGTCGGCACGTGCATCGGCTGCCACAACTGCGTGCGCCGCTGCCCGTGGGAGAACATCGTGGAGCTGCCGGCGTACCCGAGCCGGGCGCCGGGGCTCTCCGAGAAGGCGAAGAAGGACGGGATCGACCTGGCGACGAAGTGCGACCAGTGCATCGGACGGAAGGAAGGGCCCGCCTGCGTGCAGATGTGCCCCCATGGCTCGGCGGTACGGATCTCCTTCAAGGACTTCGTCACCGTGGCCGAGACCCTGAAGTAGGACGAGCCGATGAGCCGCAAGCTCCTCATGCCGAAGAAGCCCGCCTGGGCGGTCGGGACCGCGATCCTGATCTTCGTCTCGCTCCTGTCGGTCTTCGTCTCCACGTTCTTCCGTCCTCTCGACCCGGGCCGGAGCATCTGCCTCTGGATGGGGATCGTCGCCTCGGTACTCTTCGTCGGCCTCGCTCTCTACCCGGCGCGGCGGAAGGCGCTGGCACGGCCCTTCGGGACCGCCCAGACCTGGATCCAGCTCCACGTCTGGGGCGGTCTCCTCGCGGCGGTCCTGGTGTTCGCCCACCAGGCGTTTCGGCTGCCCGGCGGCACGATGGGATGGATGCTCTTCCTGCTGACCCTCTGGGTGACGCTGTCCGGGTTCCTGGGAGTCTTCCTCCAGAAGTACTACCCCGTCGTCCTGTCCCGGAACCTCACCGTGGAGGTGCTCTTCGACCGGATCCCGGAGCTGGTGGGCCGCCTCCCGGGCGAGGGCGACAAGCTGGTCGAGGGCACGTCGGACGTGCTGCGGGGCTTCTACCAGTCGGAGGTGAGGCCGTCGCTGGCGGGCCTCGCCCCGTCGTGGGGCTACCTGACCGACGTGCGGGGCGGGCGCGACCGCCGCCTCGCGCCGTTCGCCCGCATCATCCAGTTCCTGACCGAGGACGAGCAGCGGAAGCTCGAGGACCTCAAGTCGATCTTCGTCGAGAAGCTGGAGCTCGACGCTCACTACTCGGTGCAGCGCGCGCTGCGCCTCTGGACCGTTCTCCACGTCCCTCCCGCGGGGGTCCTGATGGGGCTCCTCGCGGTCCACGTCGTCGCGTTCTTCCTCTACTGACATGCCGATCACGAGGTCTTTCCGATGCCGCGCCTGCTGAACCGAGGGACCCCGAACCGGACGAAGCGGTACGTCTTCCCCGGGCTGCCGGCGAAGCGGCTCTTCTGGGGGAGCCTCGGCGCGGGCGGGGCGCTGCTCGCCCTGCTGGCGGTCCTCCACGTCGCCGGCGCCCTTCGGGTCGCCTCGCCCGGCCCGCTCGCCAGCGGCCACGCCAGCCTGGACAGCCGCTGCGAGGAGTGCCACGCGCACGGCGTCGCCTCCGACCTGCGCTGTGAGCGCTGCCACGACGCCGCCGGCATGGACTCCTGGCGGGTCGCGGAGCACGCCCGCTCCGGACACGACGCTTCCTCGTTCCCGGCCGCCTCCAGCCACGCGGAGAAGGCGATCGCCCGCCACGAGATCCGGTGCGCGGAGTGCCACACCGACCACCGGGGCCGCGGGTTCAAGATGAACGTCGTGGCCGACGTCACCTGCAAGCGCTGCCATGCCGCCGACACCCCGAGCCTCGCCCGCCACGTCGAGTTCGCGCTCGTGAAGGCGAAGGCGACGCCGCCGCGCGGCCTGGAGATCAGCCACGGCCGCCACGTGCTGGAGGCGTTCGCCAGGATGCGGAAGAAGCCGTCGGCCAAGGAGCTGACCGACGCCGAGAAGGCGATGCTCACCGACGACGCCTCGCTCCTGCAGCGGACCTGCGAGACGTGTCACGTGGTCACCGCCGACCTCACCTCGTTCGAGCCGATCGACTTCGACCGGCACTGCGCGAATTGCCACATGAAGGACGGGGTTCTCGAGGCTCCGACCGACTCGATGAACGCCCTGGTGGTCCTCGCCCCCGAGCAGATCCGGGCGAGCTGGGCACCGGCGTTCGCCGGCCAGATGAAGCTCATCCGCGGGCGGATCTCCAAGAGCGCGGTGATCCACCAGGACCCGTGGGTGCTCTTCAACATGGCGAAGATCCGGCGCGAGGTGGAGCCGGCCGCGGCGGTCTGGGAGCGGACGGCGCTCCTGTCCGACATCACGGATGCCGAGCGCCACGGCAGCGCGTTCCCGCTGGCGCGGGCGTCGAAGAGCGACCTCGTCACCCGGCTCGGAGAGCTCGACGCCGAGATCGCGTCGTTGCGGGCCGCGGGCACGGCCGGCGAGCGCAAGGCGCTGGCCGACGGTGCGGCGCTGTTCGGCGCGGCGGCGGCGGCTCTCGCGCCGGACGCGGGCGCGCCGCTCTCCGCGGTCTCGCCGGCGCTCGCCGCGGGGCCGCGAGAGGATCGTCACCCGAATGGGCGGAGACCGC
>CAYLNK010000435.1:3290-4042 GCA_964384675.1 uncultured Holophagales bacterium | reverse complement strand
CGGCAAGGTGAAGCTGCATGTCGTCGAGGCGAACGAGGAGAGCGCGCGCGCCGTTTCGGTGGCGCGCCTGGCTCTTCCCGCCGGCGCCGAGCCGGTTTCGGAATCGGCGGGCGCGTTCGACCACCGGTACGCCGCCGAGGGAACGGTCGACGTCCCGTCCGACGGCCGGCTTCACGGCGTCCCGCTCTTCACGCGGAGCGCGGGGGTCGTCACGTCGCTCGTCGTCGTCCCCCGCGAGAGCCTGCAGGCCGTGCGGATCGCCACGCTCAAGAACCCGCTCCGCGTGCCGCTCCTGGCCGGGCCCGCGGAGATCTACCTCGAGGACGAGTTCCTGGTCTCGTCGCCGATCCGCACCGTGCCCGCCGGGGCCGAGCTGACCGTCGGACTCGGCGTCGAGGAGCGGCTCAAGGTGGCGCGCAACGTGACCTACGCCGAGGAGTCGCACGGGATGCTGGGCGGCGGCACCACGCTCGACCACCGGGTCACGATCGAGGTGGCCTCGCGCCTCCCGGCCCACATGAACGTCGACGTGCGCGAGCGCGTCCCGACGAAGGGCGAGCACGACAAGGACGTCGAGATCCTCGTCTCCGACGTCTCGCCGGCCTGGAGCGACTTCCAGCAGCCCGACGCCGCGCTGGAGGGCGGGAAGCGGTGGCGTTTCACGCTGGGGGCCGGCGAGAGCCGGACCCTGTCGTTCCGCTACCAGATCCGGATCGACGGCAAGAACGAGCTGGTCGGTGGAAACCGGAGGG
>CAYLNK010000435.1:0-3190 GCA_964384675.1 uncultured Holophagales bacterium | reverse complement strand
AGCGAGCGGAGGGAGCTCCGAGGTCTCTGGCGGGGGCCGAAGGGCCCCGCAGTAACCGGAGGGAGCGAGCGGAGGGAGCTCCGAGGTCTCTGGCGGGGGCCGAAGGGCCCCGCAGTAATCGGAGGGAAGCGTGAGCGAGACGAACGGCCTCTCCGCACGTCCCACCTCCGTCACGCTCCTCGAGGACCGCGCCCAGGTTCGCCGCGTCGGGCGCGTGGCGCTGGCCACCGGGAGCCACCGCCTCACCGTCGACGGGATCTCCCCCGCCGTCGTCGACCGTACCGTCGTCGCCCGCCTCTCCTCGGGTCGCGTCGACGACGCGCGGGTGGTGCGCGACTGGCGGATCGGGCACGAGGAGAAGCCCGCCGACGCGGCGGCGCTGGGCGCCGAGCTCGAAGCGCTCCTCGTCGAGCTCCGGCGCCTCGAGGCGCGCCGAGAGCGGGGCGACAAGGAGCGCGCCGCGTTCGAGCAGGCGGCCGACCTGGTCGTCGCCGGGATCGACCGCGAGCTGCCGTTCGCCAAGGAGCTCGAGCCGCGCTGGCCCGAAGACCTGGAGTCGATCGAGAGCCTCGTGCGCGAGCGCGACGGGCGGCTCCTCGCCTCCGCGCTCGAGCTGCGCGAGGCGCGCTCGCGGCTCTCCGCGCTACGTCTCCGGATGGCCGACGCGGGCCGTCCGGACCACCACCTCGTCACGACGGTCGAGATCGACGTCACGCTCCCCGACGCGGGCGAGATCGAGGTGACGCTCGACTACCTCGTCCCGTGCGCGCTCTGGCGGCCGATCCACCGGGCCAGCCTCGCGGACGGCCGCGTCCGCTGGGAAGCCGAGGCCGCCGTGTGGCAGCGCACCGGGGAGGACTGGGTCGACGTCGACCTCCTCTTCTCGACGTCGCGCCCGACGCAGAGGGCCGAGCCGCCTCTCCTCACGGACGACGTCGTGAAGGTCCAGCGAAAGACGACGAAGCAGGTGACCGTCGGCGTCACCGAGCAGGCGATCACGAAGACCGGAGAGGGCGCCGGCAGTCTCGGGGCGACCCCGACGGCCGGGAAGTCGAGCGAGATTCCCGGCGTGGACGACGGCGGCGAGACGCGCGTGCTGACGGGGGCCGGCAAGGCGACGATCCCGTCGGACGGGCGGATGCGCCGCGTGCCGATCGCGTCGTTCGAGGCGGCGGCCGAGGTGGATCGCCTCGCGCGGCCGGAGCGATCCACGCTCGTCCACGTGCGGAGCCGGCAGGAGAACGCGGGAGCCGCGCCGATCCTCGCCGGGCCGGTGGAGCTGATCGTGAACGGCGCCTTCACGGGGCGCACGCAGGTGGGCTTCGTGGCTCCCGGCGAGCGGTTCGCGCTCGGCTGGGGCGGAGACGCCGGCCTCCGCCTCCAGCGGCAGAGCCAGGAGCATCGCGAGACGAAGCTCCTCGGCAAGCAGGTGATCCGTCGGAGCGTCGACCTCTTCCTCTCGAACCTCGACGAGGCTCCGGCCACCTTCACGCTCGAGGAGCGGATCCCCGTCTCGGAGATCGAGGCCGTCTCGATCGAGCTCTCGAAGAAGGAGACGAGCCCGGTCGCGACCGCGGACAAGGACGGATTCGTCCGCTGGGAGATCACGTTGCCGCCGCTCGGCACGCAGAAGGTGACGCTCGGCTACGAGCTGACCGCGGGCTCGGAGGTGCAGGGCCTGTGATCCGCATCCTCGCGTTCTCGGGCAGCGCCCGGACCGGCTCGTTCAACGGGCTCCTCCTGGCGCGCGCCGTCGACGAGCTCGTCGCGCGCGGTGCCGAGGTGGAGAGCGTGGACCTCCGGGCGCTGGCGATCCCGATCTACGACGGCGACCTCGAGGCCGCGTCCGGAAGGCCGGAAGGCGCGGAGCGGCTCCGCGCGAAGGTCCAGGAGGCGGACGGCATCCTGATCTCCTCGCCGGAATACAACTCGTCCGTGCCGGCCCTCCTGAAGAACGCCATCGACTGGGTGTCGCGCCCACCCGGAGCCCAGGTCTTCCGGGGCAAGGTCGCGACCTTCATGGGAGCCTCCACGGGGCCGAGCGGCACGCTGCGGATGCAGCCTCAGCTGCGCGGGATCGGCGCGAACCTCGGGATGCTGGTGCTGCCGAGCATCGTCACGGTCTCCCACGCGGCGAAGGCATTCGGGGAGGGCGGGACGCTCGTCGACGAGGGTGTGCGGAAGCAGCTCGGGCGCGCGATGGACGAGCTGGTCGCCGAGTGCCGGCTCAGGAAGCCGTGATGCCCCCTACGGGCAGGTGACCACCGCCAGCTCGACCCAGAGGTTGCGGTCGAGCCCACGGGCGGGATCGTAGAGATCGTTCGCGATCCGGATCTCGAGGACGTCCTCGCCCCCCGTCGCCACGCAGCTCTGCTCGTACACATCGATCCGTTCCGTGGTGCGGTGGGAGCCGGCGGGCTGACCGGCGAAGCGGACCTCCAGGAGCGCCGGCTCCCCCAGCGCTCCCTCGCCCCGCGCCCAGACCAGGAGCCGCTTCGGGCCGGGCTCCAATCGGACGGTGGTCCGCCAGCTCCCCACGAATCCGTCCGGCCGCTCGTCCGGCCGGAGAAGCGCGAGGCACGAGCCGCGACGAGCCGCCGAGACGTCGATCCAGCCCTTCCCGTCGAAGAGCAGCGCCTGCTTCCCGGCGACCGTTCCGGCGTCGAGGAGCGGCGCGAGCCGCTGGCGGAGATCGGTCACCGCGAGGCCGGAGCGCCTTCCGGCCAACCGCTCGGCCAGCCCGTGCCTCAGCACCCAGGCGCCGTCCAGGTCGCCCGGCTCGCCGGCGAGCAGCACGGCACCGGACGCCGGGAGCGCCGGCAGGAGGGAGTCGAAGACCCGGTCTCCGAGCGCCCCGGCCGCGTTCCAGGCGATCGCCCTCCCCGCGTTCGCTCCCGCCCCGCGCGCGAGCAGGAACACGGACAGCCCGAGGGCCACCAGCTTGCCGGGAGCGTTTCGGCTGAAGAGCGCGCCCAGCGCCATGGCCGCTCCGAGCGCCGGGAGATAGAGGTACCGGGGGGACTGCAGGCCGGGGAAGGCCAGGGCGGACGCCGCCGCGCTGCCGAGCAGGACGACGAGCGCTGCCGGCGCCACCCGGTCCCCCCGCAGTGCGCTCGCCGCGGCGAGCCCCACGAGCGCGAGGAGGAGCACCATCGAGGCGGCCGGCTGACCGAGCGGCCAGACGGCGCCG
>CAYLNK010000434.1:0-4058 GCA_964384675.1 uncultured Holophagales bacterium | reverse complement strand
CTACCGGCGCTGGCGCTCGCCGTGGACGCCGGCCGACGGGCTCGTCGACCCGGCGCCCGAGGCCCGCGCGTTCCTGGAGACGCACCGGCTCGGCGCGCGCCCGTACTCGCTCTCGGCGCTCCAGCGCTTCGCGGCCTGCCCGTACCAGTTCCTGCTCGGCGCGATCCTGAGGCTCGAGCCGCGGCGCGAGCCGGTCGCCATCGAGCGGCTCGACGCCACGACCCGCGGGAGCCTGGTGCACGAGCTGCTGGCCGAGCTGCTGCGTCGCCTCGCTGCGGACGGCCTGCTCCCGCTGACCGCCGAGCGGCTCCCCGCCGCCGAGGCCGCCCTCGACGACACGTTCGAGAGGGTCCGCGACGAGGCGCGCGAGGAGCTGGCCCCCGCGATCCCGCGCGTCTTCGAGGACGAGACGAACGCCCTCCGCGCCGAGGCCCGCCTCGTCCTTCGCTCCATGGCCGAATCGGCGCGCGCCTGGACGCCCATCCACTTCGAGCTCGGCTTCGGCCAGCCCGGACGGGACAAGCTCGATCCCGCCAGCGTGCCGCACCCGGTCACCATCCTCGACCGGTACCCCCTCCGCGGCGCCGTCGACCTGGTGGAACGCCGCGTCCCGCCCGGCACCGGCCTCCGCGTCACCGACTACAAGACCGGGCGCAACCGGACGATGGACGGCCTCGTCGTGGGCCACGGCGAGGTGCTCCAGCCGGTCTTCTACAGCCTGGCCGTCGAGCAGGCGCTGGGCGAGACGGTGACCGAGGCGCGCCTCTGGTTCTGCACCGAGCGGGGCGGCTACTCGGAACGGATCGTGGGGCTCAACCCGTACACGAAGGGCCTCGCCGGGATCCTTCTCACCTGCATCGACGGCTTCCTCGAGCGGGGCTTCCTCCCGCCCGCCCCGCGGAAGGACGCCTGCGTGTACTGCGACTTCCGGGAGGTGTGCGGCCCCCGGGAGGAGTTCCGGCTGACGAAGAAGGACCCGGCGAAGCTCGATCTCCTCCTCGACCTCCGGACGCTGGCATGACCGAGACCCTTCCCGACACCGCGGCGCGCGACGCCATCCGCCATTCGCTCGGCGAGACGCTCGTCGTCGAGGCGGCCGCCGGCACCGGCAAGACGACCGAGCTGGTGCGCCGCATCGTGGCGGTCCTGGCGTCGGGCGCCGCGCCGGTCGAGGGGATCGTCGCCGTCACGTTCACCGAGAAGGCCGCCGGCGAGCTGAAGCTCCGCCTGAGGGCCGCGCTGGAGGAGGCCCGGCGCGACGCCGCCGGTTCCGCCCGCGCGAACCTGGAGCGCGCCGTCGCCCGCCTCGAGGAGGCGCGCGTCTCCACCATCCACGGCTTCTGCGCGGACCTCCTCCGCGAGCGGCCGGTCGAAGCCGGCGTCGACCCCCGCTTCACGCTCCTCGACGAGCGCTCCTCCGAGCGGCTCTACCGCGAGGCGTTTCGCCGGCTCTTCGAGGCGCGGCTGATGGAGCCGTCCGAGGGGATACGCCGTTCGCTCCGCCGCCCGTCGCGCGACGATGACGGGGACGGGAAGATCGAGCGGCTGACGAAGGCCGGCTGGGCGCTCGCCGAGTGGCGCGACCAGCCGTCGGCGTGGCGGCGGCCCGAGGCGTTCGACCGGCGGGCCGAGATCGACGCCCGGACGATCTCGCTCCTCGCGCTCGCCCACCTGACGGCCCGCGCCGCCAGGCCGAACGACCACCTCTTCGTCGCCACGGCGCGGTTCCGCACGCTCGCCCGGGAGATCGAGACGGCCGAGGCGGTGCGCCCGCGCGACCACGACCTCCTCGAATCGGTCCTGGTGTCGCTCTCGAAGGAGCGCGACCCGTGGGAGAAGAAAGGGTACGGCGCCGCCTACGCTCCCGACGTGCCGCGTCAGGAGGTGCTCGACGCGCGGGAGACGTTCCGGCAGGAGCTGGCCTCGTTCGCGCACCGCGCCGACGCCGACCTCGCGGCGCTCCTCCGCGAGGAGCTGCGCCCGGCGCTCGACGGCTACGCCGAGCTGAAGCGAGGGGCCGGCGCCCTCGACTTCCTCGACCTCCTCCTCCTCGCCCGCGACCTCCTGCGCGACCACGCCGACGTGCGTGCCGAGCTGCAGGAGCGCTTCGCGCGGATCTTCGTCGACGAGTTCCAGGACACCGACCCGCTGCAGGCCGAGATCCTCCTCCTCCTCGCGTCGGCCGATCCGTCCGTCTCCGCGTGGCGCGACGTCGTCCCCGCGCCGGGAAAGCTCTTCCTCGTCGGCGACCCGAAGCAGGCGATCTACCGCTTCCGCCGCGCCGACGTCGGCACGTACCGGGAGGTGACGGAGCTGCTGGCTTCCCGGGGCGCCCGAGCGGTGAGCCTCAGCGCCAGCTTCCGCGCCGTCCCCGCCCTCCAGCGCGCGGTGAACACCGCCTTCGCTCCGCAGATGACGGGCGACGCCGCGACCCGACAGGCCGCCTACGTCCCGCTCGCTCCGGTGCGCGACGAAGAGGTCCGCCGGCCGTCCCTGGTGGCGCTCCCGGTGCCCGACCCGTACGGCCGGAACGACCGGCTCTCCCAGGGCGCCGTCGACGTGTCGCTCCCGAAGGCCGTCGGGGCGTTCGTCGAATGGCTCCTGACGAAGAGTGACTGGACGGTCACGGAACGGGAGCGCCCGGGCGAGGCGGTCCCCGTCGCCGCGCGGCACGTCTGCGTCCTGTTCCGGCGCTTCACGACGTCCGCCTGGGGCGGCGGGCGGATCGACGTGACGCGCGCCTACGTGGAGGCCCTGGAGGCGCGTGGCATCCGCCATCTCCTCGTCGGCGGGAAGTCGTTCCACGAGCGCGAGGAGGTGGAAGCCGTGCGCGCGGCGCTGTGCGCCGTCGAGTGGCCCGACGACGAGCTCTCGGTCTACGCCACGCTCCACGGCCCGCTCTTCGCGATCCAGGACGACGTCCTCTTCGAGTGGCGCGAGCGGTACGGGCGTCTCCACCCGTTCCGCATCCCCGAGGCGCGGCCGGGGCTGGCGCCCGTCGCCGAGGCGCTCGACGTCCTCGCCCGGCTCTCGCGCGGGCGCAACCGGCGCGCGGTCTCGGAGACGCTGGCGCTCCTCCTCGAGGAGACGCACGCGCAGCCGGGCCTGGTGCTCCAGCCGGCGGGCGAGCAGGCGCTCGCCAACGTCCTCCATCTCGCCGAGCTGGCGCGCGCGCACGAGCGGGCGGGCGGTCTGTCGTTCCGGAGCTTCGTCGAGCGCCTGCGCGAGGAGGCGGAGTCGGGCGAGGCGCCGGAGGCCCCGATCCTGGAAGAGGGGAGCGACGGCGTGCGCCTGATGACCGTCCACCGGGCCAAGGGCCTGGAGTTTCCCGTCGTGGTGCTGGCCGACATCACGGCGAAGCTCACCTCCAGCTGGGTCGGACGGTACGTCGACCCGTCGCGCGGGCTCTGTGCCCAGCGGATCGGCGGCCTCTCGCCGCTCGAGCTCCTCGAGCACGAGGCCGAGGAAGGGGCCCGCGATCGGGCCGAGGGGATCCGGATCGCCTACGTCGCCGCCACGCGGGCGCGCGACGTCCTGGTGGTGCCGGCGGTGGGCGACGACCCGTTCCCCGCCGACGGCTGGACGTCGCCGCTCCACGCCGCGCTCTATCCGGAGCGGCGCGACGCGCCGTCGCCCGCGCCGGGTGTCCCGGCGTTCGGCGGCGACTCCGTGCGGAGCCGCCCCGAATCGCTCGCGTTCGACGCTCGGCCGGTGAGGCCGGGTCTCCATCGCATCGGCGGTGAGGCGGGCCACGACGTGGTCTGGTGGTCGCCGGCGGCGCTGACTCTCGAGGTCGAGGCTCGGCCCGGCCTCCGCCGCGGCGAGCTCCTTCTGCCCGAGCCCGACGACGACGCGGCGGTCGAGGGGCTGGCCGCGTACGAGGGGTGGCGCGCCGCGCGCGACCGCGCCCTCGTCGACGGAGAGCGGCCGTCCCTCCGCCTCGCGACGGCCACCGAGCGCTCTCTCGAGACCGGAGAGGACGGCGGGGAGGAGAGTCCGGACGCGGGTGCCGCGGCGGTAGCCACGGGTGCCGCGGCGGTAGCCACGGGTGCCGCGGC
>CAYLNK010000433.1:0-4091 GCA_964384675.1 uncultured Holophagales bacterium | reverse complement strand
GGCACCGGCTCGACGGCGCTCGACCTCGGATCGCTCCCGCACTCGGCGGCGCTCTCCTTCGACTTCTTCGGCCTCGGTCTCCCGGGGGAGCCCCTCGCCTACGAGCACCTCCTGGAGGGCCTGGACCGCGGTCCTTCGCCCCGCAGGCAGGGGCGCACGGTGAGCTACGACTCCCTGGCCCCCGGGCGCTACCGGTTCCTCGTGACGGCCGTGACCGAGGACGGCACGCGGAGCGCGCCCGCGACGGTCGCCTTCCGGGTCCGTCCGCCGTTCTGGCGGACCTGGTGGTTCCTCGGCGTCGTGGCGCTGGCCCTGGCGGGCTCGGGCTGGGCCGTCGAGTCGGTGCGGTGGCGGCAGCGGCGGGCCCTGGACGCGGTGCGGGCGCGGATCGCCTCCGACCTGCACGACGACCTCGGCGCCACGCTGTCGCGCATCTCGATCCTCGCCGAGATCGCCGTGCGGCGATCGCGGGAGGGCACGTCGGACCGCGAGATCGTGGAGACGATCGGCGAGGCGGCGCGCGCCGTGGTGGAGCGCCTGACGGACGGGATCTGGGCGGTCGACCCGCGTCGCGACGACCTGCAGAGCCTGGCGGAGCGGTTGCGTTTGGCGGCCGCCGAGATGCTCGACGGAGCGGGCGTCTCCTGGCGCGTCGAGGTACCGGAGGACGCCGCGCGCGTCCCGATGCGCCCCGATCTGAGGCGCCAGATCCACCTGATCTTCAAGGAGGCGCTCGCGAACGTGGCGCGCCACGCCGACGCCCGGCACGTCGTCCTGAAGGCGTCCCACGCCGACGGGATCCTCGTCGTCGAGCTTCTGGACGACGGGCGGGGCTTCGACGCCGGAGCGCCGGCCGGCGCTCCGCCGCGGATGGGCGGGCGCGGCCTCGTCAACATGCGGGAGCGCGCCGCGGCGCTCGGGGCCGACCTCGAGGTCTCGAGCGGGAGGGGTCGAGGGACGCGGGTCGTCCTGCGTGTCCCGACGGGGCGCCGGGCGTGAGAGGCTGGGCGGGGGAGCCGCGAGCGGGGAGATGAGGACCGAGCCGGTTTCGATCGCGATCGTGGACGACGACGAGGGGTTCCGCGAGAGCCTCCGCATCCTGGTCGAGGAGGCGTCCGGCTTCCGTGCCGCCGGCGCCTTCGCGTCGGCCGAGGAAGCCCTCGGCGCTTTCGGCGCGGCGGGGCCGCCCGACGTCCTCCTCCTGGACATCCGGCTCCCGGGCGAGCCGGGGAGCCGCGCCGCAAGACGGCTGGTGGATCGGTTTCCCTCGCTGGCCGTCGTCATGCTGACCCTCTACGCGGACGACGACCTGATCTTCGAGGCGCTCTGCAACGGCGCCTCGGGCTACCTCCTGAAGAAGACGCCCCCCGCGCGGCTCCTCGAGGCGGCGGCCGAGGCGCACGACGGCGGCGCGCCGATGTCCCCGGAGGTGGCCCGAAAGGTCGTGCGGCTCTTCCGGAAGTTCCCGGCGCCGGCGGCCGTGTCGGGAGAGACGCTCACCGCGCAGGAGGTCCGCTTCCTGACCCTCCTCTCCAACGGCTACAGCTACCAGGCCGCGGCCGACGAGCTGGACGTGAGCGTGAACACCGTCCGGAACTACGTGCGGGCGATCTACGAGAAGCTCCACGTCCACAGCCGCTCGGAGGCGGTGGGAAAGGCCTTCCGGGCGGGCCTGATCTAGTCTGGCCCCTCGAAGCGGGTCCTTCTCCACGGGGCGGTCGCTCGCTTCCGGGGGGTTCCTGGCGGCGCTGATGGCCTCGAAGGTCGGCATGGTCGGCATCAGGTCGCGGGGCGGCGGGGAGGGACCGGAGCCGCCAGGGTTCCGATCCTTGACAAATAGTTTCCCGGGAACTAATTTCCATGGTGCGTAAGGGACGGGACGAGATGAAGACGAAGCCGACACGGATACCCCAGGCGACACCCCGGCCGGCCGTCGGCCGCATCGTCGCGGAGATCCGCCAGTCGCGCCCGTTCTCGAGCGTCGAGCGCGAGGCCGCCGTGACGCTGCTGCGCACCGGGGACGTCGTCCGGCACGCGGTGGAGTGCGCCCTCCGGCCCTGGGGGATCTCGCCCGAGCAGTACAACGTTCTGCGGATCCTGCGCGGCGCGGGAGAGGAGGGGCTCCCCACCCTGGAGATCGCCGAGCGGATGCTGGCGCGCAGCCCGAACGTCACACGTCTCCTGGACAAGATGGTCGAGAGCGGGCTCGCCGAGCGCCGGCCGATGCCGGGCGACCGCCGGGTCGTCCGCGTGGCCGGGACCGCGAAGGGCCGGAACGTCACCTCGGAGCTCGACGAGGCGACCGCCGGGGTCCTGGCGAAGCTCTCGTCGATGGAGCCGGCACAGCTCCGGACCCTCGTGACCCTCCTCGACGCCGTGCGCGAACGGCTCGCGACCGAGACGGTCAGGGAGGCCGCGGTCTCGACCCGAAGACGGAAGGCCTGAGACGCGGACCCGCTTCTCAACGATCGCGGCTCCGTCCGCGACAAACGCCCGGAAGGAGATCCAACATGTCCGACAAGAAGATCATCGCGGTCGTCGGCGCCACCGGCGCCCAGGGCGGCGGGCTCGCCCGCGCCATCCTCGCGGACCCGCAGGGCGGCTATGCCGTCCGGGTCCTGGCGCGGGACGTCAGCTCCGCGAAGGCGAAGGAGCTGGCTGCCCTCGGGGCCGAGGTCGTCGCCGCCGACGTCGACGACGAAGAGAGCTTGAAGAGGGCCTTCGCCGGCGCGTACGGCGCGTTCTGCGTGACGTTCTACTGGGCGCACTTCTCCGTGGAGAAGGAGCTCGCGCAGGCCGGGGCCATGGCCCGGGCGGCCAGGGACGCGGGACTCCAGCACGTGATCTGGTCCACGCTCGAGGACACCCGCAACTGGGTGCCCCTCGACGACGACCGGATGCCGACGCTGGGGGGCAAGTACAAGGTCCCGCACTTCGACGGGAAGGGCGAGGCGAACCAGATCTTCACGGACCTCGGTGTGCCCACCACGTTCCTCAACACGTCGTTCTACTGGGACAACTTCATCTTCTTCGGCCTCGGCCCGAAGAGGGGCCCCGACGGCGTGCTCGCCATCACGCTGCCGATGGGGAGCGCGAAGCTCCCGGGCATCGCCGCCGAGGACATCGGGGCGTGTGCCTACGGGATCTTCAAGAGGGGGAGCGAGCTGATCGGGAAGACCGTGGGGATCGCCGGCGCGCACCCGACAGGGGCCGAGATGGCGGCCGGTCTCTCGAAGGCTCTGGGCCAGGAGGTCCGCTACAACGAGGTGTCGCCCGAGGTGTACCGGGGCTTCGGCTTCCCCGGAGCCGACGACCTCGGCAACATGTTCCAGTTCAAGCGCGACTTCAACGAGGAGTACTGCGCGGCGCGGAGCCTCGATTTCTCGCGGAGCCTCCACCCGGGGCTTCAGAGCTTCGAGGAGTGGCTGGCCCGGAACGCGGCTCGCATTCCGCTGGAGTAGCCCCCCGGACGGCGGAGGGAGCGTCGGGAGACCGGTGCTCCCTCCGTGCGTCCCGCCCGGGTCGTCCAGATCCTCGGGAAGCGCGGGATATCCTGCGAGACGACCTCCGCGATGAACCCCCGCACCCTCGGTCTGACCGGCGCGGCAATGTGCTGCTTCGCGGCGAACTCGCTGCTCTGCCGGGGCGCGCTCGGCCGGAGCCTGCTGGATGCCGCGAGCTTCACGAGCCTGCGCCTCGCGTCGGGCGCGGTGGCCCTCGCGCTCCTCGTCCGGACGTCCGGCCGCCCGACCGGAAAGCGCGACCCGCGGGCCGCCGTCGCGCTCTTCGCCTACGCGATCGCGTTCTCGCTCGCCTACGTCCGGATCCCGGCGGCGCTCGGGGCGCTCCTCCTGTTCGGCGCGGTGCAGGTGACGATGGTGGGCCGCGGGATCGTCTCCGGAGAGCGCCCGGGAGCCGCCGAGTGGGCGGGCCTCGTCCTCTCGATCTGCGGCCTCGTGGCGCTGACGCTGCCGGGTCTGCGTCAAGGCGACGTGCTCGGGTCACTCCTGATGCTCGCCGCGGGGGCCGCGTGGGGCGTCTACTCCCTCCTCGGCCGCACGAGCCGCAACGACCCCCTCGGCGGGAACGCC
>CAYLNK010000432.1:0-4115 GCA_964384675.1 uncultured Holophagales bacterium | reverse complement strand
CGGGCGGTAGGTGCTCCCGTCGCGACGCTCCTCGTGCACGGGCGGCGCGGTGACCACGATCGAAGCCGCGGGCGCGGCCGCGCGGAGGCGGTCGAGCACCCGCCGCAGGGTGATCCGGTACGCCTCGGCGTCGAAGCTCCGGGCGCCGGCCTCGTTCGTCCCGAACGAGACGATGACGAGGCGCGGGTCGAGGAGCTCGAGCTGCTTGCGAAACAGGCTCTCCTCCGTTTCGAGGAGGAGCCCGGCCTGCGCCCCGATCACGCCGAGCGAGCTGTAGACGGCGCCGGGGCCCGGACCCTCGAGCTCGACTCCCAGGATCCTCGCCTTGCCGTGGGTCTCCGTCCGGATCTCCAGCGTGTGGATGTCGCCTCCTCCGTTCACCCGGCCGGCCCAGGACCCGATCGAAGGGCCGGTCACGGTGCCGAGGTCGGTGGCGCCGGCGGGCCTACCGTCGAGCGCGAACGACAGCGAGCCCCCACCCGGCTGGCGGAGGAACACGACCCGCACGTCGGTGAAGGAGCCGGACGTGATCGCCCGCTCACCCGGCCGATCGGCCTCCAGGTACGCCCCGAGGAGACCGCCCTCGTCGCCGGCGCGACCGGCCCGGGAGACGACCCGGCGCCATCCCGCGCTCGAGGTAGTCCGGACGGACCCCGAGGCGTACCCCTTCGGCGGGGTCCACGGCAGGACGAAACCGGGCCCGCCGTCTCCGAGCGCGCCCTGCAGGTTCGCCCGGAGCGCCCCGGCGTACGACTCGGCCGCCACGTGCGAGTCCCCGAAATGGACGATCCGGATCCGGCCCGCGGGCCGGCCCTCGGCGACCGCGCGCGCGAACGACGCCAGAGCCCGGTCCCCCGCGGTGGCCGCGAGGGGCGCCGGGAGAGCGAGGATCCAGATGGTCGCCGCCAGGATCCGGCGGCCCCGTCTCTCCAAGGCGCCTCCTCGAACCCGTCGCCGCTAGTTTACGGATGCCTGGGTGTGGTCGGGTCCGGCCAGGAGGACGGGCACCGGCTTCTGCCGGGCGGCGGCGGCGAGCCGCCGGGAGACCCGCCGGTACGGTCCCCAGTGGTCGGGGTAGCCCTGGCTCCACATCCAGGCCATCACCTCGATGGCCTGCTCGGGGTTCATCGGCGAGTAGCGGCTCGCCTCCGAGATGAGCCCCAGCTCCTTCATCCGGCGCACGTTCACCCGGAACGTCGAGCGGACGAACTGGCCGATCCCGTGATACCGGCCCGAGGCCGAGCGGACGTGGGGGAGGCAGCGGCTCTCCTCCCAGAGGACGTGGTACATGGCGAGCGCCTGGTCCGGGATCCCGAAGCGCTCGCACTGGCGGGCGACGAGCGTCCAGGCCCGCTCTTCCGCCTCGTTCGCGAGGTCCGGAACGGGTCCGGGCCACCCGGGGCGGAGCGTCGAGAACGGGAGGTTCGGGTCGAGGCTGGGGGAGGGAAGGGGGATCGCCACCGAGGGGCGGCCGACCCCGTCCTGGGGCAGGGCGAGCGAGATCAGCGAGACGAGGCTCAGCCCGGCGAGCCGGGCGGCGGTGCCCCTGGGACCAGGGGCGGCAGGCGTACAGGGAGCATCTTCGTTCATCGAAACAAGCCCTCCGGAAGACGTACGGGCCGATCACGGCGACCAGCGGCGACGGCCCGAGCGGGGCCATGAACGGGCGTCGGCGACACCCGCGTACCCGACGGTTATACCAGACCGGGTCCCGGGACCCCGAAACCGGCCGTCCGCATGAGGAGGGCGAGATCTGGCGGGACGGGCGCGACCACCTCCAGGCGGACCCCGCTGACGGGGTGAGTGAGCGCCAGGCGGCGGGCGTGGAGCGCCTGCCGGGGGAAGTCCCGGCAGACGGCCGCCAGGGCCTCGTCCTTGATGCCCTTCCAGCGGGCGGAGCCGTAGGTCGCGTCGCCCACGATCGGGAGGTTCTGGGACTTCAGGTGGACGCGGATCTGATGCGTCCGGCCCGTCACGAGGAGGCACTTCAGCCACGAGAGGCCGGTCCGATCCCCGGTCGACTCGGCCAGCCTCTCGTAGAGGGTGGTCGACTCGCGCCCCTCGGTCTTCGAGGTGGTCATCTTCTTCCGGTCCAGCCGGTCCCGGTGGATCCGCAGGTCGATCTTCCCCTTCTGGACGGGGGTCTTCCCGTAGACGATCGCCCAGTACTCCTTCTCCACGTCCCGGTGCTTCATCGCCTTCTGGAGGGCGGCGTGCGTCCCGTCCGTCTTCGCCACCGCGAGGACGCCCGAGGTGTCCTTGTCGAGCCGGTGCACCAGGCCCGGGCGGGCGTCGTCGCCGCCCCAGTCGGCCGACCGGAAGAGGAGGGCGTTCACGAGCGTCCCGTCGCGATGTCCCACCGCCGGGTGGACGACGAGGCCGGGGGGCTTGTCGATCACCAGCAGGTGGTCGTCCTCGTACAGCACCGACAGCGGGATCTCCTGCGGGATCAGCTCCGGCTTGGTCGGCTCGGGCGCCGGCAGGTCGCCGATGGTCACCTCGTCCCCGTGGGCGACGCGGTCCGCCGGGTCCCGGCGCACGCCGTTGACCCGGATCACCCCGTCCTCGATCCAGCGCTGGATCTTGGTCCGCGACGCCCACTCGATCCCGGCGAGGTGCCGCTGCAGGACGTGGTCGAGCCGCTTGCCGGCGTCCCCGCGGTCCGCGCGGATCGACCGCGGGACGGCCGGGTCGGTCACGCCGGGACTGGGACGGCGCGCCGGCGACGGAGGACCAGGATCCCGATCCCGGCCACCAGCATCCCGATCGCGATGAACTGCGACGTCGAGAGGACGTCGCCCACGCTGCCGCGCGGGTCGCCGCGGAAGAGCTCGACGGTCCCGCGCAGGATCGCGGCGCCGATCAGGTACCAGCCGAACGTCTGGCCGGAGAAGCGCGCCTTCTCGAAGCGGAGGAGGAGGACCAGGAGGACGGTCAGCCCCAACGCCTCGTAGAGCTGGGTCGGGTGGAGAGGGACGTGCAGCGGCACGCCGACGTTCTGCTCGGCGATCGGGTCCGTGAAGGTGATCGCCCAGGGGAGGTGGCACTCCCGTCCCCAGCAGCAGCCCGCCGCCAGGCAACCGAGCCGGCCGATCGCCTGTCCCACCACGGCGCTCGGCGCGGCAGCGTCCAGGAACGAGAAGAACGGGAGGTCGTGCTTCCGGATCAGGAGGACGAGAGTCAGGAGCGATCCCAGGAGGCCCCCGTAGAAGACGCCGGCCGACCGGGCCAGCTCCAGGAGGCCCGCGAGAGACGTGACGTAGCGCGGCCACTCCACGATGATGAGGAGCACCTTCGCGCCCACGAGGCCGCCGATCAGGAGCCAGAGCGCCACGTCCGCGGCGGCGTCGGGGGCGATCCCGAAGCGCGGTGCCCGCTTGCGCAGGAGCGCCAGCGCCGAGAGGAAGCCCGCCGCCAGGAGGACGCCGTAGGTCGGGAGCGCGAACGACCCGATCCGGATCAGCTCGGGATGCACCGGACTCCTCTCAGACCCGCTCGAGCGACGGCTCGTCCTCGGGTCGCCTCCAGATGTCGAGCGCCAGGAGACAGACGCCGACGCTGATGGCGCTGTCGGCCACGTTGAACGTCGGCCAGTGATAGCTCCCGAGGTACCACTCGATGAAGTCGGTCACGCAGCCGAGGCGCACCCGGTCGATGAGGTTCCCGATCGCCCCGCCCAGGATCAGGCAGAGGCCGGTCTGGAGACGGGTCGCGAGGACGGAAGTGCGCAGCGAGTAGATGAGGACCGCCACGAAGACCCCGAACGCCACGCCGTTCAGGAGGATCGACCGGAACGGAGCCGGGAGGTCGGCGAAGAGGCTGAACGCCGCGCCGACGTTCTTCACGTGGGTCAGGTCGAAGCAGCCCGGCACCACGCCGATCGAGGTGTGGAGCGGGATCTTCGCGACGACGAGCGCCTTGGTCCCCTGGTCGAGCGCCACCACCATGAGCGAGAGCCCGTACAGCAGGAGGCGCCGAGCCAGGGGATTCGGGGCGTTCACGGCCGGCGATCCTCTCACGCGGGGGCGAGGACGCCCTGGCAGCGGCCGCAGAGCCCGTCGGCTCCGCCGTCGCGCCGGACCTGCCAGCAGCGCGGGCACTTCACGCCCACGGCC
>CAYLNK010000431.1:0-4117 GCA_964384675.1 uncultured Holophagales bacterium | reverse complement strand
CGGCCCCCGGCGCTCGCGGAGGCCCGCGGGATCGTCGCCGCGCTCGAGGCTCTCGGCGAGCGACCGGTCGACCTCGCGCTCCTCTCGGTGCGTGTCACCGCTCTCTCGGGGGACCGGACGGCGGCGTTCACGGCGCTCGAGAAGGCGGGGGCTCTCGTCGCGCGCCGGGAGCCCCGGCGGCGGGCCGACGTCGAGCGCCTCAGGGGGGAGCTGGGCCGGCCCTGACGGACCCGTTCGCCGCGACGCGTGGCAGAGGGCCCGTCTCGACGCGCGCGAAGCGGAGCGTGGCGGTGCTGAGGCGGAAGGCGCCGCGTCTCTGCACGTCCCGCCGCGCCACTTCCCAGATCCCGTCGGCGCGGTAGAGGAGGCCGAGGCACTCGACGAAGAGCTCGAGCTCGGAGGCCGATCCGAGGCGGCGGTCGAGGAGCGCCACCGCCTCCGACGCCAGCGAGCCGGTCTCGGCGGAGACGGCTCCTCGGAACCAGGCGTCGAAGCTCTCGATCAGGGCGGGGTCGCTGCACTCGAGGTGAGCCCGGAGGTCGAGCACCAGGAGCCGCAGCTCGACGTTCCGGACGGTGCCGCTCGAGCCCGGGGGGGCGCCCCCGGAGAGCATCCCCCGGATCTCCTTCCGGAGGTTGGCGTCCGGGTCGAGCCCCATCTCCCGCATCTCGTCGTAGAAGCCGGCATGCTGGATCGCGCCGCGCAGCTGCGACTCCAGCCAGAGCAGCTCGTTCGTGTGGCCCGCGTCCCACGACCCGGGGAGCTGGAACCGCAGGCTCGGGACGCCCCGCGCGTATCCAAGAAGATGGAACAGCTCGTGGGTCCTCGTGGTGTTCCGGTCCGAGCGTGGGTCGATCTGGACGACCGGTGTCCCGTCTCCCGTGATGTGGGTGCGGCCGTGGAACCCCTCGGCGGGCCGGACGACGACGCGAACGGGCTTGCCGAACGCCTTCTCGACGGTCCTCTCCAGCCGACCGGGTGTCAAGCCGACCTCCGGAGCCGACGAGCGGCACCCGGTCACGAGGAGAAGGCAGAGCACGACGCGTCGCATCGGCGGATCCCTCGAAGCACCTCCGGTGCCACCAGGATATCGCTCGCTCCCGAGGACGGGCGCGAGAGGACGGCCAACCGGTATCCTTCCGCGGTTGAACGGGCTCGCGCAGCAGGTGGTCCGCCACGGCGTCCTCCTCGTGGCCGGGAACGTCTTCCTGGAGCAGCTCGGGCTGCCGATCCCGGCGATGCCGCTCTTCGTGGTGTCCGGCGCGCTCGTGGCCCAGGGCCTCCTCCCGGGGCCGCGGCTCCTCGCCGCGGTCGTCGGCGCGGCGCTCGTCGCCGACACGCTCTGGTTCCTCGCGGGCCGCCGGTACGGCTGGCACGTCCTGCGCCTCCTGTGCAGCCTCTCCCTCTCGGCCGACACCTGCGTGAAGGAGACGGCCTCGGCCTACGAGCGCTTCGGCCTGCGCTCCCTCCTCTTCGCCAAGTTCATCCCGGGGCTGTCCGCGGTCTCCGTCCCGGTCGCGGGTGCCCTCCGCGCCCCGTTCCTGCGGTTCCTCGCTCACGATCTCGCCGGGACCGTGCTCTGGGCGGGGGCCGGGATCGGGCTCGGCGCGGTCTTCCATCGTGAGGTCGACCTCGTGATCGACGGCCTGCGACGCTTCGGCGCCGGAGCGATCGGGCTCCTCCTCGCCCTCCTCGCGCTGTACCTGGCGATCCGGCTCCTGAGGCGGCGGCGGACGCTGGCCGCGCTCCGGATGGCACGCGTGACGCCGCAGGTCCTGGCGGAGCGCCTGCTTTCGGGCGATGGCTCGCTCGTCGTCCTGGACGTGCGCAGCCGGATCGCCCGCCGTGCCGACCCGCGGAAGATCCCGGGCGCCCGGGTCGTCGACCTGGGTGAGCTCGAGGCGGGGCTCCGCGACATCCCGTTCGAGAAGGAGGTCGCCCTCTACTGCACGTGACCGAGCGAGGGCTCGGCGGCCCGTGTGGCACGCCTCCTCCTCGAGCGCGGGCAGGGCGTGGTGCGGCCGCTGGAAGGGGGCTTCGACGCCTGGCTCGGCGCCGGGCTCCCGACGGAGCCCCTCGACGAGCACCGAGGCTCCGCTCCGGCTTGATCCGCGGACGGCGCCACGTTGAAGCATCGGCATCATGGCCGCGGGCCGGCGCCCGCTCGCATCCTGCTTCATCACCCGAGACGCGAGGGTCGACCGGGAGGCCGCCTGGCCGCCTCCCGGAGAAGGGCTTTCTCATGGACGATCGCGACCTGCCCGCAGGAGCCGCCCCGGTCACGCGACGCCGCTGGATCGACGTCCTCCTCGGCAGCAGCTTCGCGGCGTGGGGCGCCGCCGTCGTCTACCCCGTGCTCCGCTACCTCACACCGCAGCGCGACGCCGGGGGCTCGGGAAAGATGTCGCTCTCGGACGCGCAGAAGCAGGAGCTCTCGAGCAACGGCTTCCTGATCGCGCGCCTCGGCACGGACCGGGTCCTCCTCCTGAAGGACCAGGACCAGAAGGTGCGCGCCCTCTCGGCCAAGTGCACGCACGAGGGGTGCACCGTGCAATACGTCCCCGCGGACCGCGTCGTCTGGTGCGCCTGCCACAACGGGAAGTTCTCGGCGGACGGACGGGTCATCTCGGGTCCGCCGCCGCGCCCCCTCGCCGAGTACCCGGTGGAGGGGGACCTCGCCGGCACCGTCACCGTGTCCCGCCCGAGGGGGCAGGCGTGAGCGCCGGGGCCCCGGCCCCCGGGGGGCCGGCCGCGCGGCTCTATCGCGCCCTCGACGAGAGGTACCAGCTCGGCGGGCTCGTCGAGTTCATGCGGCACAAGGAGATCCCCGTCGGCGCGCACTCCACGGTCTGGTACTACCTGGGCGGCGTCTCACTCTTCTTCTTCGTGGTGCAGATCGCCACCGGGATCCTGCTGCTGATGCATTACCAGGTCGGCGAGGGAACCTCGTACGAGAGCATGAAGACGCTGGTCGGGCACGTGCCGTTCGGCTGGCTCATCCGCTCGATCCACTGCTGGTCGGCCCACCTCATGAGCCTGGCCGTCCTGGTGCACCTCTTCAGCGTCCTCTTCTTCAAGGCGTACCGGAAGCCGCGCGAGATGACGTGGTACTCGGGGTTCGCTCTCCTGGGCCTCGTCCTCGGTTTCGGCTTCTCCGGGTACCTCCTGCCGTGGAACGAGCTGAGCTACTTCGCGACCGCGGTCGGGACCGACTCGGTCAAGGCGGTGCCGCTCGTCGGGCCGTGGCTCCTCCGCGTCCTGCGCGGCGGGGAGGAGGTCTCGGTGCAGACGCTCTACCGGTTCTTCGCGCTCCACGTCTGCATCCTGCCGCTCGCGGCGGGAGCCCTCATCGGTGGGCATCTGCTCTTCATCCAGCGCCAGGGGATGGCCGAGCCGATCGGGCAGGCGGGGCACGGCGGGAAGCGCCCCGGCATGCCGTTCTTCCCGAACTTCGCGCTTCGCGACCTCCTCCTCTGGGTGATCTGCCTGAACGTCCTGGCGCTCCTCGCGGTGGCTCTGCCGTTCGGACCGGGCATCCCGGGCATGGAGTGGGAGCTCGGGGCGAAGGCGGACCCGCTGAAGCCGGCGTACCCGGGCATCAAGCCGGAGTGGTACTTCCTCTGGGTCTACCAGATGCTCCGCGAGTTCCCGGCGCACTTCCTGGGCATGGAGGGGCCGCAGGCGTGCCTCCTGCTCGCCACGATCCTCGGGGGCGTGGCGTTCGCCTTCCCGCTCCTCGACCGGCGCGCGGCAAAGGGGCAGCCGAGCCCGCTCTTCACCGACCTCGGCGTGGCCGGCATCCTGTTCCTCGGCTTCCTGACGCTCAAGGCGTGGGACATCGGCGTCTCGGTACCGAAGGGGCGCGATCCGGCCGGCGACCCCGCCATGGCCGCGACGATCGCGCGCACGGCCGCGCTGTGGATCATCGGCATCGGCCTGCTGATCGCCGCGTTCCGGAGGCTCCGCTTCGGTCATACGAGCTTCGTCTTCTCCGGTGCGGTCCTCCTCCAGGCCGCGCTCCACGGCTTCGCGGGCCTCAGCTGGCTCGCCGCGGGAGGCGTGGCCGTCGTCGCCGCCGGCGTCGCGCTCGCCGTCTCGTCGCGGGGGGGGCGCGGGC
>CAYLNK010000430.1:0-4128 GCA_964384675.1 uncultured Holophagales bacterium | reverse complement strand
CGCGTCGGCGGGGCGGCGGTGGCCGCTGCCGCGGTGGTCGGCCTCCTCGCCGGAGCGGTCGCATCGCGCCTCGCGTTCCGGACCGCGCCCGGCGTGATCGCCCTGCGTCCCCTCGGCTCCTCCGGAACCGACGGCGAGCCCGCCGTCTCACCCGACGGCCGGACGCTGGCGTTCTCCTCGGACCGGAGCGGACAGGTGCACGTCTGGCTCAAGCAGCTCCCGTCGGGAGCGGAGGTGGCGCTGACGTCGGGTCCCGACTCGGTGCCGCGCTTCTCGCCCGACGGGACGCAGCTCGTTTTCGTGCGGAACCGGGGCGGTCTCGACGGCGGGCAGGACCTGTATCGCGTGCCGGTGCTCGGCGGCGAGCCGAGGCGCTTGCTCTCCTTCGCCACCGGCGCGGACTGGAGCCCGGACGGGAAGCTCGTCGTGGCGACCGCCACGCTGGAGGACGCCCCCGGGCCGGTGAGCCGCCTGGTCGCCGTCCCCTCGGACGGCGGCGGCACGCCCCGCGAGGTCATCCGCTTTCCGGGCCGGGCCCTCGTGGGGCCACGCTTCTCGCCGGACGGCCGGACGGTCGCCGTCGCGTCGGTCGCCGTCGGCGGGAACCAGGGGGGACGGTACGAGCTCGTCGACCTGGAGCGAGGCACCTCCCGGCCGCTCGAGCCGCCGCGCACGCTCGGCGCGCTCTCGAACCCGCTCTGGCTGAAGGGGGGCCGCGAGGTGCTGTACGCGGAAGGGGTCCTCCTCCGGAACAGCAGCTCGAGCAGCATGCTCTACCGCCAGGCGATCGACGCGCCGGGGACCGCCGCCCGTCCGCTGCTCTGGCTGCCGGAGGAGGTCGCGGTGCTCGAGTGGATGCCCGGAGGCTCCCTCGTCGCCGACACCACGGTCCGGCGTCAGAACCTCTCCGAGATCCGGCTCGACCGCGAGGAGCGCGGCGCGGCCCGCTGGCTCACCCGCGGCACCGACGCGAACCGCCAGCCCGTCTTCTCCCCGGACGGCGAGTGGCTCGCGTTCTCGAGCAACCAGGGGGGCAACCTCGACGTCTGGGCCCGGTCGGTGAAGACGGGGGCGATCCGCCGCCTCACCGAGGACCCCGTCGACGACTGGGACCCCGGCTTCATGCCGGACGGCCGGCTCCTCTTCAGCAGCGCGCGGAGCGGGCACCTGGAGATCTGGATCGCCGACGCCGACGGCAACTCCCCGCGCCGTGTGACCGACGACGGCGTCGACGCCGAGAACCCCACCGGCACGCCGGACGGCTGGATCGTCTACTACTCGTCGAACCCGAAGAAGGAAGGCGTCTGGAAGATCAAGGCCGACGGCTCCTCCCCGACGCTCCTCTACCCGGGCGGCGCGAACATGCCGGACGTGTCGCCCGACGGAAGATACGTCGCCTTCGCCAACGCCCGCGCGACGCGCTCGGTCACGGCGCTCGTCGTGGTGCGCGTCGCCGACGGGAGCGTCGTCCCCGTCCCGTTCCCGGTCCCGCGCACGCGCGGCACGGAGGCGCTCCTGGGCCGTCCGCGCTGGATGCCCGACGGCCGCGCTCTCGCGTTCCTCGGGCAGGACGAGAACGGCGTGAACGGCATCTTCGTCCAGGAGTTCGACCCGGCGCGCGACACGACGTCGACGCGCCGGAAGCTGGCCGCCTTCCAGGCCGGCGTCGAGGCCGAGTCGTTCGGGATCTCCCCGGACGGCAAGACCCTCGTGGTTTCGGCTCTGGAGAGGCTCTTCGGGATGATCACCCTCGAGGGGATTCCCGGGATCGGCCGGCCGCCGCGCTGAGGGTTCCCTCCCCCCGGTGGCTCTGACATGATCGGGCCACCCAAAGGAGCGGACATGATCCCGTCGGACGCCAGCGCGGCCGTCGCCCGCCTGGCCGAGAGCGAGAGGCTCCTCGCCGAGGAGCGTGAGACACGGCGCCGGATCGAGGCGCTGTCCCTCCTCCTCCCCACGGTGGCCTCGGCCCTCGACGTGCGCGAGGTGTTCCTCCGGATCTCGGAGATCGTGCAGCAGGTCCTGCCGCACGACATCATGGTGCTCGCCTTCATGCACGAGGGGCAGCGGATGACGACGGCGTTCGCCCGCACGGCCCTCTCGACGACGACGTTCGTCCCCGAGGGGCTCCCGGTGCTGCCGGCGCTCCGGGACGAGACGCAGGCCGACACGCTCGTGAGGGACGTCGAGGCGGTGACGCGGGCCGACGGCACGGTCGACGTCGTCTTCCACGCCGAGTTCCCTCCCGACGAACCGGACGGCGAGTGGGAGCGCGCCTCCATCGTGGTGGACGAGGTGCGCAAGCGCCTCATGCTCTCCCGCGGCTACCGCTGCTCCGTGCGGGTGAGGCTGCGCCGCCAGGCGCAGGGGATCGGCGCGCTCTACTTCGCGTCGACCGTGCCGGGCGCCTACGACCGGTCCTCCGTGGAGCTGGCGCGCCTCGTCGCGGACCACGTCTCCCTTGCCCTCGCCCACAAGGAGCTCGCCGAGGCGGCGGAACGGGCCGCGGAGGCGCGGGGACGCGCCGAACGGCTCGAGGCGCGGGTTCGCGACCTCACCCGGGAGGCCGAGGAGCGGAGCGGCGCCGCTCGCATCGTGGGGGTCTCGGGGCGCTGGCAGCACGTCCTCCGGCAGGCGACGCGCGTCGCCGCGACCGACACCACCGTCCTTCTCGTCGGCGAGACGGGCACCGGAAAGGAGGTCGTCGCGCGCTTCGTCCACCGGGCCTCGCCGCGCGGGAACGGGCCGCTCGTCGCCCTCAACTGCGCGGCGCTCCCCGAGACGCTCCTGGAGTCGGAGCTGTTCGGGCACGAGAAGGGGGCCTTCTCCGGCGCTCTCGCCACACGGATAGGACGGGTCGAGCAGGCGGCGAAGGGAGTCCTCTTCCTGGACGAGGTGGGGGAGATGAGCCCGAACGTCCAGGCCAAGCTCCTGCGGGTCCTCGAGCAACGGGAGTTCGAGCGGCTCGGGAGCGGCCGCACGCTGAAGGCCGACGTGCGCGTCGTCGCGGCCACCCACCGCGACCTGAAGGCCGCGGTGGCGAAGGGGACGTTCCGCGAGGATCTCTACTACCGCCTCCACGTCTTCGAGATCGCGCTGCCGCCGCTCCGCGAGAGGCCGGAGGACATCCTCCCGCTCGCCGAGGCGTTCCTCGAGGACTTCGGCCGCCGCATGGCGCTGCCGGTGGCGGGCCTCTCCGAGGAGGCGCGCGACGTCCTCCTGCGCCAGGGCTGGCCCGGCAACGTGCGCGAGCTGCGCAACGTGATCGAGCGCGCGGTGATCCTGTGCGAGGGAGGCCTCGTCACCAGCGAGCACCTCCCGTTCGGGCCGGCAGCGGCGCCGGCGGCCGCGCCCGGTCCGCCTCCACCCGGCGCGCTCCACGTCGACACGGTGGAGAAGGGACTGATCGAGAGCGCGCTGGAGCGGGCGAAGGGGAACAAGTCGCTCGCCGCGCGCCTCCTCGGGCTGTCACGCGGCCAGCTCTACCAGCGGATGGAGAAGTACGGCCTGAAGGGCTGACGCACCTGCTAGATTCGCGGCGTGACCTTCCTGCCCACCGCCGCCCAGTCGCTCCGGAGGTCCCTCGCCGGCGACCCCTGGCACGGTCCGTCGCTCACGAACCTGGTCTCGGACGTCACGGCGGAGGAGGCGGCGAAGCGGTTCTTCGGAGCCCACTCGGTCCTGGAGCTCGTCTTGCACGTGGCCGTCTGGGTCGAGGAGACCGCGTCGCGGCTCGAAGGGAATCCTCCCGTCATCCCGCGGGCGGGGGACTGGCCCGCCCCGTCGTCCCCCGATCCGGCAGAGGCGTGGGCGAGCGCGCGTTCCTGGCTCTCCCGCGCGAGCGACCGTCTGCAGACGGCCGTGGCCGCGTTCCCCGAAGCGCGCCTCGACGACGTCGTCGGCGGCCGACCCGATTCCCCGCCGGGCAGCGACCTCACGTTCGGGGCGATGCTGATCGGCCTCGCCGAGCACAACGCCTACCACGCCGGCCAGATCGCCCTCCTGAAGCGCGCCGCCCGGGCGCGCCCCGAGCCGGAGACCGAGGAGCGAGCCGCCTCCACGGAGGGCCTGGCGGCCGCCGGACCGACCTCCGCCGCTCCCCCGGCCGCTCCCTCCGCGGTCGTGACA
>CAYLNK010000429.1:0-4153 GCA_964384675.1 uncultured Holophagales bacterium | reverse complement strand
GAGGAGCGTGCTGGATAGCCACTTTCGCGCCGGGGGTCGGGAGGGTGGGGCCGTGCTCCAGTATCCTCGCGTGAAGGGTTCGCGAGAGATGGAGGCGGGCCGCATTTGGCCGATCCCGAGGGTCGTGCTCAGAGGCATCGGCGCGCGCCTCGGGCTGACGCTCGTGCTCACGCTCGCCGCGATGGTCCTCCTCGTCGCCGTCACGTGGCGGAGCACCGTCCGGCTCATCGAGGAGTTCCGCCAGGTCGAGCGGAGCAAGGAGATCCTCGTGGAGGCCCGCCAGGCGTTCTCCGCGATCGCCGAGGCCGACGCCGGCCACCTCGGCTACCTCCTCACCGGGGACGCCGAGTACCTCGCGTCGTACAAAGGGGCCGACGCCCGCGTGCACCTCGGGCTCCTCCGGATCGCCGCGCTCGCCAGCGACGACCCGAAGCAGAGCGTGCGCGTGCAGGAGCTCCAACGGTTCACCGAGCAGCGGTTCGCCCTGATGGAGCTCACCGTGCGCCTTTTCAGCGCCGGCCGCCGGGACGAGGCGCTGTTCCACGTCCGGTCCGGCGACGGGAAGCGCACCACGGACGTGATCCGGCGGCTCGTGGTGGACGTGGAGGAGGAGGAGAAGGGCCGGCTCCGGGCCGGCAAGGGGCGCACGCAGCAGTCCATCCGTACGGTCGCCGGGACCCTCGGCATCGGCGCGACGCTGCTGTTCGGCCTCCTCTTCCTGAGCTGGTACGTCGTGCGCGCCGACCTCGCGCGCCGGGACGTCGCCCAGGCCGCCCTGCGCGAGAAGGAATCGCGGATCCGGAGACTCGTCGACTCCAACCTCGTGGGAGTCCTGTTCTCCGACCGGGACGGGCTGCTCGAGGCGAACGACGCCTTCCTTTCGCTGATCGGCTTCGATCGGGCCGCCTGGAAGCCCCGCGAGCATCGCCTGTTCGAGTTCACAGCCCCCGAGTACCGGGGGCTCGACGCGACGTGCGACGAGGAGGTCCGCGCGTTCGGGTCGTGCCGGCCCTACCAGAAGGAGCTGATCCGCCGGGACGGCACGCGGGTCCCGGTCCTCTTCGGGGCGGCGGCGGTCGACACGACGGCGGAGAAGCCCGTCCTGGCCTCGTTCGCCATCGATCTCTCGGAGCTCAAGCGCGTCGAGGCCGAGAGGAACCGGCTGTACGAGGAAGCCCGGGCGGCCGTGGAGGCCCGCGACGCCTTCCTCTCGGTCGCGGGGCACGAGATCCGCACGCCGCTTTCGGCCCTCAACCTCCTGGTGTACCAGCTGGCCCGGCACGTCACCCGGCTGGGGGACGAGAAGACCTCGAGCCTCATCGGGCGCTGCGAGAAGCAGGTCGAGCGCCTCATCCGGCTGACCGACGAGCTGCTCGACGTCTCGCGCATCACGGACGGGACCATCCACCTCGACCTCGACGAGATGGACCTCTCGGAGCTCGCGCGGGACGTCTCCGATCGGTTCGAGGAATCGGCGCGGCGCGCGAGCTGCCCTCTGACGGTGATCGCTCCGGCCCCGGTCCTCGGATTCTGGGACCGGTCCCGCCTGGACCAGGTCGCCACGAACCTCCTCACCAACGCGCTCAAGTTCGGTCCGGGCAAGCCGATCGTGATCTCCGTCCACGCCGAGGGAGACCACGCCGTGCTCTCCGTGAAGGACGAGGGGCTGGGCATCCAGCCGGAGGACCAGGCCCGCATCTTCCAGAAGTTCGAGCGAGCGGCTTCGAGCGCGTCGTACCGCGGGTTCGGCCTCGGCCTCTGGATCGTGAGCCGGATGGTCGAGGCCCACGGCGGCACGATCCGCGTCGACAGCCGGCCCGGCGCCGGAGCCACTTTCCGGGTCATACTTCCCCGGGCGTCGGACGGGGACGGCGAGGGTGGACGATGAGAGTCCTGGTGGTGGAAGACGACGAGGCGATCAGTGACGCGATCTCGCTCCTCCTCGAGGACGAGGGGCACCAGGTGACCCAGGCCGCCGACGGGCACACCGCCCTCGAGGCCCTCCGCGACGGCGAGCGACCCTCGCTGATCCTCCTCGACGTGACCATGCCGGTCATGAACGGGCTCGAGTTCCGGGCCGAGCAGCTCCGGGACGACGCCCTGGCGGCGATACCCGTCGTCCTCTGCACGGCGGACGCCCGATCGGAGGAGCGAGCGCGGGCGATGGGCGTGACCGAGTGGCTGCGTAAGCCGCTCGACCCGATCAGGCTCCTCCAGCTCGTCGCGAAGTACGACGCCCGGGTGAGGCCTCCGGCCCGCGCCTGACCGGAGCGTCCCTCGCGAGGCGGCGACTCAGCCGGGAGCGAAGCGCGACACGATCCGGACCTCGCCCCCGGCGTCCTCGGCCGCCAGAGACCCGCCGTGGCTCTCGATGGCCCAGCGCGCCAGGAACAGGGCCGGCGCCGAAAGACCGAAGAGCAGATCGGGATTGCGGACCCGGAGCTCTCCCGCGAACGAGCAGACGAGCGCCGGCCCCCCGGCGAGATCCCCGACGGACCACGTCGCGCCGCCGCCCGGGCGCTCGCCGACGGCGAGATCGGTGATCGCCCCGACGGCCCGCTCGAGCGGGCCGCGGCAACCGTGCAGCACCGGGCGCGCCGCGGGCTCGGGAAGCACGACGCGAACGCGATCGTCGGTGCCGCTCGACAGCCGGACACCCGAGAGGACCGCGTCCGCCAGCGAGAACTCCTCGGGCTCGTCCCATTCGCTCTCCGCGATCTCGCGGAGCACGTGCAGGAGGGCGGTGACCGAGCCGAGGCTCCGCTGGACGGTGGCCAGGCTCTCGGACGGTCCCGGCCCGTCGGCGCGGGCGAGCTGGCGCGTCGCCACCTCGAGGTGGATCGCGGCCGCGGAGAGCGGCACCGCGAGGTCGTGTCCAAGCCGCCGCATCAGGCGCTGCGTGGCGGCATGGCGCTCCCGCTCGAATCGTTCCCTCAAGGAGAAGACCTCGCAGCGCGAAATCTAGCACGGGCGCGTGGGCCTCTCGGCCCCGGCGAGGCCGCCGGGCAACTCGATTGCATCGTCCCCGGATGCGCCCCGGCACGGGCCGGAGCGGTCAAGGAGGTGCCCCATGAGAGTGGCTCGACTCCGCCATGTCCTCGGCTTCGTCGCCGCGGCCTCCGTGCTCACGTCCTGCGTCGGGACGGCCGGCTACGTTCGGTACGAGCCGCCCGTTGCCCAGGTCGAGGTGATCGGGGTGACACCGGGCCCCGAGTTCGTCTGGATCCCCGGCTTCCACCGCTGGACCGGCTCGGCGTTCACGTGGACCCCCGGACACTGGGGACGGCCTCCTCGCGGGCGCTCCCGATGGGAGCCCGGGCGCTGGGAGCGCCATGAGTCGCACGGATGGCGGTACCGGGAGGGACGCTGGCGGCGATGAGGAAGACTCTACCGTCGCGTTGTACCCGAGTGTGAAGGAATGACCATCCGGGGCCCGGAGCGGGCAGGGATCGGGAAGGTATCCGGATTGCACTCGACGGATCAGGAGAAGACCGCATGAGCGCAGCCCGCTACGTGACTCCGTTCCTGGCCGACACGGGTGAGATCTGCCGTCGTGTCCGGTCCCGGCTCGCCGACGCTCGTCCCCCCCTGGCGGGCGACAGGCCGGTCCGGCGCGTCGTCGACCGCAGGACGACGATCAAGCTGCTGAACGACCTCCTGGCCGCCGAGACGCTGTGCGTTCTCCGCCTGCGGCGCCAGCCGGGCCCGGCCGACGGACGTTACGTCCGGGTCGGGAGACGGGAGCGCGACCACGCGCAGGACGAGCAGCGCCACGCCGAGTGGCTCGCGGAGCGGATCCGACAGCTCGGCGGAGAGCCCACCGTTCCCGCGGGCGAGCCGGACGGCGAGCCCGCGGGCGAACGCCACGGCGTCGCCACGGCCACCGACCTGCTCCGGGAGGACCTCGCCGCCGAGAGGCTGGCGATCGAGACGTACCGCGAGGTGATCGACCTCGTCCACGAAGGCGACCCGGTGACGCGACGTCTGCTCACGCGGATCCTCGCCGACGAAGAGGAGCACGCGGCCGAGCTTCGCGACCTCCTCTCCAGCATCGATCCGACGCGGCCGATCTGACTGCCCGGAGCGGAAGGCCCTCAGCGGGCCGGGTGGCGCGCGGCCGGCTCGTCCGTGCCGCGCGCCGGCCCGCCGGCCA
>CAYLNK010000428.1:0-4162 GCA_964384675.1 uncultured Holophagales bacterium | reverse complement strand
CCGACGAAGACGATCGGCGCGCCGGGCCGCCGCCGGGTCAGCTCCCCCGCGAGCGCCAGCGCCGGCAGGACGTGGCCGCCCGTCCCGCCGCCCGCGATCAGGTAGCCGCGCGTCGCCGTCATGACGAGTGCTGCGAGATGTTGAGGAGGATCCCGACCGCCAGGAGGTCGGCCCAGAGGGCCGAGCCGCCGTACGAGAGGAACGGCAGGGGGATCCCCTTGGTGGGAAAGAGCGACAGCACGACCGAGATGTTGACGAGCGCCTGGACGACGATCATCACCGTCAGCCCGGCGGCCAGGTACCGCCCGAACGAGTCGGGGGCGGCGACGGCCGCGCGGATTCCGCGTGCGAAGAGGAGGCCGAAGAGGCCGAGCACGGTCACGCAGCCGATCAGGCCGAGCTCCTCGCCGACGATCGCGTAGATGAAGTCGGTGTACGGATACGGCAGGAAGAAGAGCTTCTGCTTGCCGTGCCCGAGCCCCAGGCCCGTCACGCCGCCGGTCCCGACCGCGATGAGGGACTGCATCACCTGGAATCCCTTCCCGAGCGGGTCGAGGTCGGGGTTCAGGAAGTTCAGGATCCGCTCCCGCCGGTACGACGCCGACCAGACGTAGACGCTCAGCGTCGGGACGATGAGGAGCGCCGCGCCCGCGAACCAGCCGAGCGAAAGGCCTGCCAGGTACAGCATCGCGGCGGCCACCGCGAAGTACGACGCCGCCGTCCCGAAGTCCGGCTCCAGGAGCACCAGTCCCGCCATCACCACGAGGAGCGCGGCGACCGGCAGGAGCGTGCGGGTCGGGTGGTCGATCTCCCCCTCGCGCCGCGAGAGGAGCGCCGCGAGCGCGACGATGAGCCCCAGCTTTGCGAACTCGGACGGCTGGATCGACATGACGCCGAGGTCGATCCAGCGGCGCGTTCCGTTGATGGGCGCGCGGAAGAGGACCGCCACCAGCGCCGCGCTCAGCACGGCGAGGCCGGCGCCGATCAGGCGGGGGTTGTTCAGCCTCCGGTAGTCGAACGACATCGCCCCGACCGCGAGGCCCGTCCCGAGCACCACGGCGATCGCCTGCTTGAGGACGAAGAAGTACGAGCGGCTCGGCGCCCCCGCGGCCGGGAGGTAGATCTGCATCGCCGACGCGCTGTAGATCATCAGCAGCCCGAGGCTGACCAGCACCACGACCGGGGCGAAGAGGAGGCGGTCGGAGGCGAGCTTGCGCGCCATCTCAGACCTTCTCCGGCAGGGCGGCGACGAGGGCCGCGAAGGCCTCGCCGCGGTGCTCGAAGTTGCGGAACTGGTCGAGCGACGCGCAGGCCGGCGAGAGGAGCACCACATCCCCCGCCGACGTCGCGCGCGCCGCCTCGGGCACCGCCTTCTCGAGCGTCCCGCAGCGGACCACGGGTACGCCCGCGCCCTCCATCAGCGACGCGATGACGTCGCCGCAGGCGCCCACGGTCAGGACCAGCCGCGCCTTGCGGGCCACCAGCGGCGCGAGGCGGGCGAAGTCGTCCCCCTTGTCCTTGCCGCCCAGGATCAGCGCGACCCGGCCGTCCGGATAGCCCTCGAGGCTCTTGAGCGTCGCGTCGACGTTCGTCCCCTTCGAGTCGTCGACGTAGGCGACACCGCCGCGCGTCGCCACGTGGGCGGTGCGGTGCGGGAGACCGCGGAACGAGCGGAACGTCGCGACCGCGCTCTCGGCCGTCACGCCGAGGGGGAGCGTGGCGCAGAGAGCCGCCAGCGCGTTCTCGGCGTTGTGCATCCCCGGGAGGGCCAGGTCCTCCCGGCGCGCCACGACGCGCGGCCCCTTCCCGGAGACGTCCGCGAGAAAGAGCCCGTCCTTCAGCCAGGCGCCGCGCGCCAGGTCCCGCGCCCGGGAGAACTCCAGGCGGCGCGCCCGGGTGACGATGCGCGAGACGAGCGGGTCGTCGGCGTTGACGACCGCGATCTGGGCGTCCTTCTGGAACGCGAAGATCCGCGCCTTCGCCGCGCCGTAGTCGTCCAGTCCCCGGTACCGGTCGAGGTGGTCGGGAGTGAGGTTCAGGTGGACGGCGACGTCCGGCGCGAAGCGGAGCGTCCCCTCGAGCTGGAACGACGACAGCTCCACGACCCACGTCTTCGGCGCGTCGGAGGCGGCGTCGCGGGCGGCGAAGGAGATCCACGGCGTCCCGAAGTTGCCGCACGCCACGGCGTCGTGCCCCGAGTCGCGCAGGAGCGCGGCAGCGAGCGCGGTCGTGGTCGACTTGCCGTTCGTTCCGGTGATGGCGACGACGACCCCGGGGAGGAGACGCGACGCCAGCTCCACCTCGGCCAGCACCGGCAGCGCCCTGGCGCGGGCGGCATCCAGGATCGGGTGGTCGAGCCGGAGGCCCGGGGAGACGACGACCGCGTCGACGCCCGCGAGGAGCGACTCCGGATGGCCGCCCAGGACGTACGTCACGCCCTCCCGCTCCGGCAGCGGGTCGAGGCCGTCGCGCTCCTTGGCGTCGGAGGCGACCACCTCGACGCCGTGGCGGGCCAGCGCGTCGATCGTGGCGCGCCCCGAGCGGGCGAGGCCGAGCACCGCCACGCGGGAGAGCTCCGGGAGGTCGGGACCGATCGACAGGCTCATCGCAGCTTCAACGTCGAGAGGGAGAAGAGGGCGAACAGGATCGCCACGATCCAGAAGCGGGTGATCACCTTCGACTCGGGCCAGCCGAGGAGCTCGAAGTGGTGGTGGAGCGGCGCCATCTTGAAGATCCGCCTCCCCGTCGACTTGAACGACGCCACCTGGAGGATCACCGAGACCGCCTCCACCACGAAGAGCCCGCCCACGAAGACGAGGAGCACCTCCTGCTTGATCAGCACCGCCACCGTGCCGAGCGCGGCGCCGAGCGCCAGCGAGCCGGTGTCCCCCATGAACACCTCGGCCGGGTGGCAGTTGAACCAGAGGAACCCGAGGGACGCCCCGACGATGGCGGAGCAGAAGACGGCCAGCTCGCCGGTGCCCGGTACCGACGGCACCAGGAGGTACGTCGCCAGCTTCGCATTCCCGGCGAGGTACGCGAGGATCGCGAACGTCCCCGACGCGACGAGCGTCGCGCCGATGGCGAGGCCGTCCAGCCCGTCGGTCAGGTTCACGGCGTTCGAGGAGCCGACCACGACGACCGCCGCGAAGAGGATGTAGAGGAGCCCGAGCTCCGGGTGGAGGTTCTTCAGGAACGGGAAGCTGATCCCGGACGGATCGGGGCGGCGCTCGAAGAGGTGCAGCGAGGCCCAGCCGACGCCGATCCCGATGAGAGTCTGCAGGACCAGCTTCTGCCGCCCGGTGAGGCCCCGGTTGTGCTGCCGGGACACCTTGCGCCAGTCGTCGCCCACGCCGATCAGCATGGCGAGCAGGGTGGCGCCGAGCGCCACCCAGACGTAGCGGTTGGTGATGTCGGCCCACAGGAGCGTCGGGACGGCGATCGCGAGGTTGATCAGGACGCCGCCCATCGTCGGAGTCCCCTTCTTCGCCTGGTGCGCCTTCGGGCCCTCCTCGCGGATCGACTGGCCGATCTGCCGCTCGCGCAGCCAGCGGATCAGCGCCGGTCCCAGGAAGATCGAGAGGACGAGGGCCATCACCGCCGCGGACGCCGCGCGGAAGGTGATGTACCGGAAGACGTTGAAGACGCCGATGCGGTCGCTGAGCGGGTAGAGGAAGTGGAGGATCATCGTGTTCGCGGGGCTCCGCTCCCGCCCTCCCGCGCGTACGACAGCCTCTCGAAGTTCGGCCTCACGTTCATCGTGAGCGCGGGGCTCCGCTCCCGCCCTCCCGCGCGTACGACAGCCTCTCGAAGTTCGGCCTCACGTTCATCGTGAGCGCGGGGCTCCGCTCCCGCCCTCCCGCGCGTACGACGGCCTCACGAAGTTCGGCCTTTCGTTCATCGTGAGCGCGGGGCTCCGCTCCCGCCCTCCCGCGCGTACGACGGCCTCACGAAGTTCGGCCTTTCGTTCATCGTGAGCGCGGGGCTCCGCTCCCGCCCTCCCGCGCGTACGACGGCCTCACGAAGTTCGGCCTTTCGTTCATCGTGAGCGCGGGGCTCCGCTCCCGCCCTCCCGCGCGTACGACGGCCTCACGAAGTTCGGCCTTTCGTTCATCGTGAGCGCGGGGCTCCGCTCCCGCCCTCCCGCGCGTACGACGGCCTC
>CAYLNK010000427.1:0-4165 GCA_964384675.1 uncultured Holophagales bacterium | reverse complement strand
ACCGCGCTCGCGGCGGACGCGGACGAGTACGTCCACCGTTTCGCGCTGGAGAACCTCGCCGTGCCCGCCGCGCTCCTCGTCGCCGCGGCCGACCGGATCGCTGCCGCCGGCCCGACGTCGTGGTGGACGTCCGATCCGCGATACATGGGCCAGATGACGGCGACGCAGGAGCTCCTCGCGCACCCTCGCCTGCCGGCCGAGGCGCTCCGGACGATCCACCGTGCCTATCCGCGCGCCTTCCGGCTCGAGCCGCGCCGGGACATGCCCCTCGACGTGATCCTCGAACGGGCGGAGTCGCTGACCCCGTCGCTGGCCTTCGAGGAGCGGTTCGTGGCCTGGCGGACGGCGGGGGAGAGCGGCAGCGACCTGGGGGAGGTCTTCGCGGAGCTGCTCGTTTGGGACGACGGCTATCTCCAGGCCGCGCCCGGATGAGCTCGCGCGTCCCCGCGGAGGCGCTGCTGGCCCACGCGCGGTCGGTTCGGCACGACTCGTACTCGCTCGGTGAGATCGCCGCCAATGCGCTCCTCGGGGCCGCAACCGCCACCGCCCAGGAGCTTCGCCAGCTCCTGATGGACGCGGCGGAGAGCGACGTCGACCGCGCGCTCGCGCGGAATCCGGACCTTCCCGCGCGCGTCCTCAGGGAGCTCTTCGGGCGGGCTCCCGACGACGTGACGCGGACGCTCTGGCAGGCGCACGGCGAGACGCCGTGATCTGGGGCGCCGGCTGGCAACGCGCGCAGAAGACCGTCGTTCGGCCGCCGAGCGTCATCGACTCGATCGGCCTCCGGCAGCGCGGACACGGCTTTCCGGCGCGACCGTAGATCGAGCCGGGGTACAGCTCCTCGCCCGAGCCCTCCTCTCTGAGCGCGCCCGTCTCGTATCGCGCCAGCCCCTTCCGGAGCACCGAGCGGATCGCGGCGACGAGCCGCTTCACCAGCACGGCGTCCGCCGCCACGTCGCGAGCGGGGACGGCCGGGTGGATCCGCGCCACGAAGAGCGCGTCCCCCGCGTAGACGTTCCCGATCCCGGCCGCGACGGTCTGGTCCAGGAGAGCGACCTTCACCGCGCGCGCCGACCGGAGCCCGCCGCGGAGGAGCGCGGGGGTCAGCTCCGTCAGCGCATCGGGGCCCTGCGAGGCGAGGGCGGGCATCGCGAGGAGGTCGTCGTGCCGCGCCAGGGCCACGAAGCGGCCGAAGCGCCGCGCGTCGACGAAGTGGACGCGGCTGCCGTCGTCCATCGCGAGGACCGCTCGCGAGAAGCGCGGCTTCTCGCGTCCCGCGGCGAGCGCCAGGTCCCCCGTCATCCCCAGGTGAAGGCCGAGGCCGGCGCCGCCCGAGAGCCGCACCACGATCCACTTCCCGCGGCGCGTCACCTCTTCGACGGTGCGGCCCGCCAGCACGCGCACCGCGCGCCCTCCCGCGGACGCGCGGACGATCGTGTGGCCGCGCGTCCATCGATCCAGGTCTCGCGCGGCCGACTCCACCTCGGGCAGCTCGGGCATTCCGTACGATCGCACGCGGAGGGCCGCGCGAGCGACCGGACTCGGCGGGGCGCGACCCGCGGTCGCGGATCGCGCCCCACCGGCGGACCGTCGAGGCCATCAGGCCATCGTCGCGAGCACCCTGTCCAGGCGGTCGAAGCCCTGGTCCATCCCGTCCTTCATCCCCGTCTGGAGCGCCATGTCGCGCGCCTGCGTGGACGGATACAGGATCGTCAGGGTGATGGTCGTCTGCCCCGCGGACTCGGTGAGGACCATCGTGTTGACGGTCTCAGGCCACTCGGGGCCCCACGACTCGGTCGATACCAGCCGGTCCGGCGGCGAGACCTCGCGGTAGGAGCCGGTCATCGCCATCTCGGTACCGTCGCCCTTGCGCCAGACGTAGCGCCAGGTGCCGCCCGGCCGCAGGTCGATCTCGCAGACGGGCATCGTCCAGCCCTCGGGACCGAGGAGCCACTGCGGGACGTGCTTCGGGTCGGTCCACGCCTCGAAGACGAGGCGCCGCGGGGCGTCCACGACGCGGGTGATCACGATCTCCCGATCGCTGGGTGTCGTGTACGAGGTGACGCCGGGCCTGAGGGTCGTCATCGTGGTCATTCCCTTTCTCCTTCTTCCTTCCTGAGCTGCTGCAGGTAGCTGTCGAGCCGGGCGTAGCTCCCGTCCCAGAAGCGCTTGAACTCCCCGGCCCACTCGGCCACTTCCTTGATCGGTGCCGCGTCGAGGGTGCGAGGGCGCCACTGCGCCTCGCGCCCCCTTTGGATCAGCCCCGCGCGCTCGAGTACGCGCAGGTGCTTGGAGACGGCCGGCCCGGTCATCTCGAACGGGGCCGACAGCTCCTTGACGGTCGCGGCGCCGGTCGCGAGCCGCGACAGGATCGCGCGGCGCGTGGGGTCGGCGAGGGCATAGAAGGTGGTGCTTAGGGAATCGGTGGCGGCTGCTCGCATGTGTCACCTTCTCGAGATCGGGGGCCTGACCAGGGGACCCGCCCCTTCGAGAAGCGGGATCGGTCCCGCTTCCTCTAGCACCTCGATTCACCTGGTCCCGTCATCGCGCCCTCGCGGTTGAAAGGCCGTTCAGCCCCGCCGCGCCGCCTCGATGATGGCGACGTCGATCTTCGTCATCGGCATCATCGCCTCGAACGCCCGCTTCGCCTCGGCGCCTCCAGCCGCGAGCCCATCGGTCAGCGCGCGGGGGGTGATCTGCCACGAGAGACCCCAGCGGTCCTTGCACCAGCCGCACTGGCTCTCCTGGCCACCGTTGCGGACGATCGCGTTCCAGTAGCGGTCCGTCTCTTCCTGGTCGGCGGTGGCGACCTGGAAGGAGAACGCCTCGCTGTGACGGAACGTCGGGCCGCCGTTGAGACCGAGACAGGGAATCCCCAGGACGGTGAAATCCACCGTCAGGACGTCGCCCCGCTTGCCTCCCGGGTAGTCGCCGGGGGCCTTGTGAACGGCGGTCACCTCGCTGTCCGGAAACGTGGCGGCGTAGAAGCGTGCCGCCGCCTCAGCGTCCTTGTCGAACCACAGGCAGATGGTGTTCTTCGGCTTCATGTCGTGTCCTCCGTAAGTTACCATGTGGTTATCTAACCGAACGGTAACTTAGGGTCGAGACCGAGGGATGTCAAGGCGAAGCGCGACGATTCTTCCGGGGAGGTCGGACCAGACGGTCGGCGCCCCGTTCTCCGGCGCGGTCAGCGACCGCGCCCGGCATCTCCTCGACTTCTGCGGCCTTCCGTATCGGGATCACTCGTCGTTCAGCCCGGAGACCTCGCGAAGACGCGCGGCATCGGCCCTGTCCTGGGGCCGCACCGTGTCCCGCGGCACCGCGGCGAGCAGATCGTCGGCCGGCCGGTCCCTGGAGCCTGCTCCGAGGACAGCGCTCGCGTCGTAGACTCGGCGGCGGCACGCGTCGACGATGAGATTCCGACTGGGAGACGTCACGTTCGACGGGGATCGACGGCAGCTGCTTCGCGGGAAGGAGCCGGTCGCGCTCTCGCCCGAGGCGCGCCACCTCCTGGAGTTCCTCATCGAGAAGAGCCCCAGGGCCGTCTCGACCAAGGAGCTCCAGCAGGTGATCTGGTCCGGCGAGCCCGTCCCGGAGTGGAGTCTCCTGGCGCTCGTGAGCGAGCTGCGGCGGGCCCTCGCCGACGACCTCGACCAGCCCCGCTTCATCCGCCACGTCCACGGCTTCGGGTACGCCTTCGAGGGCGAATCCTCGCCCTCCGTCGACGAGATCCCTTCCGCCGCCCCGCGTCACTGGCTCGTCCTGGACGGGAGGGATCTTCCGCTCGAGGAGGGGGAGAACGTCCTGGGGCGGGATCCGGGCTCCCTCTGCATCGACGACGGGACGGTCTCCCGGCGGCACGCGCGGATCACCGTCCGCGGCAGCAGCGCGGTACTGGAGGACCTCGGCAGCAAGAACGGAACGTGGTGGCACGAGGACCGGCTGGAGGCGGCGCTCCCGCTCTCCGACGGCGACGAGCTCGGGGTCGGGGGTGTGAGGCTGGTGTATCGCGGCCCCGGCAGGCGACTCGAGGAGCCCGGAATCGCGCCGGTGCCGGCCCGTGAGCTGGAGGTGGCGGCCGTCGAGCCGATCCGCCGCGCCTCGATCCCCGGCGGTGGCCGGCGACGGGAGATCGTTCACACCGAGGTGACCCTGGACATGTTCC
>CAYLNK010000426.1:0-4165 GCA_964384675.1 uncultured Holophagales bacterium | reverse complement strand
GGCGTCCGGCTGGCGTCGCTCGCGGCCGAGCCGTCGCTCGGCGAGGCCGTCGTCCCGCGAACGCTCGACGCCGCGCGGCTGCCGCTCGCGGTCCTGAACGCGGCGTTCCTGGCGGACGGCGCGCTCCTCCGGGTGCCCAGGGGCGTGGTCGTCGAGGCGCCGATCCACCTCGTGTTCCTGACCGTCCCGGCCGCCGCCGGCACGATCGCGGTGGCTCCGCGCGCCGTCGTCGCGCTCGAGGACGGAGCCCAGGCGACGGTCGTCGAGACGCACGCCGGCGCCTCCGGCCCGGCGTTCACGAGCCCGGTCACCGACGCCCTGCTGGGCCGCTCGGCCGTCCTCCACCACCACACCCTGCAGCTGGCGGGCGACGACACCAGCCATCTCGGTCTCCTCTCGGTGAGACAGGAGCGGGACAGCCAGCTCCACGCCCGGCTTTTCTCGCTCGGGGGTCGGCTCGTGCGGAACGAGACCCACGTCCTCCTCGACGGCGAGGGGGCCGGTTGCACGCTCGACGGCCTCTTCTGCGGGGCGGGGAGCCAGCAGGTCGACAACCACACGGTCATCGACCACGCGCGGCCGCACGGCTCGAGCCAGGAGCTGTACAAGGGGATCCTCGGCGGGCGCGCCCGGGGGGCCTTCGACGGGAAGATCGTGGTGAGGAAGCACGCGGCGAAGACCGACGCCCACCAGAAGAACCGGAACCTCCTCCTCTCGGGCGACGCCCAGGTCGACTCCAAGCCGCAGCTCGAGATCGACAACAACGACGTCCGCTGCACGCACGGCTCGGCCACCGGCCAGCTCGACCCGGACGCCCTCTTCTACCTCCGGTCCCGCGGCCTCGACGTCGCCACGGCGCGGGGCCTTCTCACCCTGGCGTTCGGAAGCGAGCTGACCGGCCGCGTGAGCGTGCTGGCGCTCAGGAGCTTCCTCGAGGGGTGGCTCCTGTCCTGGCTCCCGCGGGACGGCAAGGAGTGATCCGATGAGCGTCGCCGCCCCCCACGAAACCGCTCTCGACCTCGTCCGCGTGAGACGGGACTTCCCGATCCTCGCCCAGACGGTGCACGGGCGCCCGCTCGTCTACCTCGACAGCGCCAACACGAGCCAGAAGCCGCTCGCGGTGATCGAGGCGACGGACCGCTACTACCGCGAGACGAACGCCAACATCCACCGCGGCACCCACCTCCTCTCGGAGAAGGCGACCGCGGCATACGAGGGGGCCCGCGAGCGGGTGCGCCGGTTCCTGAACGCGCGCTCCGTCGCCGAGATCGTCTTCGTGCGCGGGACGACCGAGGCCGTGAACCTCGTGGCCAGCTCGTTCGGGCAGGCGTTCGTGAAGGCGGGCGACGAGATCGTCATCTCCGCCATGGAGCACCACTCCAACATCGTCCCCTGGCAGCTCCTCTGCGAGCGGACCGGCGCCGTCCTGAAGGTGATCCCGATCGACGACCGGGGCGAGCTGGTGCTCGACGCGCTCGACCGCCTCCTCACCGAGCGCACCCGCCTGGTCTCGGTGGTCCACGTCTCGAACGCGCTCGGCACCGTGAACCCGGTGAAGGAGATCATCGCCGCGGCCCACGCCCGCGGGATCCCGGTCTTCGTGGACGGCGCGCAGGCCGTGCCGCACCAGGCGATCGACGTCGCCGACCTCGACTGCGACTTCTACGCCTGGTCGGGCCACAAGGCGTTCGGGCCGACGGGCATCGGCGTCCTGTACGGCAAGGAGCGGTGGCTCGAGAGGATGCCGCCGTACCAGGGGGGCGGCGACATGATCGCGTCCGTCTCCTTCGAGAAGACGACCTACAACGTCCTGCCGTACAAGTTCGAGGCGGGCACCGCCAACATCGCCGGCGGCGCGGCGCTCACCGCGGCGCTCGACTACGTCGAGGGCCTCGGGTTCGCCGCCATCGAGGCGCACGAGGCGGACCTCCTCGCCTACGGCACGTCGCGCCTCCTGGAGGTCCCCGGGCTCCGGATGATCGGCACCGCCCGCCACAAGGCCGGCGTCCTTTCGTTCGTCCTCGACGACGTCCATCCCCACGACATCGGCACGATCCTCGACCGCGAGGGGATCGCCATCCGCACCGGCCACCACTGCGCCCAGCCGGTGATGGACCGCTTCGACGTCCCCGCCACGGCGCGCGCCTCGCTCGCCTTCTACAACACACGGGAGGAGATCGACGCGCTCGTCGCCGGGCTCCTCACGGTGAGGGAGGTCTTCACCTGATGACGGACCTGCGCGAGCTGTACCAGCAGGTGATCCTCGACCACAACAAGTCGCCGCGGAACTTCCACGCGCTCGAGGGCGCGGACCGGCGGGCCGACGGCCACAACCGGCTCTGCGGCGATCAGCTGACCGTCTACCTGAAGATGGACGGCGACGTGATCCGCGACGTGGCGTTCGTCGGGAAGGGCTGCGCCATCTCGAAGGCCTCGGCCTCGCTGATGACCGAGGCCGTGAAAGGGAAGACGCTCGTCGAGGCGGAGAGCCTGTTCCAGCGCTTCCACGAGCTCCTCACCGGCCCGCCCGACGTGAAGGCCGACGGCAAGAGCCTGGGCAAGCTGGCGGTCTTCTCCGGCGTCCGCGAGTTCCCGGTGCGCGTCAAGTGCGCGACGCTGGCGTGGCACACCCTGGAGTCGGCGCTGGCCGGTACCGGCGCGGTGGCGTCGACCGAGGCTTCCGCCGAAGCGGAGGTGGCGGGATGAGCGCGCTCCCCGACGAGACCGCGGCGGCCGCCGCTCCCCGGCATCCGCTCGAGGCCAGCGTGATCTCGGCCCTCAAGCGGTGCTACGACCCGGAGATCCCGGTCGACATCTACGAGCTGGGTCTCATCTACTCGGTCGAGATCACGCCGGAGAACGTCGCGAACCTGAAGATGACCCTCACCGCGCCGGCCTGCCCGGTCGCCGGCTCGCTGCCGGGCGACGTGGAGCGGGAGGTGAAGAAGGTGGAGGGGATCGCCGACGCGAAGGTGGAGCTGGTCTGGGATCCGCCGTGGCGGCCCGACATGATGTCGAAGGTCGCCCGGGTCATGCTCGGGATGTGAATCGAACGGCGCCGCCGCGGGATGCGACGGCGCCGTGCTCCTTTCCGGATCCGAGCAGCCGGACCCTGCTGGGGCCTAGTTGGACGAGACCAGGCGCGGGCTTCCCGTCACGGGGTCGGAGCGGACGACGACGGCGTGCAGCGCCGGGTCGTTCGTGAGGACGGTGACGAGCGCGCCGGCCGGGAGGTCGCCGAAGAGGTCGGAGAGCCGCGCCGAGATCGGGCGGTCGGGGGTGACGCCGAGCGGCATCTCCTCGACGCGGCCGGTTCCCGCCACCACGAGGAGCGTGCCCGTCACTTCGCGCGACGTCGGATCGGACGAGAAGAGGAGGAGTCGCGGGTCGTCGTCGGACGTCGACGACAGCACCGTCGCCGCGGCGCCGGCGCGCGGGGCGTCACCGGAGAAGACGGGCAACGCGGATCCGATGCGGCCCGACTCGCCCCCGTCGTAGTACGTCTCGGCGGTGACGTCCCCGGGGCTCGCCGAGGTGAAGCCGCGCACCTCCAGGACGCCCTGACCCTCGGCCGCCTCCGGGAGGAGGTGTCGGACGACGTCGGTCAGCGTGAGCCGGGAGCGGGCCGCGAGGTCCACGACGCGCTCGGGCGAGGCGCCCGCGCCGGGCGAGCGGAGGGTCAGGCGGACGCGCATCGGCGCGTCGAAGCGGTTGAGCAGCGTCACGTCGCTTCGCACCGGACCGTGGAGGCCGTCGGCTCGCACGATGGCCGGGATCAGGAGATCGGCCCGCGAGGCGTCGGCGGCGGGACGGAGGCCGAGGTCGTAGGTGAGCCCCCGCGGGGACCCCGCGCCGACCTCGCCGCAGAGGACCGGCTGGAGCGTCGGGCACGAGGTGAACGAGCGCACGGACACGGCGACGCTGGCGCGGCGGACGGCGCCGCCCCCGTCGAGGCGGATCACCACGGACTGGCTCCCCGACGTCGGGCTGACCTCGGCGAAGGCGCCCTCGGCGCCTCCCACCGTGGCCAGCTCGCGCCCGTTGACGGTGACGCTCACCGACGGGACGCCTTCGCCCTTCACCACCACGGCGTACGGCTCGGAGGCGATGAAGGAGAAGCCGAGGTAGGCGTAGCGCGCCGGGTCCTCGCCCTCGCGCTCGAACG
>CAYLNK010000425.1:0-4169 GCA_964384675.1 uncultured Holophagales bacterium | reverse complement strand
GGTCCGGCCGCCGCGCGCGCCGCGGCCACCGCGGAGTCGACGTCGGCCCCGCCCGAGCGGGGCACTCGGGCGATCACCTCGCCCGTCGCGGGGTTCAGGTCGTCGAGGAAGTCCCCGGTCGACGGAGCCGCGGCCTCGCCGCCGATGACGTTCAGAAGTGTCCAGGTCATGGCGTCCCCCCGAGCTCACCCCGATAGCGTTCCCACTCGTAGTACCAGCGATCCCGGTCCGGATCCCAGTCGTCCCAGGTCGGGATCCGCTCCAGCGTGTCCAGGTACGCCGGCGGGACGACGCCCGGCACCAGGAACGCCTTCTGGCGGTGGAGCGGATACGGGTTGCGCAGCGTGAAACCGAGGACCCCGAGCACGGCGCGCGCGACGTACCAGGTGGCGCGCGGGTTCCAGCCGTGCGCGATCTTGATGACGACCCCCAGCCCTTCCGGGAAGTCGTCGTGCACGATCGCCAGCCCGAGGAGCCCGTCCGCCCCCTCCTTGGCGAGCACCTTCCCGCCGCATGCCTTCAGGATCGTGGAATCGAGCCGGTTGAAGCCCCCGATCAGGTCGGGATGCGCCTGCATCGACTCCCAGATCCAGTCCTCGTCCCGAGTCCGCGCGAGCGCCGCGCACAGGACCGCCAGCTCGGCGACCGTGTTGGAGACCGTCGGCAGGCCGCAGCCGTCCCGCGCGGTCCGGAGCGGGCTCCACGACTCGCCCAGGAAGCGGCGGAGCGTGCCGAGGTAGGCGAGGAAGAACGGGTGGTGCGGCAGCGTGTAGCCGACGCGGCTCCAGCCGTTCACGTGGCACGCCGAGAGGATCGCGGCGTGCTCGCCCGAGCAGCAGTGGTACCAGCGGCGAGGGCGGCGCACCTGCCGCCCGAACTGCACGAGCGGCACGTCGAGCGGCGTCTGCATCAGGCCGTGCTCGTCCGGCTTCAGGATCGACATGGCGGCCGCGACGTGCTCCGGCGTCCCGTTGTGGCTCGCCACGGAGATCGCCTTCTGCACCGACGTCAGCCCGGCGAGCGCGCCCGTGACCGGCTTGATCATGAGCGGCTTCATCATGCTGCGCCCGTAGCAGAGGACGTTGCCGCCGAAGGAGTGGAAGAGGCGGTCGCCGTGCGCCCAGGCGACGGCGCCGTGGATGGTCGTCTCGGACACGCCGTTCCGCCGGTAGTCGACGAGCGGCTCCCACTCGACGTCGCGTCCCGTGGGGATCCCGGGCTCGGTCTCGCCGAGCGGGCTCTTCGGATAGATCGCCGAGCCGGGGCGCGGGACTCCGGTCATCGCCCCAGCCCCTCCACGATCCGCGGGGCGACGAGGCGGCGGAACGCCTCCATGTTCCGGATCACACGCGCGGAGTCGTGGTTGAAGAAGTCGAACCAGAGCATCAGCCGGTCGTCCGGGTGGAAGCGCCGGAGGATCTGGTGCGCCACGTCCTCGGCGTTACCGACGAGCGCGTTGTCCGCCGCTCCTTCCACCTTCTTCGGGTCGAGCGTCCCTTCGAGCGCCGTCCAGTACGCTCCGAGCGCGGCGCGGGCCTCGTCCTCGGCGGCCCTCCGCCGCGCCTCCGGGCCGAGGTGCGCCTCCTCGTTCAGGAAGACGAAGACCGTGCGCGGCATGAAGGGGCGATGCCAGCCGCCACCGTCCGGGTGGTACGCGGCGGTCAGTCTTCGGTGGGTCTCCTCGATCACCTCCGGCCTGGTGATCGAGAGGTTGAAGACGCGCACCGGGCCGAACGCGTTCACCTCTTCCTGCAGGCGCGGCTCGTGCGTGCCGATGTAGAGCTGCACCAGCTCGCGCCGGAACTCCTGCGGGACGATCTTCAGAACGTCGAAGACGAAGCGGCGCGGGACCTCGATCGCCTCCGGGGCTCCGCCCGCGGCCTCCTGGACACGGTGCCAGTCGGCGTCGCTCCGGAAGTCCGCCCGGGAGAGGACCGTGCGCCGCACGTCGTCGCTCGCCAGCGTCTCGCCGCGCAGGAGGCGCACGAAGACCTCGGCCGCCTCCGCGAACACCTTCCCCTTGAGCGCGGGCCACGCCGCCTCCTCGACGGCGTTCCGCGGCACGATCCCGGCGGCGCGGCTCATGAACTCGAAACGCCCCGCCGCGAAGCCGACCCTGAGCTTCCGCCTCTCGGCGGGGTCGAGACCGTGGAGCGCCGCGAACACCGCGACGCGCTCGGCCGCGGCGATCGGACCGCCGTTCACCAGGAGGTTCATCACCGCCGAGCCGACGTCGATCCGCCTCGTCCGGCGGAAGACGTGGTGGGCCAGCTGGAAGATGTCGGCGTTCAGTCCGACCTCCCCCTGCCAGTGCGGGATCACGGGCTTCGCGTGGCGCTTCTGCACCTCGCTCGAGAGGTGCGACTCGGCCACCCACGCGGTCCCGAACCCGAGGGCGTCCGCCGCCTCCACCTGGTCGAAGAAGTTCCGGAACATGGTGGGCTCGGACGGCGTCACGCCGTCCACCGGGGTCTGGCTGATCGAGAAGAAGATGTCGAACTGCATCGGCCCGCGGATTCTCTCCGGAATGCGATCCGGGTGAAGGGGGTTTGGGGGAAACCGGCGCCCGGCTTCCCCCGATTTCATCTCGCGAAGCCGTACGCCTCGCGGGCGAGGAGCTCCGGCAGCGACTCGCGCGGGAGGAGCAGGGTCCTCACGGCCCACAGCTCCGGGAAGATGCGGTAACGCGCCGTCTGGTCGAGGTAATCGACTCCCGACGAGCCGCCGGTGCCGATGCGGCGGCCGATCGTCCGCTCCACCATCCGGGCATGCCGGGTGCGCCAGAGGACGAGCTGCTCCTCGAGCTCCACGATCGAGTCGACGAGGAGGCGCGGCCACGCCAGGAGCGGCAGCTCTCGGTACGACTCGATGAAGAGGAGGCCGGCGCGGATCCGCCTCGTGCGGGCACGCTCCGGCTCGGGCACGTCCTCGGCGAAGAGGAACTCCCGGGCCATCGCGGCCTGGGCCTCGAAGCGACGGCGGACGGCCTCCGGGTCCCCGCCCCAGGACGCGCCGATCTGGGCCGCCTGCGCGGCGTGGAAGCGCTCGGTGGCGGCGACGTACGCCGCCAGGAACCCGTCGACGGCGGCGGCGTCCCCGGCGTCGTCCGGCGAGGTGCCCTGGATCGGCGTCCGGAAGAGCCAGCCGTGGAGCGCGGCACGGAGCGTGGTCTGGGCCCGCGCCGACTCGATCCGTCCCCACGCGAACGCGCCGCCGGGTGAGCCCTTGGCGAGCGCCTCGATGTGGGAGAGCGGGCTCGTCTCCCCGTAGGCGAGACGCTCCCTCTCGTCGAGCCCGAGGAGGATCTCGATCTCCCGCATCTGGAACGACTGGAAGCCGCTCGACGGCGACAGCTTGTCGCGGAAGTCGAGGAAGTCCTGCGGCGTGAGCGTCTCCATGATCCGGAACTGGTCGACGGCGAGCTTCAGGATCTCGTTCACGCGCCGGAGGTGGTGGACGACGTACGGGATCCGCTCCTCGGGCACGCGCGGGGCCGAGAGGTGCTCTCGCGCCAGGCGCAGCTCGCGGAGGATCAGCTTGAACCAGAGCTCGTACACCTGGTGGACGACGATGAAATGGAGCTCGTCGGGGGCGAGCTGCGCCTCGTCCTCCTCCAGCCCTCCCTGCAGGTTCAGGAGCCGGTCGAGCTTCAGGTAGTCCCAGTAGGTCGGAACGCTTCGCGCCACGGCTCTCAGTCCTTGACCCGTTTGCGGCGCGGCAGGAGATCGTTCAGCTCGCGGAGCGCGATCTCGAGGCCCTTGGAGATCTCCACCGGCTCCTCCTTGCGGAGCGCCTTCATCGCGTGCTCGTCCCTCAGCCTCACCAGCCGGTGGCCGAGGGCCCCGAGCACCGTCTCGACGGCCTTCTGCACGTCCTCGCTTCTCTGTTTCGCCATCGGCGCATTCTGGCACCGGGTAGAGTCGGCCCATGCCCCTCGTCGTGGCGCTGGTGAGGACGTTCAGCCCGGGGAACCTCGGCTCGGCGGCGCGGGCGGCGCGGGCATTCGGGGCAGAGCTCGTGCTCGTGACCCCCCGGACCGACCGCGATCACCCCGACGCCCGGGCGTTCGCCTCGGGCGCCGAGGACCTGCTCGACGGCGCGCCGGTCCTCGAGACGTTTCGCGGCGTCGCCGACCACCACGTCGCGCTGACGGCGCTGCGGGGGCGCGG
>CAYLNK010000424.1:0-4205 GCA_964384675.1 uncultured Holophagales bacterium | reverse complement strand
CGGCTGCGTGCGCTCGGCGTGGGCCCGGAGGACCGGGTCGGCGTGGCGCTCGGGCCGCGCCTGGACCTCCCCGTCGCCCTGCTCGGCGTCCTCGCCTCCGGTGCGGCGTACGTCCCCCTCGACCCCGCGCACCCCGCGGAGCGGCTCCGCTTCATGGCGACGGACGCCCGCCTCCGCGCAATGGTGACCCTCTCGTCGCTCCTGGACCGCGTGCCCGCGACGGGGACGCCCCTCGTCTGCCTCGATCGCGAGGACGCCCCGGAGCCGGAAGCACCGGGCCGAGCACCGGAGCCGGTGGGGCCGGAGCGGCTCGCCTACGTCATCTACACCTCCGGCTCGACGGGCTGGCCGAAGGGCGTCGGCGTGCCGCACGGCGCCGTCGTCAACCTCCTCGAGTCGATGCGGGAGACGCCGGGCTTCGACGAGGGCGGCACGCTCCTCTCGGTGACCTCGCTCGGGTTCGACATCGCGGCGCTGGAGCTCTTCCTTCCGCTCGTCGCGGGCGGCCGCCTCGAGCTGGCGGCCCGCGACGAGGTGTCGGACGGCGAACGGCTCCGCGAGCGCCTCAGCGCCAGCGGCGCGACGCTGATGCAGGCGACGCCCTCGACGTGGCGCCTCCTCGTCGAGGCGGGCTGGTCCGGCGACCCGAACCTCACCGCGCTCGTCGGCGGCGAGCCGCTCCCCGCACGGCTCGCCCGCGAGCTCCACGCCCGCTGCCGCGCCGTCTACAACGCGTACGGCCCCACCGAGACGACGATCTGGTCCACGCTGTGGCGCGTGGAGCCCGGCCCGGTCCTGATCGGAGACCCGATCGCGAACACCACCGTCCAGGTGCTCGACCGGCGAATGAGGTCCCTGCCTCCCGGCGTGGCGGGCGAGCTGTTCCTCGGCGGCGCCGGCGTGGCGCGCGGCTACTGGGGCCGGGCGGCGCTGACCGCCGAGCGGTTCCTCCCGGATCCTCTCGGACGCGGCCGTGTCTACCGCACCGGCGACCGCGTTCGCCAGCGGGAGGACGGCTCGCTCGAGTTCCTGGAGCGCCTCGACCACCAGGTGAAGCTCCGCGGGCACCGGATCGAGCCGGGCGAGATCGAGGCCGCGCTCGAGGAGCTGCCGGCGGTCGTCCGGGCCGTCGTGCTCCTGCGCGAGGACGTGCCGGGCGACCCGCGTCTCGTCGCCTACGTCGTGCCGGCTCCCGGCGACGCCTCCCAGCCCGCGGAGCTGCGGGAGGCGCTCCGGCGTAGGCTCCCGGAGGTCATGGTGCCGGCCTCGTACGTGCGGATGGACGCGTTCCCGCTGACGCCGAGCGGCAAGGTGGACCGGCGGACCCTGCCGGCGCCCGATCGGGACGGGACCGCGGCCGGCTCCTTCTCGGCGCCCGAGGGCGCGCTCGAGGCCCGCGTCGCGGCGATCTGGGGAGAGGCGCTCGGCGTCTCGCGGGTCGGACGCGACGACAGCTTCTTCGATCTCGGCGGGCACTCGCTCCTGCTCCTGAAGGTCCGCAACCTCCTCGCCGACGCCCTGGACCCGACCCTCACGATCCTCGACCTCTTCACCTTCCCCACCGTGCGGACCCTCGCCGCGCGCCTCGCGGGGCGGGCCGGAGCCGAGGCGTCGGCGGTGACCCGCGCGGAAGACCGGCGGGAGCGGCTGCGGGGCCTCCTGCAGCGTCGCCGCGGCGCGACGGACGTGTCCACGCGGGAGCCGGGCGTGTGAGGGGGGGCGTCTTCACGCGGCATCCGCGGCTGACCGGCGCGATCGTGGCCCTGACGGCCGGTGCCCTGGCTCTCGCCGCGGCGGAGTGGGGGCTCGAGAGGCGCGGGGGTGCGAAGCCGCCGGTCCGGCGTTCGATCCGCCTGCGCGAGCCTCCCCCCTTGTTCGACGGGTACCGGGTCGCGAGCAAGCGCGAGACGCTGCGGCAGGAGCACCTGATCATCGACGGCGTCGAGGAGAAGGCGTACCGGTACCGGACGGACTCGAACGGGTTCATCGAGCCGTCCCATCCGCACGAGCACCCCGAGCTGACCCTGGCCTTCCTGGGCGGCTCGACCACCGAGTGCGCGGTGGTGGAGGAGGAGAGCCGGTTCCCGCACCGGGCGGGCGTCCTCCTCGGCCAGAGGCTCGGGCTGCGGGTGAACTCGCTCAACGCCGGCTACATGGCCAACAACACGGCGCACGCGATCAACATCCTCTACAACAAGGTCCTCCCCCAGCGGCCGGACGTCGCCCTGCTGATGGAGAACGTCAACGACCTGAACATCATGCTCTTCGCCGGCGGGTACTGGCGCGGCGGCGGGTCTCGCTCCCTGATCGCCACGGAGGACGACGGGCGCAACCGGTGGCGGAGCGTCACCGACCTGCTGCGGGTCTCGCTCTTCCCGGCCCTCGCGCAGCGCGTCGGACGCCTCCTCCCCGCTCCGCGTCAGGACGACTTCTCCGAGCGGCGCAAGCGGCGGCTTCCCTCCCTGGACCGTGTCGACCGCGACGGGTTCGCGAGGAACCTGTCGACGTTCGTCGCGATCTGCCGCGCGCAGGGGATCCTGCCCGTGCTGATGACCCAGGCGAGCCGGCTCGCCGATCCCCCGGACGAGGTCACACGTCAGAACATGGAGCGTTTCGAGAAGGACTGGGGGATCGGGTACGCGACGTACCGGGACCTCCACGACTCGTTCAACGGCGTGATCCGCGACGTGGCGCGGAAGGAGTCCGTCGCCCTCGTCGACCTCGCCGCGGCCATCCGCCGGGACCGGACCTGCCTGTACGACCTCGTCCATCTCAACACGACGGGCTCCGAACGCGTCGCGGAGACGGTGGCCGCCGCCCTCGCCGGCCTGCCCGAGCTGACCTCCCGCGCGCACCGGGGCCCGCCCACGGAGCCGGCTCCGCGGTAACCTCCCGCCGTCATGACACCCGCTCGGGAGGAGCCCGTCGACGCCATCGCGATCGTCGGGATGGCCGGTCGATTCCCCGGAGCCGGGACGGTGGACGATTTCTGGGCCCTCCTCCGCGACGGGCGGTCGGGAATCCGGACGTTCACCTCCGCGGAGCTGCTGGCGTCGGGAGTCGAGCCGGAGCTCGTCTCGATGCCCGGCTACGTGCCGGTCAAGGGCGTGGTGGACGGAATCGAGGAGTTCGACGCCGGGCACTTCGGTATGACCCCCCGCGAGGCGTCCCTCACCGACCCCCAGCACCGGGTCCTCCTCGAGTGCGCCTGGGAGGCCCTCGAGCGAGCCGGCTACGCCGGAACCGTGCGGCCGGGACCCGTCGGGGTCTGGGCCGCGATCGGGCACAACACGTACCTGCCGCGGAACCTGATGTCCCACCCGGACCTCGCGGCCGCCGGAGACGCGATCCAGACCGTCCTCGCGAACGACCACGACCACGCCGCGCTCCGTGTGTCGTACAAGCTCGACCTGCGCGGTCCGTCGCTCGCGGTGCAGACCGCGTGCTCGGGGTCGCTCGTGGCCGTGCACCTCGCCTGCCAGAGCCTCCTCTCGGGGGAGTGCGACCTGGCCCTCGCGGGCGGCGCGTGCCTCACCGTGCCGGTGCGCGCCGGCGCCCTCCACCAGGAAGGGGGCATCTACTCGCCGGACGGGGTCTGTCGCGCCTTCGACGCCGGCGCGAACGGCACCGTGGGGGGGAACGGGGCCGGCGTCGTCGTTCTGCGACGCCTCGCCGAAGCGCTCGGCGCCGGCGACCACGTCCACGCCGTCATCCGGGGCTCGGCGATCAACAACGACGGCGCGGCGAAGGTCGGCTACACCGCGCCCAGCGTCCCGGGGCAGGCGGCGGTGATCCGCGCGGCGCTCGCCATGGCTGGCGTGCCCGCCTGGAGCGTGTCGTACGTCGAGGCCCACGGCACGGGGACGCCGCTCGGCGACCCGATCGAGGTCGCGGCCCTCAACCGCGCCTTCGACGTCGGTCCGGAGCGGCGAGGCACCTGCGCGCTCGGCTCCGTCAAGTCGAGCATCGGGCACCTCGACGCCGCGGCCGGCGTGGCCGGTCTGATCAAGACGGCCCTCGCGCTCGAGCGGCGCGAGATCCCGCCGAGCCTCAACTACGCGACACCGAACCCCGCGATCGACTTCGACGCCGGGCCCTTCCACGTGAGCACGCGCCTGACGCCGTGGCCCGAGGGGCCGACGTCGCGTCGGGCGGGCGTCAGCTCGTTCGGCCTGGGCGGCACCAACGCCCACGTGGTGCTCGAG
>CAYLNK010000423.1:0-4226 GCA_964384675.1 uncultured Holophagales bacterium | reverse complement strand
GGTGACGGTCGCCGCGTCGGACTCGAGGCTCCGCCGCGACGCCCGGCGCGCGTCGTCCTCGACGGCGGCGAGGGGGGCGAAGAGGAGCGTCGGGTCGAGCCTCAGCGCGTCGGCCCGGCAGGCGGGACACGCGGCGAGGTGCTCCCGGAGGAGCCGCGTCTCGTCGCGGGAGAGGAGGTCCTCCTCGCGGCGGACGAGCCGATCACGGGTGCGGGCTTCCGACGGACAGGGCGTCGCCGCGCTCACGGCGCCTCCTCCGGCGCGGAGGCCGCTCCCCTCGGGGCGAACTCGGGATAGAGGCGGCGGACCTCGTCCCTTAGGATGCGGCGGGCCTGGAACAGGTGGTTGCGCACGGTCGACTCCCGGCAGCCGAGGATCTCGGCGATCTCGCGGCTCTCCTTGTCCTCGAACTCGCGGAGGACGAAGACGAGGCGCTGCTTCTCGGAGAGGGCGATCGCGCAGGCGTTGAAGACCCGCCGGACCTCCTGCTGCTCCAGCGCGGCCGGGCCGTCCGGGCTGACCGTGTCGCGGCCGCCCCGGACGAGCCGGAAGCTCTCGTTCTCGGTCCGGCTCCGCGTCCCGCGGGATCGCAGGGAGTCGATCGCGAGGTTGCCCGCGATCCGGAAGAGCCACGTGGAGAAGGCCCACGCCGGGTCATACCGCTCGAGGTTCTCCCACACCTTCAGGAAGGTGAGCTGCGCGACGTCGCGGGCGTCCTCCGCGTCGCCCAGCATCCGGCGCAGGAAGGCGAGCACGCCCGGCGTCCGGCGCTTCACGAGCTGCGCGAAGGCGTCGGGGTCTCCGCTCCGCGCCTTGCCGACCAGAGCCCGATCCTCGGCGCGGACCTCCGCGCTGCCGGGCTCTCCGGCGGCGAGCGCCGGATCGTCGATCTCCGCGGGCGGGGCCGGAACGAGGCGCATCACGTCGTCTGTTTCCGGACCTTCTACGGAGCCGCCGTCGTTTTCGTCTATCACCGTTTCGTCCATCCGCCCCGGACGAACCGAGGGGAATCCGCGAGTATAATCGAGGGCCGGCGCCAATCGACGATAACCCGTTGGAAGATAGACAGTTGTCGAAGTCATCCCCCACCGGATCCGCGTCCCGGGCGCGGCTCCTCCCTCTCCTGAAGGACCGGGTCTGGCCGGCGGGGCCGCCGGCTCCGGGACAGCTCTGGATCCAGGGCGTGTCGGTCGGAGAGGTGGAGCTCGCCGGCACGCTCCTCTCCGCCCTGCGCTCCCTGGAGCCCGGGCTGCCGGTCCTCGTCACCGCCTCGACGCCGGCCGGCGTGGCCCTCCTCCACCGCCGGTTCCAGTCCGACCTCTCCGTGACCACCCGTCCATTCCCGCTCGACCTCCCCTTCTCCGTACGCCGGTTCGTGGAGGCTGCCGCACCTGGCGCGCTCGTGCTTCTCGAAACGGAGCTCTGGCCGATGGTGCTCCGCGCCGCGGCCCGGCGTGGGATCCCGGTCCTCATCGCGAGCGGCCGGCTCTCGGCCCGCTCGGCGGGACGCTACCGAGCGGCCCGGCGCCTCCTCGCACCGTCCCTCGCGCCGATCGCCCGGGTCCTGGCCCGCACCGCGGAGGACGCCGCCCGCTTCGCCGAGATCGGGATCCCGGGCGAGCGGATCGAGGTGGGAGGCGACCTGAAGTACGACCGTCCCGTACCGCCCGAGCCGCCGTTCGCGGCCGCGCTCCGCCGGCTCGCGGCCGGCCGACCCGTCGTGGTGGCGGGCTCGATCGCCGACGACGAGATCGAGCTCGTCCTCGACGTGCATCGACGCCTCGCGGCGCGGGGTTTGGACACGCTCCTCGTCCTCGCTCCCCGACGGCCCGAGTCCTTCGACGCGATCGCCCGGCGGCTCGGAGCGCGTTTCCGGCTCGTCCGGCGGACCCAGCCCGGCGTCGGACCCGGGGACGTCTTCCTCCTGGACTCGCTCGGGGAGCTGGCCTCGACCTACCGCCTCGGGGACGTCGCGCTGCTCGGCGGCACGTTCGCCCCCAGGGGTGGACACAACGTGCTGGAGCCCCTGCGGGCCGGGCTCCCGACGGTCCACGGCCCCTCCACGTCGAACCTCGCGGCCACGCTCCGCCAGGCCGCGGGCGCCACGTTCGCCGTGGCGGACGCGGCCGGAGCCGCCGAGAGGATCGGGGAGCTCCTTTGCGATCCGGTCGGGCGGCTCCTGGCCCGGGAGGCGGCCGGGCGTCTCTTCGACCGGAACCAGGGTGCGGCCCTGCGTGCGGCGGAGGCCGCGCTGGGGCTCCTCCGGAGCCGGCCCTGAGCCCGGCGCTCGTCCCCCTCGCCCGGCTCTACGGCGCGGGGGTGGCCTTCCGGCTCGGGCTGTACGAACGGGGTCTCTTCCGCGCCCGGCGCGCGGGCCGGCCGGTCGTCTCGATCGGCAACGTGGCGGCCGGGGGGACCGGCAAGACACCCTTCGTGAGGTGGCTCGCCGGAGAGCTCGGCGCTCGCGGCCTCCGGCCCTCTATCCTGACCCGCGGCTACGGCCGCAAGAGCCGCGGAACCGTCGTCGTCTCGAACGGCGCCGGGCGCCTCGCGACGGTGCGCGACTCGGGGGACGAGGCCGCGGTCCTGGCGCGGGCCCTACCTCGCGTCCCGATCGTCGCTGCCGCCCGCCGCCTCGACGCGGCGGTCCGAGCCGAGTCGGACCATCCGGACGTCACGCTGCACCTCCTCGACGACGGCTTCTCGCACGTGGCCCTCAGCCGGGACCTCGACGTCGTCCTCGTCGACGCCACCGCACCGGACGCGGGCGGAGAGCTCCTTCCCGCGGGACGCCTCCGGGAGCCTCTCGCGTCTCTGGCCCGCGCCGACCTGATCGTGGTGACCAAGTGCGAGCAGGCGCCTCCGGAGACCGCGCACGCGATCCTCGAGGCGCAGGCCCCGGGGGTCCCCGTCTACCACGCGACGACCCGCGTGCTCGGGATCGCCGATGCCGAGGGTCAGTCCGTCTCGACCGGCGACCTGCCGCCGGGTACGCTCGTCGCCGTGGCGGGTCTCGCGCGTCCCGACGCCTTCTTCTCGACCGTCGCCACGCTGGGCGTCCCGGTGGAGGCGTGCCTCCCGTTCCCCGACCATGCCGGGTACGGAGACTTCCAGCTCGGCCAGATCCTCCGTGCGACGGAGGAGACGGGAGCCACCGCGGTGATCACGACCGAGAAGGACGCGGTGAAGCTGGATGGCCGGCTCCGGCTGCCGATCTTCCGGGTGTCCGTCGACATGCCCGTGACCGAGGTCGGCTTTGTGAGCGACCTCCTCGCGCGCCTCGCGCGGCCGCCCTCCTGATGGCGAAGCTCCGCTCGCCGCTCCGGAACCGGGTCGAGGAGCTCGCGCTCGAGGTCGCCGTCTCGCTCCTCTCACGCCGTTCGGTGGAAGACGCCGAGGCCTTCGGCCGCAGGCTCGGAACGCTTCTCTGGGCGGTCCTCGGGAGCCGGCGGCGCCTCGCGCAAAGGAACCTCGCCCGGGCCTTCCCCGAGCGGTCCGCCGAGGAGATTTCCCGGCTCGCTCGCGAGGTCTTTCGCCATTTCGCGGGCCTCGCCGCCGAGCTCGTCCGGTCGATCGACGATCCCGTCGACGCCCTGGTCGCCCGCACCGAGGTCGTCGGTCTCCCGATCGCCACCGCTGCGGCCGCCTCGGGCCGCGGGGTCTTCTTCCTGACCGCGCACGTCGGCAACTGGGAGGCGGGCGCGATCGTCACCGGCGCTCTCGGGATTCCGATCACCGTGGTCACCCGGCCGCTCGACAACCCCGCCCTGGAGCGCCGCCTGCGCGCCTGCCGCGAACGGAGCGGGAACACGGTCCAGCCGAAGTCGGACGCCGCGCGGGTGCTGCTCCGCACGCTCCGGCGGGGCGGTATGGTGGGGATCCTGTCGGACCAGCACGCGCACCCGCCGGACAACGTCGTCGTGCCGTTCCTCGGACGACCCGCTTCGACGACGGCCGCGGTCGCCCGGCTGGCCGATCGGACCGAGGCGCTGATCCTGCCGACGTTCGCGATCCGGACCGGACCCGGACGCTACCGCCTCTCGTTCGGCGCGCCGCTCGACGTGCGGACGCTTCCGCCGCGCGAGCGAGCCCCGGAACCGCTGACGGCCCGCCTGAACGCGATGCTCGAGGAGCCGATCCGCCGCCACCCCGAGCAATGGCTCTGGCTCCATAACCGATGGCGCGTCGACTGACGCGCCGAGGTCTCTGGCGGGGGCCGACCGGGC
>CAYLNK010000422.1:0-4238 GCA_964384675.1 uncultured Holophagales bacterium | reverse complement strand
ACACGGTCGGCCTGGCCTACGCCGCGCTCCCGGCGAACGGCGGAAGCGCGTCCACGCTCGCCGTCTTCGGCCTCCGCTCGGACGCCGCGGACCGCTCGAACCTCGCCGTCTTCAACCCGGGCGCCGAGCCGGTCACCGTCAAAGTGACGGTCGTCGCCAGCGGCGGAGCGTCGACCGTGGTGCGCGCGTCGGAGGTCCTCGGACCGTACGGCTTCGCCCAGATCAACTCGCCCGAGCTCCTCGATGCCGCCGGCGTCGCGAACGGATACGCGCTCGTCGAGCGCGTATCGGCGGCTGGCGTCTTCGGGGCCTACGGGGTGATCAACGACCGGACGACGAACGATGGCTCGTACGTCCTCCCGGCGTCGCCGGCTCCGACCGGGAGCTGGCTCACCCTGCCGGTGCTCGTCGAGACGGCGACGTTCCGGAGCGAGCTGGTCCTGGCGAACCGGGGCTCCTCGACGGCCACGTTCTCCCTGACCTACGTCGAGTCGCTCGACGCGGCGTCGACGGGACCGAAGGGGAGCGCGGCCTTCACGCTCGCGGCCGGCGAGCAACGGATCGTCCCGGACGCCCTGGGCGCGCTGCGCCAGCTCGGCGTCTCGATCCCCGCGGGGGGAAGCCACGCGGGCGCGGTCCGGGTGATCGTCTCGGGCGTGCCGCTCGACCGCGTTTACGCGGGGGCCCGCACCGCCGCCGCGGCGCCGTCGGGCGGCCAGTTCGGGCTCTTCACCCCGGGGCTTGCTCCGGGAGAGGAGGCCGTGACCGAGGCGTACCTGTACGGCCTCCGCGCGGACGCGACGAACCGGACGAACGTGGCCGTCGTGAACGCCGGAGCGCCCGGCGACGGCAGCGTCACGCTGGAGCTCGTCGCGTACGACGGGGACGCCGGGGGGGCGGCCAAGGGGGATCCCGAGGTCGTGACGCTGGCCGAAGGGGCGTGGAGGCAATTCGACGGCTTCCTCTCGGCGCGTGGCGTCGCGAACGGCTGGGTGCGCGTGCGCCGCACCGCCGGGTCGGCTCCGTGGATCGCGTACGGCGTCGTCAACGACGGCGCCGGGCCCGGCCAGCGCACCGGCGACGGGGCGTACGTCGCGATGAAGCGGTAGCGCTACGGGGTCCGGTCCAGCTCTTCGAGGATCCGCTCCAGGGCGGCAGGGGAGATCCGGTGCTTCTGGTGCGACTCGTCCATGAAGACGTCGAACGAGCCGGGGCCGAGGGAGCGCACCCTGTCGGACACCACGTCCCGGTACGCCGTCCAGCGGGTGCCGCCGAAGCAGCACGGGTCGAAACGGTTGACGATCTGGAGCTGCTTGCGTCCCTCCCCCGCCGAGCCCAGGACGTACAGCTCCGGGTAGTTCGCGACGTCGTGGAGCGCCGGGACGGACTCTTCGTAGTCTCCGAGCTCCCCTTCCTGGCGCAGGTGGAGCGGATACGAGCCCGCCGCGGGAAAGCTGAGGTCGATTCGCGTGTCGACCGCTGCCGCCACGGTCGTCGCCCAGCCGCCACCGGAGATGCCGACCATCGAGACACCCCGCGACCCCAGGGTCCTCTCGAGGTAGTTCACGGCGACGACGGCCGGCTCGATGAAGTACTTGAGCGGGTGCCCGGAACGGGGCCTCAGGAACTTCATCCATCGGTGGGAGGCCAGGCGAAGCCGGCCGAAGCGCGGGACGGTGACCACGGGCTGGTTGTTCGGCGGCAGGAGAGGCATGCTGAGCCCGACGACCCCGTAGCCGTGCTCGAGGAGCGTCACGATCCGCGGTCTCTCCTTCAGGAATCCGCCGTCGTGACCCCCGTAGTAGAGGACCGAGCGGCCGTTCGGCGAGTCCGGGACGAAGTGGTAGAGGACGGATTCCAGCCCGAACTCCATGCTCACGGCCAGACGGTCGATGCGGGAAAGGTCGGGGATCAGGTCGTAGCGCGCGTCCTTGAAATCCCTCGTGACCGCCGAGGGGAGCGCCGCCGGCAGCGCACCCGTGCCCCAGAGGAAGGAGACGAGCGCCCGTCTCTTCTCCTCCACGTCCGCCGGTCGCGAGATCTCGATGAGCGCGGCCACGTCGGTCCCGGACAGGTCCTCGTTCGGCGCGGCCGCGGGCCGAGGCGCCGCCTCGGGCTGGCGGGCCGACTGGCGGCGACGCTCGAGCGACCGGACGATCCCGTACGGAGGCAGGTGGTTCCGATAGGCCAGCATCCCGTACAGCACGGCGATCGCCAGGGCGAAGGCGGCCGCCGAAAGGAGGAGCACGGCCTTCAGCGCCCGGGCTCCCGGCACCCCTAGCCGCATACCTTCCCGATCGCGCGGAGGACGTGGTCGGCGGAGACGCCGGTCATGCAGGCGTGGTCGAGCGGGCAGCGGGTGAAGCGGCAGGGCGCGCAGAGGGTCCGGCTCCTCACGATCTCGATCCGCACCGGCCGGCCGTCGGGGCGAGGGCCGTCCCAGGGCCGCGTGGCGTCGGGGTCGGTGGCTCCGAAGACGACCACGGTGGGTGTCCCGACCGCAGCGGCCAGGTGCGAGATCCCCGAGTCGTTGCCGAGGAAGAGCGCGGCGGGCTTAAGGACGCCGAGCAGCTCGGGAAGGGACGTCCGGCCCGCGAGGTTGACGACCGGGACGTCCGGCACGAGGGAGGCCACCTCGTCGTTCCGCCCTCGCTCCGCCTCGCTGCCGAGAAGGACGATCGTGAAGCGACGCTCGGCCGCGAGCCGCGTGAAGACCTGCGCGAACCGGGCCGGATCCCATCGCTTGGCGGCGTGGGCGAACGACGCGACGTGGGCGACGGCGTAGCGCGGGACGACACCGTGGGCCTTCAGCACCGCCTTCCCGGTCTCCAGCTCGGCCTGTCTCACCTCCCACGACGTGTCGGGGCGCTCGGGCAGCGCCGCGCCCGCGGCGGCCACGAGGCGCAGGTGCTTCCAGACCTGGTGCTCGCCGGTCGCGAGGTCGAGCCGGACGGGGCGCGTCAGGAGCGGGCTCCGCCATTCGCCGCGATAGCCGATCCGCTCCGGGATGCCGGCCTTCGCGACGGTGTAGGCCGTCCCGAAGCTGGTGGGGAGGATCACCGCGCGGTCGAAACCGCGCGCGGCGAGCTCCGCGGCGAGGCGCTCGCGGCCGCTCCGCCCGGCGTGCGCCTCCCGGTTCTCCTCCACCACGATCCCGTCCACCTCCGGCCGCAGGCGATACAGATCGGCGACCCACGGGCGCGCCAGGACCCAGAGCTCGTCCTTCGGGAACGAGGCGCGGAGCGCCCGCAGGGCCGGCACCGACATGGCGACGTCGCCGAGCCAGTTCGTCGCGCGGAGGAGCGTTTTCACGCGACGCTCGCCAGCTCCGCCTCCAGGCGGGTCGCGGCCCGATCGACGGTGCGCGTCGACGCGAAGCGTCGTCCCGCGGCGACGAGGCGCGCCCGCTCGTCCCCGGCGTCGAGGAGAGAGGCGACGGCGGCCTCCCATCGCGCGGGCTCGAGGTCGGGAAGGAGCAGGCCCGCGGTCCCGCCGTCGGTGAGCTCGCGCGCGCCGCCGACGTCGTGCGAGACCGCCGGGCAGCCGGCGGCCATCGCCTCGACGAGCGCGAGCGGCGCTCCCTCGCTGGCCGAGGGCAGGAGCAGCAGGTGAGACGCCGCGAGCCGCGCGGGGACGTCCACGACGCTGCCCGCGAAGGTGCAGCGGTCGGCGACGCCCGCGCCGGCCGCGAGCCGTTCGATCTCGGCTCGCGTGGGCCCGTCGCCCAGGAAGAGGGCCGTCGCCAGACGCCCCGCGTCGCGGAGCCTCGCGATCACCCGTACCACGACCTCCTGGCCCTTCTGGCCGTCGAACGCGCCGATGTGCACGAGCCGGTACGGCGGGGCGGCCGGCGCCGGGACGTCCAGGTATGCCTCGGGGGGCAAGCCGTCGGGCACCACCGCGATCCGCTCGCGCGGGATGCCGGCCGCGACCAGCACGTCGGCGACGGCCCCGGAGACCGCGAGGTACCGGACGGCGGCGCGGTACTTCAGACGGGACAGCCCGTGCGTGCGCGGCGGAAACGTGACCCGCCGGTGCACGACGAGGGGCGCCAGGCGCGGCAGGCGGGACCAGACGGCGGCCCCGTGCCCCCGCGCCTCGCTCGCCCAGATCACGTCGGGCCGGAAGCGGCGGCCGGCGCGCGCGAGGCCCAGGAGGATCGAGGGCGAAACCTCGCTGCCGGGGCGCAGCGGGAAGGTCTCGAGGCCGTCGGCGCGAAGGTCGGCGAGGAGAGGGCA
>CAYLNK010000421.1:0-4243 GCA_964384675.1 uncultured Holophagales bacterium | reverse complement strand
GCCCCCGCGTCGGCGTGGGCGTGGCTCGTCTCCGACGGCGGCCTCTTCGGCGCCGGCGGGCCGCGCGAGGTCCTGGAGAAGGGGATCGTCTCGTGGGACGGCGAGCCCGCCGCGCCGTTCCGCTTCGCGCTCGACGAGGAGGCCGCCGGCGGCGAGGCGGAGCTCCTCGACACCTGCCAGGACGTGCCGGCGCTCTGCGCGATCCGGCTCGTCGAGGAGCCCGGCGCTCCCGGTCCTCCCGGAGAGCCGTGACGGGGAAGGCGGGGCTCCTTCTCTACGGCGCCAACGGCTACACCGGCCGGCTCCTGGCCGAGGTCGCCCGGCGCGACGGCGTGCCGGTGACGCTCGCGGGGCGCAGGCGCGAGGCGATCGAGCCCCTGGCCTCCGCGCTCGGCCTGCCGTGGCTGGCGTTCCCTCTCGACGGGGAGCTCGCGGGACGGCTCGCGCCCTTCCGGGCGCTCCTCCTGGCCGCCGGACCGTTCTCGGCGACGAGCCGGCCCGCGATCGACGCCTGTCTTTCGGCCGGCACGTCGTACCTCGACATCACCGGGGAGATCGACGTCTTCGAGGCCGTCTTCGCGCGGCACGCGGAGGCCTTGCGCGCGGGAGTCGCGCTCCTCCCGGGCTGCGGCTTCGACGTCGTGCCGTCCGACTGCCTGGCGAGGTCGCTGGCCGAGGCGCTGCCGGGCGCGGAGTCGCTGCAGCTGGCGTTCCGCGGCTTCAAGACGAGCGGCGGCACGGCCCGCACGATGGTCGAGGGGCTGGCCGGCGGCGGCCGCGTCCGGCGCGGGGGGCGCCTCGAGCCGGTGCCGCCCGCGTGGAAGACGATGCAGGTGCCGTTCCCCGATCGGACCCGCCTCGCGATGACGATCCCGTGGGGCGACGTCTCGACCGCGTTCCGCTCGACCGGCATCCCCGGGATCGAGGTGTACATGGCGGCCTCGCCGGCCCTCGTCGCGGCCGCGCGCCGGAGCGGGCTCCTGGCGCCGCTCCTGCGTCTCGGGCCGATCCAGTCGCTCCTGAAGTGGCAGGCGGGGAAGCTCGAGGGTCCCACGGCCGCCGAGCGCGCGCGGGAGACGAGCGTCCTGTGGGGGCGCGTGACGAAGGGGGATCGTTCGGTCGAGGGAACCCTCGAGACGCTCGAGGGCTACACGCTGACGGCGGAGACCGGGATGGCCATCGCGCGCCGCGTGCTCGCCGGCGACGTGGCGCCGGGCGCATGGACACCGGCGCAGGCGTTCGGCGCCCGCTTCATCGAGTCGATCCGGGGCTCGCGCCTCCGCGTGCCGCGGACGGGCTCGTGAGCTCGTAGACGTCGGCCCACGCGTCCGGGAGAGGAGTCTCGGTCCGGAGGAGCCGCGCGTCCGGATCGGCGCGCACCAGGTCCCGATACCGGTCCGCGAAGACGTCCCACGAGGCGATGACGATGAAGCGGCCGCCGGGGCACTCCCCGCGGCGCGCCTTGCCGTCGCTCGCGTCCCGGAACGCCGCGTAGGTCGGGAACCCGTGCAGCAGCCCGGGGTTGCGGCGGCCCGGACCGTAGCCGCCGTACGGGGCGTGGAGCGCGTCGGACGTGGGATACAGCCCGTGCACGCAGGGAACGGGCGTTCGCTCGGCCACCTCGACCGAGAGCCGCTTCACGAACGCGATCCGCTGCCGCACGTCGAGCGACATGTCCACGAACGGCATCCGGAGCGCGGCGACGAGCCGGGGCCAGCGGGCTTCCAGCGGCCGCAGCGTGTCGCTTCGCCAGCGGAGCAGAGCGAGGCCGATCCACGCGGTCGTGAGGAGGACGAACGCGGGACGCCCCCGCTCGCCGAATAGGAGAGCCAGCGCGACCACGCCGGGGACGAGGACGAGCGCCTGGACGGGAAGCAGGTAGCGGGGTTGCGGGAAGTTCGCGTTCGCGGCGTGGATCAGGAGATTCGCGGCGGCGACCGCGCCGAGGAGGAGGCCGCGCTCGAGCCCGGTCCAGGTTCCGTTCGGCGCCTCCGGCGCTCCCGGCGCGCGGCGCCGGCGGAGCAGCGCGACGACTCCCGCCACGGCGAGGACGGCGAGCCAGGGGCCGGTGGCCCATGGCGGGTAGCCGGTGATCGAGCGGAGCGTCAGCGGCAGGCGCTCGGTGAGGAGGGCCGCCGGGCCGTACCAGCTGTCGTTGTTCCGGAACGTGGTGAGCGGCAGCCGCAGCACGAGGAGCTTGAGCGCCATGAAGGCGCCGAGCGCGCCGAGGCTCGTCGCGTGAGGGACGAGCGAACGGACGAGCTCGCGCCCCGGCTTTCGCCGCAGGAGGCCCCGCGCGAGGACGGCGGCGCCGCAGGCGGCCACCGTCACGAAGCCGGTCAGCTTCGTGAGCGCCACGAGCGTGCCCCAGAGCGCCGCGCCGCGCCGGTCCTCGCGCAGGACGGCGACGACGAGCGCCAGCGTGAACGCGGTCACCGGGATCTCGGTGAGGAACTGGACCGTGTACCCGGCGAAGAGCGGGTGCGCGAGGAGGACGAGGGGCGCCAGGAGCGCGGCGGCTCGCCGCGTCCGCTCCGGGGCACCCGCCGGCAGGAGCGTCAGCGCCAGCTCCCGCGCGAGGACGAGCGCGAGCGCGGCGCCGAGGAAGACCGCGAGGTGCGCGGGCCACGTGCTGAAGCCGAGGAGCCGCCACGCCAGCGCCACGGGCCAGAGGGTCAGCAGCGGATGCCCGGTGTCGCCCCCCGTGACGAACGGGAACCACGGGTGCTCCGAGAAGGCGTACGTGGCAGCGGCCACGTAGCCGAGCCCGTCGTTGTCGAAGCCGTCCCGGAGGGCGCCGTGGAAGAGGACCAGCAGCAGCCCCGAGGAGAGACCGAACGGGACGAGGCGCTGGCGCGGGGACATGGTCCCGGAGACTACGGCTTCCGGGGCTCCCTCTTCTCCACGGTGGTCTCGATCACCAGGGCCGAGCGGCCCTTCCCGTAGGTCGAGGAGACCGTCGAGCGCGCCGGCTCCCCGAGGCGGAGCCACAGGGACTGCTCCTGGTGCGCGACGCGGACGGTGCGCTCGCCGAACGGCGACGGCTCGTCGCGCGTCATCGTCAGGTTCAGCGCCAGCAGGGCCTCGGTCTCGGTGGAGTCGAGAACGGCGAGAGAGATCGAGGTGTCGGTGGCGAGGGGAGGGCCGTCGTGCCGCGGCAGATCGCTCCGGGAGCGGATCGAGGCCAGGAGGTTGGCCGGCGCGGCTACCGTGGGCGCGGACAGGACGGCCTCGCCGGCCGCGTCCACCTCGAGGAGGCGCATCCGGACGAGCCACGGGACACGTTCGCGGGGAGGTCGGGCCGCGGCCAGGGGAACCGTCGAAGAGGGGGCGCCGCCGGGTGCGAAGGACCGGAGCTGGAATCCTCGCGAGCAGCCTCCCAGCCAGAGCGTCTCCGTGGCCGGCGCGTCCGCGGGGGACGCGGCGGCGATCCGGGCCGCGCGGCTCCGGAAGGGCGCCGCCAGCTCGTGGAACGCCACGCGCGTCCGGCCGTCGAAGGGGTCGCCGGAGAGCGAGGCGACCCGGACCGCCGCCTCGCATCCGGGCAGCGCGACGTCTCCGTCCTCGAGGAGATACCGCTCCGCCGCGGATCCCTCCGTGCGCGGGACGGGCACGAGATACGGAACGGCGGGCGCCGGCCGCTCGGAGGCGAGGCGGCTCGGGAGCGGTGACGGCGCGCCGCCGCGGTCCGCGCCCGGCCTGCCGGCGACGAGCATCCGGCCGTTCGCGAATCGGATCGTCACGCCGGCCGACGCCTGGACGAGGCTCAGGGCCTTCTCGATGGTCGTCCCGCGGAGATCCAGGGTGACGGGTGCCCCGTCGAGGCCAGGCTCGAGGATCGGCGTGACGTCGAGCAGGACGGCGATCTGCTCGAGGACCGCCGGGAGCGAGGCTCCACGGATCTGGAGCGTCAGGGGCCTCTTCAGCAGGCTGGCGAGCTCGTCGCTCCGAGCCGGCTCGAGCGTCAGCGCCGCGAGAACGAGCAAGGGGGCGAGTCTCACGAGCGGTCCCCTCTGTAGCGAACGTGGCCCGGCGACTCGACGCGTCGCGAGAGAGCGGGCCCGCTCAGGACGACTCCGGTCGCGTCGCCTCTGAGGACGTAGACGGTCTCGGCGGGACGGCGGGCGAGGCGCAGCGAGAGGATCAGGCAGGTCACGAGAGATGCGGCGAGGAGGCCCGAGACCGCGCGACGGACCGCGCGGCGCACGCGACCGACGGCCGCCGACGCGGCCACCACGGCGTC
>CAYLNK010000420.1:0-4245 GCA_964384675.1 uncultured Holophagales bacterium | reverse complement strand
GCGCGAGTGCCGGCCCCGGCGGGAGAGGCGGAGCGCGGTCGCGGAGGCGGCGACGAGGGCGACGGCGAGGAGCGCGAGCGGGCCCGGGAACGGTGTCAGGAGGGCGCCGGCGACGAGACCGGACAGGAGGAGCGCCTGCGTGGACGCGAAGAGCCATCGCCCCCTCGCGAGCCAGACGGGCGGGGCCTCGCCCCGTCCGGCCCGCTCGACCGCGCCCGAGACCGCGACCGCGAGGGCCGGCCACGCCGGGAGGACGTAGTGCGGCAGCTTCGTGGCGACCAGCGTGAAGACCGCGAACGGAGCCGCGATCCAGGCCAGGAGGAGCGCGGCGCGAGGATCGCGGCGCTCGGTCCAGAGGAGGGCGAGGGCCGCCGGCAGGTAGAGCGTGAAGGGGGAGAAGCCGAGGACGAGCACCGGCAGGTAGTACGGCAGAGAAAGGAGGTACGAGCCGCCATGGCCCTCCAGGGGCGTCGCGATACGGGTCAGCACCTCGCGCCCGAGCCCGAAGGCCAGGTACCGCCCGCCCGTCGCCGCGTTCGCCGGCAGGGCCCACGCGGCGAACAGGGCGAGGGAGAGGAGCGTCGACAGGAGGACCGGGCGCCGGACGGCCGGGCCGGACGGCGCGAGGCGGCGGGCGGACGCGATGGCGAGGAGCGGCAGCGCCAGGCCGACCGGGCCCTTCGTCAGCTGGGCGAGGCCCAGGAGCAGGCCGAGCGCGACGACGTGGCGGGTGCGGTACCCCTTCTCGAGGGTCGAGGCGTGCACGGCGAGCGCGCCGGTCAGGAACGCGACGAGGAGCGCGTCGGTCGTGGCGGCGGTCCCCTCCACGAGGGCGAGCGGCGTGGCGAGGACGACCAGGAACGCCGGCCGGCCCCCGAGTGAGGCGGCGACCAGCGCGGCTGCGACGAGCGCGAGGACCGACCAGAGGCGGACCGCCACCGCGGTCGGCCCGAGGAGGCGCACGGACGCGGCCATCAGCCACGTCGCCAGCACCGGCTTCTGGGCACGCAGCTCCCCGTTGAACGTGGGGGTCAGGAGATTGCCCGAGGCCGACATCTCGCGGGCGGCCGTCGCGAATCGCGCCTCGTCCCGGTCCCAGAGCGAGGACGCCGAGGAGATCCCGAGGAGCAGCAGGAGGGCCGCGCCCGCGAGCGAGGGGAGGACGAAAGGAGCTGGATACGATCGCACCGGTCTCACCTACAATACCGGCGACCCGGGATCGAGGAGGCAGCGATGACGCTTGGATCGTGCGTGCGGAGACTCGTGGTGGTGGCCCTCGCTTTGGGGACGCCCGTCCTCATGGCCCAGTCGCAGCCGGCGGGCGGGAAGTTCGGACCGCTCGCGCCCGTGCTCGTCGACACGCACGGCGACGGCCCGACGGCCGACGACATGGAGATCGTCCCGCTGCGCAAGGAGAACTTCGTCCAGATCCCGAACCCGTGGGACGACTGCGCGGGTGAGAACAACCACAACAACACGTTCGTCCTCGGCAACAAGCAGGAGGGCCGCTTCACCACGGTCCAGGGCTCCCGCAGCACCGGCGGCTCCGCCGGCGGGGGCGTCACCAAGAACGACGGTGCCCGCGCCCTCGACCTCAGCCTGAACTTCAAGACCGGTCCCGACTCCCCCACTCTCTTCGGCACCGGCCACGTGGTGGACGACAACAAGGACGGGATCTACGAGGGCTTCCACACCGAGGAAGTGTTCGACGAGACGTCCCAGCACAGGCGGAGCATCCTCGGCAGCTCGCTCTCGATGGACCTCACGTTCGTCTTCGCCGACGGGAACAACGACGGGAAGAAGGACCACATCTCGATCCCGTGGGCCCAGGCGAGCGCGCTCGGCCTGCGCCGCTTCCCGGAGTCCTGCAAGATCTCCCAGCCCTCCGATCCGCAGATCTGGATCCCGCTGGCCGACACCAACGACGACGGCACGCCCGACGGGATCGTGCCCGACCTCGACGGCGACGGCGCGGCCGACCCCGACCTCTTCATGAGCCCGCCTCTCACCGGACCGGTCGCGGTGCCGTGCACGTTCACGCTGGACCCGACCTCCAAGATCGTCCCGGCGGCCGGCGGCTCGTACAACTTCGCGGTCAACACCCAGGCGGGCTGCGCCTGGACCGCCGTCTCGAACAACGCCTTCATCACCGGCGTGACGCCGTCGGGCACGGGCACCGGAACCGTCAGCTACTCGGTCGCCGCGAACCTCGCCGGCGGGCGCAGCGGGACGATCACCGCCGCGGGCCAGACGCACACCGTGACCCAGGACGCCTTCGTGCCGCCGGCCATCCCGATCCCCACGGTCTCGGAGTGGGGCCTCCTCGCGTTCGCCGCCGCGCTCGGCATCGCCGGCTGGCTGCGGCTCCGGCAGGGTGGCCTCGGGCTGTAGCCCCCGGTCCTTCCGTGCGGTTCGTCCTGATCGACCGCTTCGTGGCGATCGAGCCAGGGAAGCGTGCCGTCGCCGTGAAGAGGTTCGGCCGGGACGAGGACGTCCTGGCCGACCACTTCCCGGGTCTGCCCATCGTGCCCGGTACGCTCCTGACCGAGGCGATGGGCCAGACCGCGGGGTGGCTCCTGGCGGCGACGCTCGGATTCTCCCGCTGGCCTCTCCTGACGATGGTCGAGCGCGCCAAGTTCCGCCGGCTCGTGGAGCCGGAGCAGGAGATCACCCTGGAGGCCGAGCTCGAGCCGCTCCGCGGGGACGACTACGTCGCGCGGACGTCCGCCCGGGTGGGCGGGGAGCGCGTCGCCGAGGCGCGCCTCGTCTTCCACGGCTTCACTCCGGAGCTCGGCGAGAGACGCGCGGCGTTCGACCGCTGGTGCCGGGAGACGTTCGCGTCCCTCGGCGGCGAGGGGCTCGTGGCGGAGGCGGCCCGTGCGTAGGCCCTCCGTCGCCGGCCTCGGCTGGCTGCTCGCGGTGAGCTACCTTCCGGCCCGCCTCTTGGTGAATCGCGTCATCGCCGGCCGCTTCGACGTCTCGCCGGAGCTCCTCGCCCTGGCGATCGGCGTCCCGCTGGTACAGCTCCTCGCCCTCCTGCCGTTCCGCCGTTTCCTCGCGCGGGAGACGGCGTGAGCCCCGTCGCCCCGTTGCGCCTCCTCGTCGCCACCGGCGAGGTCTCCGGAGACGTCGTGGGGGCCCGCCTGGCCTCGGAGATCCGGGCCCGGCGTCCCGACGTGGCGATGTGGGGGATCGGCGGCCCGCGCCTCGCCGCGGCCGGCGTGGAGATCGCGTGCGAGACCAACCACCTGGGCACGGTCGGGGTCTCGGAGGCGTTCGCGACGGCGACGCCCCTGCTGCGGGCGTTCGCCCGCGTGCGGCGCCGGGTGCTCCGGGAGCGACCCGCCGCCGCGATCCTGATCGGCAACGACGTCTTCAACGTCCTCCTCGCCCGCTGGCTGAAGCGGCACGGCGTGCGGACCGTGTCGTACTTCCCGCCCCAGGTCTGGATCTGGCGCTCCCTCGCCCGGCCGATCGCCCGGAGCTTCGACGCGCTCCTGGCGTGCTTCCCCGAGGAGCACGCCGTCTACGAGCGGGCGGGAGGCCGGGTCTCTTTCGTGGGGCACTACCTCGGCGACGCGCTGACGGCCGTGACCCCCGACCAGCGGAGCGCGGCCCGCGACCGCCTGGGGCTTCCCCAGGCGGGGTCGACGGTCGCCCTGCTGCCCGGGAGCCGGACGCACGAGGTGGAGATCCTGGCGCCGATCCTGCTGGACGGGGCGCGCGAGCTCCTGGCGAAGGACCCCACCGTGCGCTTCGCGCTGCCCGTCGCCGAGCCCCTCTTCCGGGAGTCCCTTCTCGCCGCGGTCGCCGCCCGAGGCCTGGCTCCCTACGTCTCGCTGGTGGACGGCGACAGTCACGCGGTCATGAGGGCCGCCGACCTGGTGATCCTCGCCTCCGGCACGGCGTCCCTCGAGGCGGCTCTGCTGGGTGTTCCGATGGTGATCGTCTATCGCGTCGCACCCCTCACGATCGGCGTCGTCAGGAGCTGCATCCGGCTCGGCCTGATCGACTCGGACACGGTCGGCCTACCGAACCTCGTCCTCGGGCGGCGCGCGGTACCGGAGCTGACCCAGGGTCGCGTGTCTCCGGTGGCGATCGCCGCCGAGGCGTGGTCCCTCCTCGCGGACCCGATCCGGCGGACGGCGGTCCTGCGCGACCTGGCCGAGGTGGCCGAGCGGCTCGGTCCGGCCGGATCGGTCGGCCGGGCGGCGGAGGCGGTGCTCGCCGTCGCCTGCGAGGCGC
>CAYLNK010000419.1:0-4265 GCA_964384675.1 uncultured Holophagales bacterium | reverse complement strand
ATCGCCGGCCTCGTCGCGCGCCGGATCGAGCTGTGCCGCCGGGTCGGCGCGGTCAAGCGTGCCGACGGGCGCCCGATCCGCGACGAAGCGCGCGAGGCGTTGGTGCGCGCGCGCTTCGCCGAGACGCTGGGCGAGCGGGCGGCCCCGCTGGCCGACACTCTGATCGCGTTCGGGCTGGAGGTGGAGGGGTGAGGCGCCCGACCCGCCGCTACTCGCCGATGATCTTGATCAGCACGCGCTTCGGTCGGCGTCCGTCCCACTCGCCGTAGAAGACCTGCTCCCACGGCCCGAAGTCGAGGCGTCCCCCGGTGATCGCGAGGACGACCTCGCGTCCCATGAGCTGCCGCTTCACGTGGGCGTCGGCGTTGTCCTCGCCCGTGTCGTTGTGCCGCCACTGCGACACGGGCTCGTGCGGCACGAGGGCCTCGAAGAAGCGCTCGTAGTCGTGGTGAAGCCCGCGCTCGTCGTCGTTGACGAAGACCGAGGCCGTGATGTGCATCGGGTTCACCAGGCAGAGCCCTTCCTCGACGCCGCTCTCGGCCACCGCCTCCTCTACCTCGGGCGTGATGTTGAGGAAGCCGATCCGCTTCGGCACGGTGAACGTCAGGACCTTGCGGTGAGATCTCATTCGAGGGCCTTCAGCCCGGCGTCGGCGCTCCGCGCGAAGTCGCTGCCCTCGGAGGCGTTGGACTTGACCTCCTCGTAGAGCCGGCGCGCGTCCTCGGAACGGCCCGCCATCCGGTACAGGGCGGCCGCGCCGAGCCGGGCCGGGTTCGCCTGGGGGCTGCTCGGGGCCCAGGCCAGGATCTCCTCGTACAGGGCGAGGGCCCGCGCCGTGTCGCCGAGCCGCTCCTCGACCATGGCGAGCTTCAGCGAGGCCTTCGTCCTCACGGCCGCGTCGGAAGACGTCAGGAGGTCGCCGTACGCCGCGCGGGCGCCCGCGTCGTCCTTCACCTTCTCGAGGAGCTCCGCCTTGCGGAACTGGGCGACCACCTTGCCGGGCCCGTTCGCCGCGATCACCTCGTCGTAGGTGTGGAGCGCGGTGTCCCGGTCCCCGACGCCCGCGGCGGCTTCGGCGATCGTCAGGAGGAGGATCGCCCGGTGGTCGGGCCGCGTGGTCCGCGCCAGCGCCGCGCGGTAGTGCGCGATCGCTTTCTCGGTCCCGCTCTCCCGCTCGACGAGCACCCCCTTCTCGAGGGTCTTCTGGAGGAGGTCGTCCTCGCGCTCGTGAGGCCTCGTGAGGCCCGGGTCGGCGGGACCGGCCGGCCCCTCGCGGATGAGATTGATCAGGGCCCCCACCTTCGCCTCGTCGACCTTCCCTCCGGCCGCGATGTCGATCTTCGGGCGGCGCCACCACCAGATCGAGAGGACGACGAGCAGGATCGCCCCCGAAAGGACGGCGAGCCGTCCCGTGGAGCCGGACGACTCCTCGGCCGCTGGCTGGACCGGGACATCCCGGCGCCCGATGGCGGTCGTGGGGGCCGCCGGGACCGTCCGGGTGGGACCGGCCGGCGGGACCGACGACCCGCCCACCAGCGCCGCGATCTGTCCCTGGGTGTACGCGTCGGGAGGGGCGACCACCTGGAGCTTCCGGAAGAAGCGCATGAGGTTCAGGAAGTCCTTCTCGAGCCGGTACAGCTTGGCGAGCTGCAGGAGCGTCTGGAGGTTCTCGGGGTCGTTCCGGAGGAGCGTCTCGAGCTCCCGGATCTTCGGATTCTCGACCGGCTTCTCCCGCTGCCCGACGCGCGTCGCGGCGGTCCGGTACAGCTCCTGCGCCCCGGGGTCGTCCGGCTGGCAGGCCAGGGTCTGGTAGGCGGCCCAGAGCGCCTGCTCGGGCGCCGCGTTCCGGTCGGCCATCAGCCTGCGGGCCCTCTCGGTGGACTCCGCGGCGAGCCGGGTGTTCCGTTCCGTCACGAAACGCATCGGCTCGGCCACGAAGGCGCGGAACACGGCGGCGGCGTGGAGGATCCCCTCGTTCGAGAGGATCTCCCGAAGCGCCGCGGACGCCTCCTCGGCCGACGCGTACCGCTGCTGCCGGTCCTTCGCCATGAGCTTGCGGAAGACGCCGTCGACGGCCGGGGGGATGGTCGGATCGAGGAGCGAGGGCGGGTCGGGCGGGACGTCCACGACTCGGCGCAGGGTGGCCGCCACCGAGTCGGCCTGGAACGGGTTCGTGCCGGTCATCAGCTCGTACAGCACGGTGCCGAGGGAGAAGAGATCGGAGCGCGCGTCGAGCAGCTCGCCCCGCGCCTGCTCCGGGGACATGTACGACGGCGTCCCGACGACGGTCCCGGTGACGGTGAGACGCGTCAGGTGATCGGCCTGCGAGATCCCGAAGTCGGCCACCTTCACCGTGCCGTCGGTCGTCCACATGATGTTCTGCGGCTTGATGTCCCGGTGGACGATCCCCTTCTTGTGGGCGACGGAGAGGCCCCGCAGCGTCTCGTCGGCGGCGAAGAGGGCGAGCTCCCACGGCAGGCGGCCGACGTCGAGCCGGAGCCGTTGGAGCGTGCCGCCGTCGACGTACTCCATGACGATGTACGCGTTGGCCGGGGACGGGCTGCAATCCAGCAGCTCCACGATGTTCCTGTGCCGGAGCGAGATCTGGATCCGGATCTCGTGGAAGAAGCGGTCGAGGAAGCCTTCGTCGCTCGCGATCTGGGGGAGGATCCGCTTCAGAGCGACGTCGCGCCCGGTCTTCTCGTCGACCGCGAGGAGGATCTCGGCCATCCCCCCCATGGCCAGACGCTTGACGATCCGGTACTGATCGATCCGCGCCGGGGCCGGAGCTTCACCCATGGTGTGGCGCGCATCTTACTGTGGCGCGCCGTTCCTTTCCGGCTGGCCTCCTGCGGTCTCTCCGTCCAGAATGGGAATGTCCAACCCGCGTCGAGTGATCTGGAGCCACCCCCGGTCTCGGAGACCGGGGGAATCAAGGAGGTCGTACCGTGAAGGTCAGCCGCTTTCGCGCCACCGCCGTCGTCACCACCCTGCTGCTCGGGGCGCTCGTGAGCCGCCCCGCTGCCGCCGCCTCGAAGTTCTCGTACGAGGACTGGAGCAAGGTGCTCGGGAAGTACGTGAACGAGAAGGGCTACGTCAACTACGAGGCCCTCGCGAAGGACCGCGCGGAGCTCGACCGGTTCGTCGCCTCGATCGAGAAGGCGGGTCCGCAGAGCGCTCCCGAGTCGTTCCCGACGAAGAACGACAAGCTGGCCTACTACCTGAACGCGTACAACGCGCAGGTCTTCAAGGGGGTCCTCGCCCGCGGGCCCGAGAAGGAGAGCGTCTGGAAGGGCGGTCTCGTCTCCGGCTACTCGTTCTTCGTGGGGATGGACATCTTCGTCGACGGCAAGAAGACGAGCCTGAAGAGCCTGGAGGACAACATGGTGCGCGAGGGGTTCAAGGACCCCCGCGTCCACGCCGCGCTCAACTGCGCGTCGAAGGGCTGCCCCCGGCTGCCCCAGGTCGCCTTCGACCCGGAGAAGCTCGACCAGCAGCTCGACGCGGCGATGACCGAATTCGTCGGTGAGAAGCGGAACTGCACGGTGGACGACGCGGCGAAGACCGTCACGTACTCGAAGATCCTCGACTGGTTCGAGAAGGACTTCCTCGGCTACGAGAAGGCGAACGGCAACGCGAGCCCGAACCAGACCGACTACGTGAACCGCTACCGCGGCACGAACCCGAAGGTCCCGCGCGACTACAAGATCAAGTTCTTCGAGTACGACAAGAGCGTCAACAAGCAGTAGGCCCCGCTCCTTCCCGGCGCCGACCCGCGAGGCCCGCCCGAACGGCGGGCCTCGCCGCTTCTACAATCCGGTCCGTTGAGCGCGCTCCCTCCCGACCGCTTCCCCATCCTCCGTCGCGTGGCCCCGGTGGTGCTGGGACTCTTCGTGGCCTTCGCGTTCATCGTCGCGACGGGAGCGCTGGGCAAGCTCCTCTACCCGCCCCCGAAGGACCTCGACCCGCGGGATCCCGCGGCGCTCCGCGCGTTCATGTCGCGTGTGCCGACCGGGATGCTCCTCCTGGTGCTCGCCGGCTGGGCCGCGGGCGCCGTCGCGGGGACCTTCGTGACGACGCGGGTCGGGACGGTGGCGAGGGGGTGGGCCGTCGGGGCCCTCCTCCTCGCGCTGGGGGTCTCCAACCTGATGGCGTTGCCGCACCCCGTCTGGTTCCAGGGGGCCACGCTCGCCGTGTTCCCCCTGGCCGCGCTGGCCGGGACCAGGCTCGGGGGGCGGCGGCCGCCGGCGACGGGGGCCGTCAGC
>CAYLNK010000418.1:0-4331 GCA_964384675.1 uncultured Holophagales bacterium | reverse complement strand
GCTCGCGCTCGACTCGCTCGAGGGCTTCGGCGTCGAGGGCCCCGCGCCGCCGGGGCTCGCGATCGGCTTCGGGTCGATCGCGGCGTCCCGGATCCCGGAAGGTCTCAGGCGGCTCCGGGAGTGCTTCCGGGCCAGGCCGAGGGGCTGAGCCCGGTCGGGCGCTGGGCGGCCAGGGCCGCGGCGCCCAGGAGCTGCAGGACGCCGGCCGCGAGGAAGCCGAGCCCCGGCCGCGACGGGGCGAGCGACCAGAGGAGGCCGACCACGGCGCTCGACACGAAGTCGCCGACGCCGTTCGTGGCCGCGAGGACGCCCATCCCCATCCCCTTCACCTCCGCGGGGAGGAGCTCGGCGGCGCACGCCTTCTCGACGACCTCCTCGCACGCGATGTAGGTCCCCGAGCAGACGAAGAGGACGACGAGCCAGCCCGGCGTCGGGGGGAGCAGCGCGAACGCCAGCGTCGTCGCGCCCGCGAAGAGGTAGCCGGCCACGAGCACCGGCCGCCGGCCCACGCGGTCCGTGAGGGCGCCGAGGGGGAACGCCGCGACCGAGCTGACGGCGTTGTGTAGGACGTAGAGCGCGATCGCCAGCGTGGCGGCGGGGAGGGAGAAGAGCGTCCCGGCCAGGTGCTGGGTGGCGTACAGGATGAGGAGCGTGCGCGAGAAGTCCCCGCACCCGAACACGAAGATGGAGAGCAGGTAACGCCGGAACGGGGCCCCGGTGGCCTTCAGATCGGCCGTGAAGCCGGGCCGCTTCGGCGCCGCTCCGCTCCGCGGGCGCTCCACCACGATCAGCGCGATCGAGAGGAACGCCAGGAGGCCCGGCAGGAGCGACCAGAGCATCACGCGGGGCGCGGGGACGCCGCGAGAGACGAGCCAGAGGGCCGCGAGCGGGCCCAGGACGGCACCGAACGCGTCGCCCGCGCGCTCCATCCCGAACGCCTTGCCCAGGGCCGCGGGATTGGCGGCCTCCACCATCAGCACGTCGCGCGGGGCGCTTCGCGAGCCGCGCCCGATCCACGCCGCGATCCGGCAGGCGAGTACCTGCGTCCAGGTGGTGCAAAGCGCGATGGCGGCGACCCCCACCGCCGTCACCAGGTAGCCGATCGAGGCGAGGGGCTTCCTCCGCGCCACGCGGTCCGACGCGGCGCCGCCCCACAGCTTGGCGATCGTGGAGAGGCCGTCGGCGCTCCCCTCGATGAGGCCGAGCGCCGCCGGGCCCGCGCCGAGCGCGAGCAGCACCGTCGGGAGGACGGCTGTGGCGAGCTCGTGCGAGACGTCGGAGAAGAGGCTGGCCAGCGCGACCCCCACCGTCGAGCGGTTGAGCCAGCCGGCGCGCCCGGAGGGAGAGGCCGGGGGCGTCATCCCTCCGTCGGGGACGGCGACCCGGCGGCATCGGCGTGCGGCACGTACTTCACCACCGTGACGTCGGAGATCGCGATGAGGCAGCCGCCCGTCACGATGCCGTCCAGCGCGGCGAGGAGCGCGTCGATCTTCTCCGCCTCGTCGATGACGGTGACCAGGATCGGGTCGTCGCTCGAGAGCGCCAGCGTGTGGTGCTTGTGGATCCGCTTCTGGGCGCCATAGCCGAGGATCCCGCGATAGACGGTGGCCCCCGCGATGTCGAGGAGGCGCGCCCGCTTGACGATCGTCTCGTAGAGCGGCTCGCCCTCCCACCTGTCGTTCTCGCCGATGTGGACGCGGAGCATCTTGGCCTTCCCGACGAGTCGCACCAGGTCCTCCCTCCGGCGCGGCGGCGGCGCCGCCGCTGCCTCGCCCGTTCCGAGCTTGACGATCCGAGTCTCCTGCAGCTCCACCAGGCCCCGCTCGACGATGTCGTAGACGTCGGGCAGGACGCGGTCGATCGCCTCGGCGGTGTCGACCACCTCGATCCGCACCGGCAGCGGCATCGAGCCGTCCATCTGGTCGATCGTCCGGATCGACCCGCGGCCCGTGAAGCCGGCGATCGCGCGGGTGACCGTGGCGCCGGCCAGCCCGCGGTGGCGAAACAGCTCGAGCAGCGCGTTGTGGACGCTCCGGCCGTGCCATCGGTCGGCCTCGTTCACGGTGACGATGAGCTTGCGGGCGGGACCGGCGGTCAGCATGCTCCGCCTCCTCTCCGGGGATCATCGCGCGGGTGGCTGTCCGGCGTCGTGCCCCGGGGGACCGGAGGCGCTGGAGCGGCGCTCAGTCCAGAAGCTCGAAACGTACGGCGAGGGCCTCGTAGGTCGGGGCTGCCCGGCGGTCCCGGGTGACGAGGGTCGCCCCAGCTTCCCTGGCGGTCGCGGCGACGAGCGCGTCGTAGAGGGTCCCTCCGGTGATGCCGGCACGAAGGGCTCCCTGGAGGAGCTCCCGGTACGAGTCGGGTCGGAGCGTCAGGGGTGGCTCCTTGAAGCTGGCGCGCAGAAATGCCTCCACGAGGTCGGCCGAAGCACGATGGGGAGGAGGCAGCCTCGTGAGAACGGAGAATGCCTCGACGAGGACGTGCGCCGGGAGCCGCGGCCCGCGCGCCAGCGCCGCGCGAGCCGACGCGTGGCCCTCGTGCCAGGTCGCGAAGGCGGCGACGACGACGCTGGTGTCGAGCGCGATCAACGGCGGGTGCGCTCCAGCGTGGCGCGAACGATCTCGTCCGTCAGGGGAGGCAGCCGGTGCGCGGGCCTGGCCACGAGGCCGTTCCTCGTCCGGACCAGCGACATTGGGGTTGCGGCGGGCTCGATCTCGAGGCGCCCCTCGCGCTCGGCCAGCTCCAGCGGCTCTCCGGGCACGAAGCCGAGCCGTTCTCGAATCGACTTGGGGATGACGATCCGTCCGGCAGAATCCATGGCAGTCTTCATGGTACGAGACTACCATTTCGTCGTCCTGGCCAGGGGCGGATCACCGTGCGTCCTTTTCGGGGGTGCTCCGTCTACCGGAACGAGCCGCCCGAACGGCCGCTCGCAAAAGGAGAACGCCATGACCCATGCCGTGAGCCCCGCCACCCGGACCCTCGACCTCGACTTCCTCTACATCGACCTCACCAGCTGCACGCGGTGCCGGGGCACGGACGAGAGCCTCTCCCGCGCGCTCGACGCCGTCCGGTCGGTCCTGTCGTCCGCCGGGATCTCCGTCAACCTGCGCAAGGTCCTGGTCGACACCGAGGAGAAGGCGCGCGAGCATCGCCTCGTGAGCTCGCCCACGATCCGCGTGAACGGGCACGACGTCGCGCTCGGGACGAAGGAGAGCCGCTGCGGCTCGTGCAGCGACCTCGCCGGACAGGGAACGGACTGCCGGGTCTGGACCTACGAGGGCGCCGACTACACCGAGGCGCCCGAGGCTCTGCTCGTCGACGCGATCCTCCGTGCCGCCTACGCGACGGCCCCGGCGAAGGCCGAGCGGCAGCCGTACGCCGGCGTCCCGGAGAACCTCCTGCGCTTCTTCGCCGCGAAGGCGGGGGGCGACGGCGGTCCGTGCTGCCCGTCCAGCGGCAGCGGTGAAGGCGCGTGCTGCGGGGCCGAGGCGCTCCCGGCGATCGTCCCCGCGCCGGCCGTCGCTCCGAAGGCCTCCGCCTGCGGCTGCGGGACGGCGGCGGCCTGACGTGTCGCACGCCGCGGAGGCGGTCTGGTCGGAGATCAGCGGGCGGCTCCGGGCGTTCCTCGCCCGGCGCGTCCGGGATCCCGAGGACGTGGACGACCTGCTCCAGGAGGTCTTCCTGCGGCTCCACCGGGCGAGCGGCACGCTCGTCCAGGCGGACCGCCTCCACGCCTGGCTCTTCCAGATCACGCGCAACGCCCTCGTCGACCACTACCGCGCCGCCGCGGCCCGCCGCCGGCACACCGGCGGCACGGTCGACGGGGAGCTGCCCGAGGTGGTGGCAGAGGAAACGGACGTCGCGCGAGACGAGGCCGAGCTGGCCGGCTGCCTCGCCCCGATGCTCGAGCGGCTTCCCGAGCCGTATCGCGAGGCGGTGCGGCTGACGGAGCTCGACGGCGTCCCGCAGGTCGACGCGGCCGGGCGCCTCGGGCTCTCCGTCTCCGGGATGAAGTCGCGTGTGCAGCGGGGCCGACGGCTCCTGCGGGACCTCCTCCTCCGCTGCTGCGAGGTCGACTTCGACCGGCGCGGCGGCGTCGCCAGCTTCCGCTCCCGTGAGGAGGGCGACGGGTGCGGTGGCGGGAACGACCCGGAGGGGGGCTGCGGAAGCGGGGGAGGCTGCGGTCCGGCCGGCGCCTGACGGGCCGCGGCCCGCGGTCTGCTAGCGTCGGCGCGTGAACGTCTGCCGCCGCTCCGCTGTCCTCCTCGCGACGATCGGTGCCGCCGCGCTCGGCGCCGCCCTGTTCGGTGCCGCCGGGTGCGCCACGG
>CAYLNK010000417.1:0-4356 GCA_964384675.1 uncultured Holophagales bacterium | reverse complement strand
GCAAGCCGGCGCCGCGCCTGGCCTCGACCTGCGCCGGGTGCGGCGCGACCCTCTGACCGCGCCGCCCCCGTACCCGATCAGTGGGCCGTGGCGTCCGCTCCCTCGCCGACGGCGGGGAACATGAGCTGGCCGTCCCGGAACGAGGCCCCGCGGAGCGTGATGGCGAGCGCCTCCCCGAGCGTGTCGGCCAGGTGAACCTGGATCTGCGCGCGCACTTCGTCCGGCAGGTCCGCGAGGTCCTGCTCGTTGTCGCGCGGCAGCACGAACTCCCGGATCCCCGCACGCACCGCGCCCAGGACCTTCTCCTTCACGCCGCCGATCGGCAGCACGCGCCCCGAGATGGTGATCTCGCCGGTCATGGCGAGATCGTGCCGCACCGGCCGCCGGCTGAGGGCCGAGACGAGCGCCGTCGCCATCGCGATGCCGGCCGACGGCCCGTCCTTCGGGATCGCCCCCGCGGGCACGTGGACGTGGAGGTCGCGCTCGAAGGCGTTCTCGTCGATCCCGAGCGCGGCCGCGTGCGAGCGTGCGTACGTCCACGCCGCGCGGGCCGACTCCTTCATCACGTCGCCGAGCTGGCCCGTCAGGACCACCTCACCCTTGCCGCGCATCAGCATCGCCTCGATGAACATGATGTCCCCGCCGGCGGGCGTGTAGTACATGCCGGTCGAGATCCCGACCTGGTCCTCGCGGACCTTCTGCTCCGGGTGGATCCGCTTCTTGCCGAGGAGCGGGGCGACGTCGGCGGCGCCGAGCGAGGCCGAGTCGATCTCCTGGCCGGCGATCCGGCGCGCCACCTTGCGGGCCAGCTTCCCGAGCTCGCGCTCCAGCTGCCGCACGCCCGATTCACGGGTGTAGCTCGTGATCACCTCGGCGAGCGCCTCGTCGGTCAGCGTGAGCTGCCCGGGGGCGAGCCCGCCGTCCTCGAGCTGGCGGGGCACCAGGTACTTCCTGGCGATCTCCAGCTTCTCCCGCTCGGTGTAGCCGTGGAACTCCACGACCTCGAGCCGGTCGAGGAGCGGGCCGGGGATGGCCTGCAGGAGGTTGGCCGTGGCGATGAAGAGGACCTCCGAGAGGTCGAACGGGAGGCCGAGGTAATGATCGGTGAAGCTGTCGTTCTGGGCCGGGTCGAGCACCTCGAGGAGCGCGCTCGACGGGTCGCCCTGATAGGACACACCGAGCTTGTCGATCTCGTCCAGGAGAAAGACCGGGTTCTTGGTGCCGGCCTGCTTCATCCCCTTCAGGATCCGCCCCGGCATCGCGCCGACGTACGTACGCCGGTGCCCCCGCACGTCCGCCTCGTCGCGCGCGCCGCCCAGCGAGATGCGCACGTACTTCCGCCCCATCGCGCGGGCGATCGACTTGGCGATCGACGTCTTGCCGACGCCGGGCGGGCCGACGAACAGGAGGATCTTCCCCTTGCCTCCCCGTCCCGCCTCGCTCCGGCTCGCCACCAGCTGGCGCACCGCCAGGAACTCCAGGATCCGGTCCTTCACGTCGGGTAGCCCGTAGTGGTCCTCGTCCAGGACGCGGGCCGCCGCCGCGACGTCCAGGTGGTCGTCGCTCCGCGCGTTCCACGGCAGCTCGGCGACGAGCTCCAGGTACGTACGGAGCACCTGCGACTCCATCGACTCGCGCCCCATCCGGGCGAGGCGGTCCCAGTCGCGGTCCACCTCCTTGCGCGATTCCTCGGGGAGCGTCAGGCCGTCGAGCTTCTTCTTCAGCTCCTTGAGCGGTTCGTCGGTGCCGCCCTCGGGTCCCTCGCCCAGCTCCTTCTGGATCGCGCGCATCTGCTCGCGCAGGTACATCTCGCGCTGCCGGCCGCCCAGCTCCTCCTGCACCTTCGTCTTGAGGTCCTCCTGGACCGCGAGGACTCCGATCTGGCGCTGGACGTGAACCAGCGTGCGACGCAGGCGCTCCTCCACCGACAGCGTCTCGAGGAGGAGCTGCCTCTCGGCCACCGGGATGTCGAGGTAGCCGGCGACCATGTCCGCGAGGCGTCCCGGCTCGTCCACCTCGGCGAGGAGCTGGTCGACGACCTCGTCGGGGAAGCCGAGCCGCTTGGCCAGCTCGGAGGCACGCTCCTTCGACTCCTTGAAGAGCGCCCGGAAGGCGGGGTCCGTCGGGTCGAGGGCCACCATCTCGGCAGCCGGGACCACGACACTTTCGAGGAAGCCGCTCCGCTCGGTGATCCGCATGGCGACCGCGCGGTGGACCCCTTGCAGGACGAGCCTCACGCCGCCCGGGCCGCGCTGGAACGACTCGATGCGGGCCACCGTACCCGTGGTGTAGAGACCCTCCGGGAGCACCTGCTCGACGTCCTCCCGCTGGGTCACCGCGAAGATCAGGCGCTCGGGCTGACGGATCGCCGACTCGATCGCACGCAACGTCCCGGCCCGCCCCGCCGAGATCGGGAAGCTGACGCCCGGGAAGAGGACGGCTGCGCGCAGCGGAAGGATCGGGAGGGTCTGGGTCTCTTTCATGGTCATGGTCAACCCCCGGTTTTCTCCAGTTATTCCTAGAGATTTGAAATTTTAGCGTATCGCGCTAAGATTTACCCTCGACCGGCCCAGGCGGGGAGTCTTGCGTGGACCGGTCGGATATGTGACCCTGGAGTCACACGATGAGTCGACTCGATCCCCTGTTCAAGGCCCTGGCGGACCCGACGCGGCGCCAGATCCTCGCGCTCCTCCGCGAACGGCCTCGCACGACCGGCGAGCTGGCCGAGGCGTTCCCGAGCTCCCGTTTCGCCGTGATGAAGCACCTCGCGGTGCTGGTGGAGGCGGGGCTGGTCGTGCCCGAGAGGGAGGGTCGGGAGCGCTGGAACCGTCTCGAGGCCGGGCCGGTGCGCGACCTGGTGACGCAGTGGGCGGGCGGTCTGATCGAGCTGAAGCACGTGGTCGAAGGAGGCACCATGGCGAAGGAGAAGCCCGAGAAGGCGGAGAAGGCCCCGAAGTCCGTCAAGGGAAAGAGCAAGTGCCGGGCGATCGAGGTGTCGGTCGAGGTGAAGATCGAGGCCCCCCGGGAGGAGGTCTGGAGCGCGCTCACCGAAGGGATCGGCCGGTGGTGGCCGAGGGACTTCTACGTCGGGAAGAGCCCGAAGACGTTCGTCCTCGAGGCGCGCCCGGGCGGGCGGCTGTACGAGGACTGGGGCGACGGCGCCGGTGTCCTCTGGGGGCAGGTCGTGACGTACGACCCGCCCGCGACCCTCGACGTCGCGGGCCAGCTCTTCCCGGCGTTCGGCGGGCCCGCCACGACGCTCGTCCGCTGGGCGCTCACCGCAGACGGCGGCGCGACGCGCGTCACGCTCACGGACTCGGTGTTCGGGCGCGTGAACGAGAAGACCGCGACCTCTCTCGAGGAGGGGTGGCGCCTGCTCCTGGGGGCGCTGAAGGCATTCGCCGAGCCCGGCGCCGCGCCCGCGGCGAAGAAGACCCGGAAGGCGGTCGCCGCGAAGCCGAAGCCGTCGCCGAAGCCAGGGGCGCCGACCGAGGGCGGCGCGGCGTAGCGACACGGACCGGCGCTAGGCGTCCTTCTCGTACGCCTCCCGCATCCACCGCAGCACCTCGTCGTCGATCTCGTCGACGGACGACAGCGCGATCCGGTAGGTGATGCGGTCCTTCTTCGCGAAGCCTCCCGTGTCCACGAGGCGCGCGGGAGGCGCCTTCAGCGCGCCGAGCGCGAGCCCCAGATCCAGGCGCCTCCGTGTGGACGGCCGGATCTGAGCGAAGACGTGACTCCGGTAGAACGGCACGATCGTCTCGCACGGACAGACGGACACGTCGGGACCCAGCGAGCGGCCCAGCCGGACGAGCGCGTCGTGGATCGGCCGGAGCCCCGCCTTGCCGCCGGCGTACATCCGCTCCACCCACAGGGGCGCCACCGCGAGGTACGCCTCGGGGCTGTCCATCTCCGCGCCCTTCCCTTCCGCGCGCTCGGCGATCCACGAAGCCACGTTGGTGCCGTGGCCGTGGACCTCCTTCAGCCACACCCGGCGCTCCTTCTCGGTCGGCGGACCGTCCCGCTCCGTGATCGCGACCCACTCGAGGAGGCCCCTTCCGGTCCGCTCGACGAGCTTCCTCATCGAGCCCTGCACCATCTTCAGGCTCGGGTGGGGGCTGTAGGGCGACGCGGCGGGAGGCGTCGTCTTCGGCATGACGGCCGATCCTACGCCGCGAGGCGGGGCCGCGGCGCCAGACGCAGCGCCAGGAGCGTCACCAGGGCGACCAGGAGGACGGCCGGCAGCGACACCTCGGCGGTGCGGGCGAGGTCGAGCCGGCCCAGGATCCAGATCGCGACGAGCGCGGTGACGGCCCACCAGAGGTCCAGCGCCAGCCGGGCGGCGCGCGACGGACG
>CAYLNK010000416.1:0-4421 GCA_964384675.1 uncultured Holophagales bacterium | reverse complement strand
GCTTGGCGGTGCCGGGGAGCGACATGGAGCGCGAGCCGTCGAGCAGGAGGTCGAGGTGCGGGATCACCTCCTCGCGGTACCGTTTCACGACGAGGCGGTCGGTGCGGCCGTAGACGCCCCAGTCCAGGAAGCGGAGGTCGTCGCCCGGCTCGTACTCCCGGTGGTCGTGGAACTCGAGGGAGGCGCCGGCCTTGGCCCCGAGGCGCGAGCCTCCTGCGCCCGAGGCCCGCCGCGGGAGGGGTGCCAGGACGAAGCGCGCGCCGGCCCGCTCCCCGCCTTCCAGGGCGCGCCGGTCGTCGCCGTTCAAGCGGCGGGCCCCTCCGCGTCCGGGCGGAAGCGGGCGCTCGCGCGGAGGAACCAGCGGAGCCCGCCGACGGCGCAGATGGCGCTCCACGACGCCGCCACCGTCAGGTAGAGCGGGCGGCGCAGCGAGTCGAAGATGGCGAACGGGTTCAGGACCAGCCACGGGGCGAGCTCGTCGGACTGGCCGAGCGGGCGCCCGAACACGAGGAAACCGACCAGCGGGGGCAGCAGGCTCCCGGCCACGATCAGGACCATCCCGACCGCCCAGGTGTGGACGGGACGGAGGCGGGGGAGGAGCCGGGCGCGCACGAAGGCCGCCGTCACGGCGTACGAGAAGGCGTAGAGCGCGAAGCCACGGCCGGTCACGATCCGCTCCTGGAGCGCCGCTCCCGAGGTCCCCAGGAACGGCAGGGCGGCGCTCGCCAGGAGGAACGTCGAAGCGAGGAGGACGAGCGCGAACGCGACGCCGTTCGGCCGTCCGCTGAAGAAGAGGAACGCGACGGCGCGCCGCGGGAGCGAGCGGGGGATCGCGCGGCGCAGGCGGGGGCCGGGCGTCTCGCGCTCGCTCACGCCGGCGAAGAGCGCCAGAGACAGCACGAACACGCTGGCGCCGAGCCAGGCGGAGAGCGGCTGCGGCCGGGCCAGCCGGAGGCTCCAGGTGAGGGCGACGCCGAAGCCCGTCAGGTGGAGGACGAGGAGCGCGATCCTCACCGGCGGGGCCCGGTTCGCGGTGGGCGGGGTGAGCGTCGCCACGGAGAGCGTGAAGAAGAGCACGTTCACGACGAGGGCCACGCCGGCCACGGAGGCGGCCGGGCCCCAGAAGTCGACGCTGCCGAGGCGGCTGCCGATGCCGCTCCCGAGGAGGCTCACCGAGGAGGCGATCGAGGTCACGAAGAAGGTGAAGGTGGCGCCGGCGTAGACCGCTCCGAGGAGCGACTTGAAGACGCGGCTCCCCGGCACCGAGCCGAAGAGGACGGAGGCCGCGAGGCCCGACGTGCAGGCGAGGAGGCCGAACGCCAGCACCACGCCGATGGACGGGAGGTCGACCCCGCGCAGGAAGTAGGTGAACGCCATGAACGGGAGCGCGGCGCTGTAGAAGAGGAGCGCCAGGATCATCCCGGTGAGGAGCTTCCCCCAGACGATGGAGCGCGGCGTGAGGGTGGTGACGAAGAGGAGGTCCAGGTTCGACTCCCCCCGGTCCAGCGAGAGGCGCACCGCGGTGTAGAGCGGGAGGAAGAAGAGGACGTGGAAGTAGAGGATCCCGAGGAGGAGGAGGAAGGACTCGCGCCCGGCGCGGAAGTTCATCGTGTCGAGCGTGCTGACCCGCGTCTCGTTCGAGACGAGGTAGAGCCCGAGCGCCCCGAGCTGCAGCACGAGGAAGAAGAGGAGCGCCGCGGGGAGGACGCGTCCGGTGACCGCCTGTCGCAGCTCGCGGACGGCGATCGGGTTGACGGCGTCGTCCAGGCGCTCGAAAAGGCCGCTCACCCGACCTCTCCCTTGGTCACGCTCATGAAGACCTCTTCGAGACGGCCTCTCTGCTGGCGGAACTCGTACAGATCGAAGCCGGCGCCCACGACGCGGGCGAGGAGCTCGCACGCCACCTCGTCCGGACCGTCGAGGTCGACCTCGACCTCGGTGGAGAGGAGGCGCGCCGCGCTCACCCCCGGCATCTCCAGGAGCGCCCGGGCCAGCTCCTCCTTGCGCCCGCGCGGGCGGAGGACCACCGTGCGCCGCGAGGTGACCGAGCCGAGGATCTCCTCCATCGACCCGGCCCGCAGGATCCGGCCGTGCTCCAGGATGACGGCGCCGGTGCAGATCTCGGCCAGCTCCGAGAGGATGTGCGAGCTGATCAGGACCGCCTTCCCCTGGCCCGCCAGGACGCGAAGCAGCTCGCGCAGCTCGACCCGGGCCCGCGGGTCGAGCCCGGCGGCGGGCTCGTCCAGGACGAGGGCGGGCGGGTCGTGGAGGAGCGCGCGCGCCAGGCAGACGCGCTGCTTCATTCCCTTCGAGAGGGCCTCGATCATCTTCTCGCGGAGGCCGGTCAGGTTCGTGAACTCCTCGACGCCATCCACCACGCGGCGGCGGGCGGCGCCGGCGAGGCCGTAGGCCCGGGCGAAGAAGTCGAGGTAGTCGTGCACCGAGACGTCGCGGTGCGCGGGGAGCGAATCGGGCACGTAGCCGAGGAGGCGGCGCGCGGCCTCCGGCTCCTCCACGATGGAGACGCCGTCGATCCGCGCGTCGCCCGAGGTCGGCTCGTCGAGCGTCGCCAGGATCCGCATCGTCGTCGTCTTGCCGGCGCCGTTCGGTCCGACGAAGCCGAACACCTCGCCCGAGGAGAACGAGAACGTGATGCCGTCGACGGCGCGCGTCGGGCCGAACTCGCGGACGAGGTCGAGCGTCTCGACTCTCACCGGGTGCTCTCCGCGATGACGGGCGTCGAGGGAGCCGCCGCCTTCCCGATCACCGCGGTCTCGAGACTCCGGGGGCGAGCGGCCAGGCCCGGCTCCAGGAACGGCGAGCCGTCCAGGACCGCGACGTAGCCTCCCGGCGAGAGGAACGCGTCGGGCCGGGCCGCCACCAGCTCGACGAGGCCCAGCCAGTCGCCCGCGTACCCGGTGCGGAGCACCCCGATCGAACCGCGGAGCGGCTCGGTGCGCCGCGCCAGCACGGCCCTCGCGCCTGCCTCGATCGGAGCGCCAGCCGTGTAGACCGCCCCGTCCGGGGCCTGCCAGCTGAGGCGCGTGATCCGCGCGCCGAGCCCGTTCACGACCTCGGGCCCTCGCGAGCCGAACGACACCGGGAGCCGCTCCCGGCGGGTCTCCACCTTCCTCACCCGGAAGTGCGCGGGGACCCGGGCGGCGAGCCACCCGGAGTCCAGGTGCTGACCGAGGGTCCAGTCGATCGAGGGGCTCTCTCCGCCGCCTCCCGCCGTCGCCTCCAGGGTGAGCTCGGTGTCGGCCGAGAAGCGGAGCCCGCCGGACGGCGTGAGCGGCGAGTAGAAGGCGATCCAGCCGACCGAGGCCGCGCGGTGCGCCTCCTCGTCCAGCACGGTGACGACGCGAACGCGCGTCCACCTGTCGGTGCCCTCGCGGACGAGGGCGTAGCCGCAGACCGCGAGCGCGGTGACGAGCGAGATCGCCGGCACGGTGACCAGCATCCAGATCCGGCGCTTCGCGCGCGACAGGAGGATCAGGTTGACCGGTCCGATGGCGCACGAGAAGAGGAGCATCAGGATGAAGAAGCCGCGGATCGGCACGCCGACCTGGTCCACCACGGGCATGGCGGTGTTCGCGGCACCGACGGTCTTCTTCTCCGGCCAGGAGCCGAGGCTGCGGAGCCAGCCTCCGCGGATCTCCGTCCACGCCTCGTCGGCGACGCGCGTCACGTCGTCGGACGGCGTCGAGAACGCCTGGCCGAAGCCGGGCTGCCAGCCGCGGACGCCGCCCATCCCGGTGTCGCGCCCCGGTCCCCACTCCGCCGGCGGGTCGAACGCGCCGAGCACGGTGAGGGTCCCGCCCGCCTCCACCGCGCGCGTGACGGCGTCGCGCACGACCGGTGGCATCCGGCGCATGTCGCCTGCGGTGACGACGATGCCGTCGTACGAGGAGTACGAGAGCCAGCTCTGCGGCCAGTCGGGGACGCCGCCGTCGGGCCTCACCAGCTGGTTCGTCCTCTTCGGGTCGAAGATCCGGGCGCCCTTCTTCAGCTCCTGGTCGGGGACGCTGCGCGACACCAGCAGCCGCACGTTGAAGATCGGATCGGGGTCGCGCATGAAGTGGTTCGTGAAGCTGTACGGCAGCGGCTCGGCCTGGCGCCGGCCGTCGACGGCGATCTCGATCCCGTCCCCGAAGATCGGGAGCGCCGGGCACGGTAGCGTGACGACGACCGTGGCCGACGGCGGGACCACGAAGGTCCGGGTCAGCTCGCCGATCGCCTGGCCCCAGCCACGGGAGTAGGAGCGGGCGGGGAGCGAGAGCGTCACCGTGTGCGGCGCGACGGTCGACCGATTCGTGACGACGAAGCGGGTATCGAGGTAGCCGTGGACGCGCACCGCGACGAAGGCGGGCTCCGGCTCGACGTCGAGGTCGCCCACGCGCGCCGCGCGCGCTGGGCCGCTC
>CAYLNK010000415.1:0-4422 GCA_964384675.1 uncultured Holophagales bacterium | reverse complement strand
TGCAGCCTACCGTCACCGACGACGGTCAAGAGGCGCCGGGCCTGCGATTCGGCGATCCCAGGGTGATGGCCCTCCTGCTGGCCCTCACCGTCTTCACTCACCTGCTCCTCGGCTTCCGCAACCACGACCTGCGCGCCCTCGTCACCGATCTGCTCGGCCCCGCATCCGGACCGTACCGCGCCACCCAGGCCAGCTACGCCCTCCGACGCCTCGCCGAAAGGGGATCGTCTTCAAGGAGCCGGGCACCAACCGCCATGTCGTCACACCCTACGGCTGGAAGCTCTCTCGCCTCTTCGCACGGCTCGACGCCAGGGTGTTCCGCCCCGCCCATCGAGCTCTTCTTCCCGATGGCGTCACCGACCCTCAGCCCCAGCTCTCCGCTGCCCTCTCCAGGGTGGAGCGCCAGCTCGATCTCCTCCTCGCCCAGGCCTTTCCCGCTCGCAAGGTCGCATGAGAAGACTCGGCTCGTTCGTTCAGGACAGGGAGATCAGACGGCTAGAAGCGGTAGAACCCGGAGAGGACCGCGAGCTTCGTGGTCTTGGCCAGGTCGACCGCGAGGTCGAACGAGAAGTGCCGGCCCAGCGAGGTGCCGACGCCGAACGAGACGTGGTTCTCGTTCTGGCCGCCGTTGAACGAGGTCTGGTACGCCTCGCTGAACGGCGGGACGCTGGAGGTGATCGGGGCCGAGCCCGGATCGGGACGGCGGTCGCCGTCCTTGTCGGGATAGAGGGTCAGCTTCATGCCGTGGGCCGGCTCGCGATACCAGCCGGCGCGGACGTTGATGTCGGTACCGCGCGCGACCGTGAGCGTGTACTCGGCGCCCACCCGCGGAACCGTCCCGTCGTCGTTCGAGCCCTGGCTGATCATCCGGTCCGTCAAGGGGCAGGAGCCGCTGGTCGGCGGCTTGACGCAGTAAGCGAAGAGCGGGACGTAGCCGTCGTTCAGCTGCGAGTACTTCACCCGCTGCAGCTCGAACGCCAGGAGGAGACCCGGGAAGACGTTGCCCGAGATCCCGATCGAGTAGTCGTCCGGCAGCCTCACCGAGCCGCAGGCGCTGTTCCCGAGCGTCGTCCCGTCGCCGCACCTGAAATTCACCACGGTGCCGGGGAACGCCGGGTACGTGGCGTGGACGGAATAGCCGACGTCGAACTTCGGGGACTTCCGATAGACCGCCCCGATCGCCACCTTCTTCGCCTCGTAGAGGTTGAGGCGGAGGCCCGCGACGTAGCCCGCCTTCGACCCGGAGGAGACGTCGACCGTGACCTCGGTGTCGATCCTCGGGTTGCTGACGTCCGACCGGGAGCCGTTGTCTCCGTTGGCCACGAAGACGTGCGGCCCGTTGGGTCCGGTCAGCTCGTAGGTGAGCTTCTGGAGGTTTGCCCCGATCCCGACCTGGAGCCACTCGCCGAACTCGGCGCCCACGGAGACGCCGTAGATCTCGTTCTTCAGGCTGATCCCCTCGAACTCGTCGAGCGAGATCGTGGAGCCGCCGCCCTGGTTGAAGTAGAGAGATCGGTAGTTCCCGCCCGGAATGTCGGAGGAGCTGTTGAGGTAGCGCAGGTTCACGGCCCGGTAGAGACCGACGGAGACGTTCGGAGCGAGCGGGCCGGTGATCGAGACGAACTCGAGGTCGCTCTTGGTCCCCTTCGGGTTGTATGCCTCGTCGTCGAAGCTGTCGACCTGGTACACGCCGCCTACCAGGAGGTAGTTGGCGGTCGAGAGGCGAGGCTCGAACGAGAAGTACTTGCCCGAGGCCCCGATCTGCCACGACTTCAGCTGCGGCAGGCCCGCGGGGTTCGCGAGGCTGGCCGTGCTGTCGTCGGCGACCGAGACGAAGGCGCCGCCCATCGCGAGCGATTTGCCTCCGGGGTTGAGCAGGTTGAGCTGCAGGCGAGAGAGGAGCGGGGACTCGAACTGGGCGGCGGCGGGGAAAGCCGACAGGCCGAGGGCGAGAGCCAGGCCGAGACACGTGCGGGTCTTCATCGGGACCTCCTCGTGGCGGAATGCCGGGACGGTTCGGGAAGGACCGTCCGATTGTAGCCGCGGGATGGGCGAATGGACGGGCGGTTCAGTCCAGGAGCGCGACCACGCGCTCCGGAGTCGCCAGGGTCACCGTGCGGGCGACGCTCTCTCCGCGACCGACCTCGACCTGGACGCGCTGCGCCTTGCGGTCGACACCCGATTCCAGGTCGATGGAGTAGAGACCCGGCTCGAGCGGGAGGACGAGGGGCGTCGAGGCGCCGTCGGGCAGGGAGACGGTACGGCCGGTCTTCTCCTCCACCACCGCCAGGACCCTGGCCCAGGGAAAGGCGTCGAGGCGGAGGGTGCCCGTCCCGGCGGCCACGGGGGCCGTCGCGACGGGAACCGCGGTGGGGCGCACCTCGGGGACGTCGGGCGAGAAGACGCCGGAGCGTACGGCGACGAAGCCGACGACGAGGACCACGGCCGCCGCGCCGACCACGACGGGGACGGTCATCCGGGAGCGGGCGGGGGCGGCGGCGCCGAGGGTCTCGTCCCGGGCGACGGCGCCCTCGCGGGTGAAGCTCGTCGCGTCCTGGCCCGGGAGGATCTTCGTCGCGTCCGTGCCGACGACCGTGGGCCGGGTCCGCGTGGAGGTCACCGGAGAGAGGGCCGTCGGCCCGGTCGGCGTCCCGCGGACCGTCTCCTGCTCCCAGCTCGCCGTCGCGGCCGTCTTCGGCTCGACGATCTTCGTGGCGGACGTCCGCGTCGGATTCGTCCTCCCCTGGGCGGTGGCGTCGGTCCGGGCGGCCTTGGCGATGGCGGACTCGAGGTCGGTGGTGACCGTGCCGGTGATCGTCGGCTCGTAGTCGGCCGGCTCCATCAGCTCGGCCTCGTCGACGCCCTGCTCCAGCGTGTGCCGGAAGACCTCGATCACCTCCGCGTACGCCGGCCGCAGCTCCCGGTTCTTCTCGAGCATCCGGTGGACGATCCCCACGATCGCCCGCGGCAGGGGCGGGGCTCCGGCCGGCCCGCGGAGCGGGGCCGGCGGCTCGAAGAGGTGCTTGGTGATGAAGATCGCCGGGGCGTCGCCCTGGAACGGCAGATCGCCGCTGAGCACCTGGTAGAAGATGACGCCCATCGCGTAGACGTCGCTCCGCCAGTCGATGTGGCCGCCTTCCTGCGCCTGGATCTGCTCCGGCGACCAGTACTGCGGCTTCCCCATCAGCATCCCGGTCTGGGTGAAGTTGTGGATCGTCTCCTCGCGGGCGGTGTCCTTCGCGATGCCGAAGTCCAGGATCTTCGGGATCCTCCGGTCGCCGTCGACCACGACGAGGACGTTGTCGGGAGACAGGTCGCGATGGACGATGTTCCGCGACGCCAGGTACTCCATCCCCTGGCAGATCTGCACGAAGAGCGGCACCAGCTCGGACCAGGGGCGCTTGAAGTACGTCTTCAGCGACGCTCCGGAGAGCAGCTCCATCGCGAAGAAGCTCTGCTCCTGGAAGACCCCGACCTCGTAGAAGGAGACGATGTTCGGGTGCCGGAGGCTCTCCAGGATCTTCGCCTCGCGGACGAAGCGCCGCGCGGCGTCGGCCGATCGGTCCTGGCTCTGCTGCGAGACGACCTTCAGGGCGACGAGACGGGACGAGTCGCGCTCGTCCTCGGCCGCGTAGACGACGCCCATCCCTCCCTGCCCGAGCTTCCGCACCGGGCGGTACGGTCCGATCCGCACGGGAAGGGCGACCGACGACACTCCCCTACTGTAGCAGCGAGACCCGCTGCTACACTGCCCCGAATGCGTCGCGGCGCGCGCATCCTCACGCTCCTCGGCCTCTTCGCGCTCGCCCGGCCGCACCCGGCGGCGGCGGATCGCCGCGACCAGAAGGCCGCCGACCTGTACCTGGACGCGCAAGAGCTGATCCAGAAGAAGAAGTACAAGGAGGCCCGCGAGAAGCTCCTCGCCGCGATCCAGCGCGCCTCCGAGCCGTGCGACCAGCAGGGAAGCGAGTCCCGCTACCTCGCCAAGCCGTACGACCCGTACTACTGGCTCGGCGTTGCCCAGATGGAGCTGGGGCTCGACGAGCAGGCGCTCGAGAACCTCTCGAAGTCGGAGAGCACGATCCCGGTCGGCGGCAAGGTCGCCATCGTCACCAAGAAGGCGGACTGGTACGCGGACCTCCGGCAGCGCAAGGAGACCCTGCAGAAGCGTCTCGAGGGGCCCGCGCCCACGGCGATCGCGGCCGCCCCCACGCCCACCGCGGTCGTCGTCGCCGTGGCGCGGCCGACCCCGGTACCGACCGCCCCTCCGCCCCCCACGCCGATCGCCATCCGGATCGCCACGATCAGCACCAGCGCGGCCAGCAGCAGGCGCAGGTTGGCGGGCTTTAATTTCAGCGCCAGCCGGGCCCCCAATTGCGCCCCGACAACGCTGCCGAGCAGCAGCAGGGAAGCGAGCACGAT
>CAYLNK010000414.1:0-4427 GCA_964384675.1 uncultured Holophagales bacterium | reverse complement strand
GCGGAGGCGAGCGGCGGGCTCGTCTCCGTCGCGCCGCCCACCGACCCGGCGGCCACCGCTCGCCTCGCGGCCCGGTCGGCCCTCTTCGTGGGCGTCGACACCGGGCCGACCCATCTCGCCGCCGCGAGCGGCACGCCGACGGTGGCGCTCTTCGGGCCCACCGACCCCGCCCGATTCGGCCCGGTCGGCCCACGGACGGCCATCCTCCGCGGACCGTACAATGCCGGCGGGAGGGTCTCCGTCGAGATCACGGCCGATGTCGTCGCACGCACCGCTTCGGGTCTCCGGGCCGTCTCCACGCCGCTGGCCTGAGGCCTGGCGGGCGGGGACGCTCGCCCTCCTCGCCCTCATGTACGCGTTCTCGAGCCCCCGGCGCGGCGCCGCCGATCGCCCCGCCCTCCCGCTCGCGGCACGTGAGGCCCTGCCCAAGGACCGTCTCTTCCCGGTGCCGTTCCCGGCCGGTGAGACGCTCGTCTACACGATCGCCTGGCTGAAGGTCGAGGGCGGCGAGATGACGCTCTCCACGGCGCGGGAGGTGACGCCGGACGGCGTCCCGGTCCACCACATCGCGCTGCGTGCCGATTCCAACGACTACGTCTCGAAGTTCTACCACGTGCGCACCCGGTACGAGACGTGGGTCGACGCGCGCGACTTCCAGCCCCTCCGCTTCGAGAAGCACGCGCGGGAGGGGCGCTACGAGTCGGACGAGGTGGAGGAGTTCGACCTCTCCCGCCGGGTCGCCGGCTGGCGCGAGGAGAAGACGCCGCTGCCCGAGCGCGTCCAGGACATCATCAGCTCGTTCTACTACCTGAGGACCCAGAGCCTGGTGCCGGGCAAGCCGGTCGACGTCGACATGTACTCACGCGGAAAGATCTACAAGCTCTCCGCCGCGGTCCTGGACCGCGAGAAGGTGGAGACGGAGTCCGGCCTGTTCGACGCCCTCCGGGTCCAGCCGCAGCTCCGGGAGGGGGAGACGGCGGAAGACCGGAATCGCGGAAAGCTGTTCCTCTGGTTCTCGGACGACGCGCGTCGCCTTCCGGTCATGGCGCGCACGATCCTTCCGATCGGGTCGGTGACCGCCCGCCTGAAGAGAATCCTCCCCGAGAAGAGCCCGACTCCCCCGTGACGCGCCCCCTCCCGCCGGCCGCTTCGGGACGGATCGGAGCGGATCGGGCTGGGCGTCCGGCGCGGGCCCGGGTCTAGAATCCCCGACCATGGCGGTAAAGCTCGGTGAACTCCTGCTCAAGGCGAAGCTGATCACCCCGGACAACCTCGCGGCGGCTCTGAAGGAGCAGAAGCAGACCGGAGCCAAGCTCGGCGAGAGCCTGGTGAAGCTCGGCTTCGTGACCGAGGAGGACATCACCGAGACGCTCTCCGCGCAGTTCGGTGTGCCGTCCATCAACCTGACCCATTTCGAGATCGACCCCAACGTCCTGAAGCTCGTCCCGGCCGACGTGGCGCGCAAGTACAACATCCTGCCCGTCAACAAGACCGGCGCGACGCTGACCATCGCGATGGCCGACCCGACCAACGTCTTCGCGATGGACGACATCAAGTTCATGACCGGCTACAACGTCGAGCCGGTGGTCGCCTCGGAGATCGCCCTCCAGTCGGCGATCGACAAGCACTACGGCGCCTCCCACGCCATCGAGCTGAAGAAGGTCATGGAGGAGATGTCGACCGTGGACACGGGCGACACCAGCCTCGAGGTGCTCGACGAGGAGGAGCAGGAGGCGATCGACCTCGAGAAGCTGGTCGAGGAGGGTGAGGAGGCCCCCGTCGTCCGGCTGGTCAACATCATCCTGACCGACGCGATCAAGCGGGGCGCCTCGGACATCCACATCGAGCCGTACGAGAAGGAGTACCGGGTCCGGTACCGGATCGACGGCATCCTGTACGAGGTGATGAACCCGCCCCCGAAGCTGAAGGAGGCGATCGCCTCGCGCATCAAGATCCTGAGCCGGCTCGACATCGCCGAGAAGCGCCTCCCCCAGGACGGCCGCATCAAGATCAAGATGAAGCTGACCGGGAAGGTGAAGGAGCTCGACTATCGCGTCTCGGTCCTCCCCACGCTCTTCGGGGAGAAGATCGTCTGCCGGCTCCTGGACAAAGACAACCTGATGCTCGACATGACGAAGCTGGGCTTCGAGAGGGAGTCCCTCACCCGCTTCGAGAAGGCGATCCTCCGTCCCTGGGGAATGGTGCTCGTCACCGGCCCGACCGGCTCGGGCAAGACGAACACGCTCTACTCGGCGCTTTCGAGGATCAACACGCCCGAGACCAACATCATGACCGCGGAGGACCCCGTCGAGTTCAACCTGGCCGGGATCAACCAGGTCCAGATGCGGGACAACATCGGCCTGAACTTCGCGGCGGCGCTCCGGTCGTTCCTGCGCCAGGACCCGAACATCATCCTGGTCGGCGAGATCCGGGACTTCGAGACGGCCGAGATCGCGGTCAAGGCCGCCCTCACCGGCCACCTCGTCCTCTCGACTCTCCACACCAACGACGCGGCCTCCACGATCAACCGGCTCATGAACATGGGGATCGAGCCGTACCTCGTCGCCACGTCGTGCGTGCTGATCGCCGCCCAGCGCCTCATCCGCCGGGTCTGCGCCGGCTGCAAGGCGCCGACCGAGGTGCCTCCGCAGACGCTGGTCCAGATCGGGTACTCGCCCGAGGAGGCCAAGTCGGTCCAGGTCATGAAGGGGAAGGGCTGCGACAAGTGCAACAGCACCGGCTACAAGGGCCGCGTCGCGCTGGTCGAGGTGCTCGAGATCTCGGACGAGATCAAGGAGATGATCCTGGCGGGCTCCTCCTCGATCGAGATCAAGAGGAAGGCCCTGGAGGAGGGGATGATCTCGCTGCGCAAGTCCGGCCTCGCCAAGATCAAGGACGGCCTGACGTCGGTCGAGGAGGTCCTGCGGGAGACCGTGCTCTGATCGGGAAACCCGTCGTGCGGGTTTCCCCAGCCGCCGCGTAAGCGGCGGCACCCCTTCCCCTCGGCCGCCTGTGGCGGCCTGCGGTCCACTTCGAGATTTCGTTCTCGCGGTCGTTTTTCCGTCGTGGCTGCCGCCGTCGCGTGGCCGCGCCGGCTCATGATCGCCTGGCCGTACACGCTGGCTCGGGGATCCGGCGCGTGGCCGCGCCGGACCTGGCCGGGAGCCTCCGGGCGCTCCTTCGGGAGCCCTGGGTTATCATCTCCGCAACTTCGAAGGGGGACACGATGGGGGCGACGCTTCACCAGCTCCTCAAGACGCTCGTCGAGCGGGGCGGCTCGGATCTGCATCTCACGACGAACTCCCCGCCGATGATCCGCGTGGACGGTGACCTCACGCCCCTCGATTACCCGCCGCTGACGGTCCCCGAGACCAAGCAGCTCTGCTACTCGATCCTCACCGACGTCCAGAAGCACCGGTTCGAGGAGAACCTGGAGCTCGACCTCTCCTTCGGGGTGAAGGGGCTGGCCCGGTTCCGGGGTAACTGCTTCATGCAGCGGGGCGCGGTCTCGGCGGTCTTCCGGCAGATCCCGTACGAGATCCTCGGGTTCCGCGAGCTGGGCGTCCCGCAGGTGGTCGAGAAGCTGTGCGAGCGGCCCCGCGGTCTGGTGCTGGTGACCGGTCCGACGGGCTCCGGCAAGTCGACGACCCTCGCGACGATGATCGACAAGATCAACCGCGAGCAGCCGAAGCACATCGTCACCATCGAGGACCCGATCGAGTTCCTGCACACCCACAAGCGCTGCATCGTCAACCAGCGCGAGCTGCACGCCGACACGCACTCGTTCCCGAACGCCCTCCGCTCGGTCCTCCGCGAGGATCCGGACGTGGTGCTGGTCGGCGAGATGCGCGACCTCGAGACGATGGAGTGCGCCCTCCGGATCGCCGAGACGGGCCACCTGACGCTCGCGACCCTCCACACGAACAGCGCCGTGCAGACCATGAACCGGATCATCGACGCGTTCCCGGCCGCCCAGCAGTCGCAGGTCCGCGCGCAGCTGTCGTTCGTGCTCGAGGGGATCCTCTGCCAGAGCCTCCTGCCCCGCGCCTCCGGAAAGGGGCGCTGCATGGCGATGGAGATCCTCGTCCCGACCCCGGCGATCCGCAACCTGATCCGGGAGGACAAGCTCCATCAGATCTACTCGATGATGCAGACCGGGCAGAACAAGTACGGGATGCAGACGTTCAACCAGTCGCTCGCCACGCTCGTCCACCGCCGCGTGATCACACAGGACCTGGCGATGAACGCCTCGTCGCTGCCGGACGAGCTCGCCGAGATGATCTCCCGCGGCGCGGGCGTGCTCGGCGGGCTCGGGACACTGCTCTTCCTGTTCCTGCCGGGGATGCGCGACACGGAGCGTGTCGGTCTCGCGGCTGCGGCCGCACACATAAGGACTGCTAATCACATGCATTAGCGATCTTGTGGTA
>CAYLNK010000413.1:0-4462 GCA_964384675.1 uncultured Holophagales bacterium | reverse complement strand
GGCGAGGCCGGGACGGGCGTGGGCGGCGGCGCCGTGGCGAGGAGGGCGGCGAGGTCTTCCACGGGGATCGCGGTGCCGGCCGGATGGGCCGGCGTGACGAAGCCGACCACGAGCCCGGCACCGTCGAGGAGGACGCCGACGGCGGTCCCCTCGCGCTGGAGGAGCGACGGGGTCTCGTCCCCCGCGGGGAGCGTCGCGCGGTAGGCGTCGGGGACGACGGGCAGGCCGGCCCCGGTGCCCACGGCGAGCCGGGCTCCCGCGGTCAGGGTGATGGACGAGCCGAAGCGCGCCATCGGAGCCGGAGGCTCGAACGTCCCCTCGAGGAGCGCCAGGTCTCGGGGCTCGTCGCGGCCCAGGAAGCGGAGCGGGACCGGTGGTGCGCCCCCGAGGGACGCCGCCAGGCCGGAGGCATCCTTCACCGCGCGAAGGCTCGCCACGAGTCGGCCGTGGCCGTCCACGACGAGCCCCAACGTCGACAGCGGCTCGCCGGTCGAGCGGGTGCCGGTCACGGTCACGAGCGCGCGCCGCGCGGGCGCGAACGGGTCCGGGGTGGGGCTCGGCGCCGGCGCCGGGGTCGGTGCCGGCGGGGGCGCCGGCTTCTTCGTCAGCGTGAAGAGAAGGAGCGCGGCCCCGGCCAGGAGCACGGCGCCTCCGAGCCCGAGGCCCACCGACACGAGCGCCTGCCGCGATCCGCCCGGGGCGGACGCGGCCTTTGCCGGTTGGGGCTTGGGGACGGGTCGGGGCTGAGGGCGCTCGACGGGACGCGGCGCGGGGGCGTGGACGGGGGCCTTCCTCTCGCCCGGGATCCCGACGGTCACCTCGAGCGAGCCGATCTTCAGGCGCGTGTCCTTCTCCAGCGTCACCCGGCGCACCTGCGCCCCGTTCGCCTCGAACGTCGACGTTCCCATCCCGACGAGCTCCCACTCCCCCTTGGCCCCCATCGAGAGCTCGCCGTGCAGCGGGTTGACCCCCGGGAACGAGAGGACGAGGTCGTTCAGGTCGGGGTGGGAGCCGATCCGGAGGGCCGGGGCGAGCGCGAAGGCGCGCTCCTGCTGTGTGTCGGGGTCCTTCCAGATCAGGCTCAGGACGGCGGGCGCATGACTGCTCATCTCGACCGGGATGTTAGCGGGGGAGGCGGGCGCCGGCCCAGGTTCCTTCGCCACCCTGCTAGGCTTCGCGCCACCCCGATTCGGCCCGAGGAGGAGTCCCGATGTCCGCAGGGAATGCGCTCGATGCGCTCGACCGGATCGCCGGCTCCGGGCTGAGCAACCGGGAGAAGGCGTGGCTGACCGGCTTCGTGCGCCGGTTCCCGGCCGTCTCGTGGAGGCACGAGCAGGACGGCGATCCTGCGCTGCCCGGCTGGCTGAACGAGCGCCGCGCCGTCCTCGCCGGACCGGAGGCCGGAGAGGTGGCCGTCCGCTTCGACGGCTTCCTCGACCACCTCTTCGGCGAGCAGGCGAAGGTCAAGGACGAGTGGTTCACGCTGTCGTCCACCGCCGCGCCCGACCTCGCGGGGCGCAAGCTTCTCGCGATCGGAGCGTCCGAGAGCGCCGTCCTCGTCCTCGACGTGAGCGGCGACGACTCGATGCCGTACCTGGCGTTCCGGACCGAGCTCGCCGACGCGTCGGCCCGCGTCACCTCCCGCCGCGCCTTCTGGAACCACGACGAGATGTGGAGCCACGTGGTGGCGCTGCGGGCCGACGGAGAGGAGCACCTCGCCCCGGTCGTCGACAAGGACCGGATCGACAAGCTGACTCTCGTGGGCGCCCGCCTCCCGGGCGCGGATCTCTCGAGGGCCAGGCTCGAGGGCCTGGACCTCTCGGGCGCGGACCTGACGCTCGCCGACCTGTCCAACGTCTCCGCCGCGGGGGCGACGTTCAGCGGGGCGATCCTGACGGGAGCCTCGTTCGAGTACGCCGACCTCGACGGCGCGAACCTGTCCGGGGCGACGCTGACGCGGGCCCGGCTGACGAAGGCGTCGCTCCGGGGCGCCGACCTGACAGGCGCCGACCTCTCGGGCGCCGCGCTGGCCCCGGCGAACCTCGAACGGGTGAAGGCGGCGGGCGCGAATCTCGCCGGAGCGGACCTCACCTCGTCGAGCGCCTGGGAGGCCGATCTCTCCGGAGCCGATCTGACCGGGGCCAACCTCACCGACGGCTCGCTGCCGGCCGCGAACCTGACCGGCGCCAGCCTTTCGGGTGCCATCCTCTCGGGCGCCTCGTTGAACCAGGCGCGGCTCGACGGTGTGGAGTGGGCCGGCGCGTCCCTGTCGAAGGTCAATCTCCGGGCCGCGAGCCTCGTCAATGCCGACCTCTCCGGCGCCGACCTCTGGGAGGCGGAGCTCTCGGAGGCGGACCTGACCGGTGCCAACCTGTCGAACGCGAACCTGGCCGGCGCGCGGCTCGAGAGCGCCAGGCTGGAGGGCGCGAACCTCGAGGGAGCCGACCTCTCCGGGGCGGAGCTGCGGGAGGTCGCGGCGGCGGGCGCCTCGTTCGCGTCCGCGCGCCTCGCCGGGGCGAAGCTGCGGGACGCCGTGCTGACGGGCGCGAACCTCTCGGGCGCCGACCTCTCGGGGGCGGAGGCCGAACGATCGGCCGCCGCCGAGGCGGACCTCTCGAACGCGAACCTGACCGGCCTCGTCGCGTGGGGCGCGGACTTCTCACGGGCGGACTTCACCGGGGCGATCCTCGAGGGGGGCGACTTCCAGGACGCCACGTTCGAGGGGGCGATCGGCCTGCCAGCGGCGGAATCCGAGGAGGCGGAGCCGGAATCGGAACCGGAGCCGGAGCCGGAGGTCGAGCCGGAGCCGGAGGCCGTGGCCGAGGAGCCGCCGTCCGAGGAGGCCCGCGCGAGCGGGGAGCCGAGGGACACCTGGAGCGGGCCGATCCGCCTGACGGGCCCCTTCCTCCAGGTGGGCCGATACGACTGGGTGAACCTGCGGCACGTGGTGAAGGTCTCGACCGAGCCCGCGGAGGGCGAGGAGGAGGACGTCTCCTTCATGTCGGGCGCGGACTCCACGCTCCTCCGCGTCTACGCGGCGGCGGGGGGAGCCGCGCGCCGCTTCCTGGAGGCGGAGTCGATACCGGCCGGCGAGCCACACGGCGCCGCGCGGAAGACCGGCTTCGTCCGTGTCACGCCGTATCGATTCGTCAACCTCGCCCACGCGGTCACCTCGCTCACCGAGCCGGGCGAGGACGGCGACGACGTCGCGCTCCGGGACGCCGCGCGGGACAGCTGGACGCGCTACTACGGGGACGAGGCCGCCGGTCTGCGCTCCTTCCTCGAGGCCCGGGCCGCGTCCGGCGAGCCCGGCTCCACGTCCGACCTCCCGCGGATGCCCCCCGGCCTCGGCACCGTGCGCGTCCGCCGGTTCCTCTTCGTCAACCTCGACCGCGTCGCCCGCCTCTACACCGGCCCGTCCGAGGACGAGGCCCACGTCGTGAGGTTCCTCGGCGCCAACGAGTCGCAGCTCCTCTACCTGACCGGAGACGAGGCCGTGCTTTTCCAGGAGTGGCTCGAGTCCCGGGCCGGATAAGGAGGCGCATGCCGCCGCGCTCGATCGCCCGGGTACGGGCCGCCCGGGCCGCGCTCCTGCTCGTCCTGGCCGGCTGCCGCGGCGGTGGGCCGGCCGGGGTGCCCACCGAGGTCCGGGTGCTCGTCCCGACGGTCCCCGTCGACTGGGATCCGCTGAAGGACGGCCGCCTCGCCCCGACGAGCCTCTTCAGCAACGTCTTCGAGGCGCTCGTGAAGGACGAGCCGGACGGGGGCTTCTCGCCCAACCTGGCCGAATCGTGGGTGACGGCCGGACCGGAGCAGTACGAGCTCCGGCTGCGGCCCGGCCGCTTCTTCCACGACGGCTCCCCGGTGACGCCCGCGGACGTCGCGAGGAGCCTCGAGCGCAGCCGGGCGGCGGGCTCGTCGAACCGGAACGGGCTGCCCGACGTGGACGCGATCGAGGTGCTCCCCGACGGCGTGCGGATCCGGATGAACGGGACGTCGCGGAACCCCCTCGAGGCGCTCGCGGGCGCCCGCATCGTCAAGGAGACGCCTCGAGGTCTCGTCGGCTCCGGCCCCTACGAGCTGGTCTCGCACGAGCCGGGGCGGCGCGCGGTGCTGTCCCGCTCGGAGCGGTACCGGGGCGGCCGGCCTCTCGTCTCCCGCGCCGAGTTCGTGGTGTACGAGACGCCCGCCGAGGTGCTCCGGCTCCTGGACGACGGGCGCCCGACCCTCGTCTTCGACCCGCCGGAGGAGGTCCTGGCCCGTGCCGAGAGCGACCGTTCGCTCCGCGTCGTCAGCGCGCCGAGCGTCTCGGTGACGTACCTGGCCTTCAACCTGGCCACGGGCCCGCCGGTCTTCCGGGACGTGAGGTTCCGCCGCGGGGTCGCCGCGGCGCTCGATCGGACGCGGCTCGCGGCCGAGGGCCGGCCCCGCGGCGCGATCCCGGCGTCGCAGGTCGTCTCGG
>CAYLNK010000412.1:0-4479 GCA_964384675.1 uncultured Holophagales bacterium | reverse complement strand
GTCCTGGCCGGCGGCGCGGCCCTCGCGCTCCTGGCGGCGCTGGCGTCGTGGGGACTCGACTCGCCATGGCTCGCGGACGTTGCCCCGCGTCTCCCGGCCCCGGTGCCGTCGCTGGCGGTGACGGCGGACGATCTCCTCGGGGAGCTGACCTCGCTCGGCTCGAGCCTCGGGCCGGCCGCGGTCGTCGTCGCGATCGGCCTCGCGGCCCTGCAGGCGGCCGGGACGGCGTGGCTCCTCGGCTCGCGCCGGCGGGAGGCGCGTTGATGCCGGAGGGCACGGTCCAGAAGCTCTCCGCGGCGCTCGAGCTGCTGCACGCGCTGGAGCTCCTCGCGCTGGGCGCCTGCCTCGCCGCCGGACTCACCGGGATGGCGCTCGTGCTGCGCGGTGTCGCGCCGGTCGTGGCCGAGGAGGTGGACCGGACGCGCGCCGCGCGCGGCCCGTTCTGGCGGTTCCTGCTCGGCCTGATCAACGCGCCGGCCACGCTCGTCGTCGCGGCCGTCCTGGGGAAGAACGGGTCGCTGAAGCTGATCGCGATCTTCCTGGTGCTGGCGCTCTTCGCGCTGACGCTCGTCGGGCTCGTCGCCGAGCTGGCGGAGCTGGGTCGGCGCCTGCGCGGGCCGGGGACACCGTTCTCCGAGACCCTGACCGGCGGCGCCGCGCTCGTCCTGGCGGGGCTCTTTCCCGTGATCGGGCAGGCGTTCGGGATCGCCTTCCTCGTCCTGGCCCTCGGGACGGGGATCTCGTGGCTCGTCACGCGGGGCCGCGACGCGACCCCGGTGGCGTGACGGCGCTCACGCCGGAGGCCTCGCCCGCCTGGTAACGTCGTCCCATGAGACACGCCGCCGTCCTCCTCGTCGTCCTCTCCTTCGCGGCCGGCGCCTCGGAGCTGCCGCCGGGGAACCAGATGGCCGTCGCGATCGAGCGGGGCAACCTGGAGCAGGTGAAGGACCTGGTGGAGAAGCATGGGCCCGGCCTGATGATCGACTACGGCGAGGGGGAGAAGGTCACGCCGATCGCGAAGGCGTGCTGGGACGGACGGGAGGAGATCGTCCGGTATCTCCTTTCGAAGGGAGCGGACCCGAACGGCTTCTCCGGCTCCGACAGATCGACGCCGCTCCTCGAGGCCGTGAAGCGCGACCGCGCGTCGATCGTCTCGCTCCTGATCGAGAAGGGAGCCAAGGTCAACACGAAGGACACGCGGGAGATGACGCCGATCAACTCCGCCGCGGCCGCCGGCAACGTCGAGATCGTGGAGATCCTGGTGAAGGCGAAAGCGAACTTGCAGAGTGAGACGTACGGCCTGACGCCGCTCGCGTTCGCGATCGCTGCCAAGAAGCCGGAGCTGGTGAAGCGCCTCGTCGAGCTCGGCGCCAACGTCAACCACGCGTCGAAGCTGAACGGACAGACGGCCCTGATGGGCGCGATCCTGCAGGGCGACGCCGAGATGGTGCAGCTCCTCCTCTCGCTGAAGGCGAACCCGAACGCGAGGACGAAGGATGGCTCGACGCCGATGTCGATGGCCAGGAACGGCGATCTGGACGACATCGTGGCGATCCTGAAGAAGGCGGGTGCGAAGTGAAGCGGTACGCGCGGGGCCTCCTCGTCGGCGTCTCCCTGGCGCTCCTCGCGGGCTGCGCGTCGTCGGGCGGCGACGCTCCGCCGCCGGCCCGCCCGGCGGCTCCCCCGAGACCCGAGTTCGGCGGTCCCGCGACCGGAGTCCTCGACACCGGCAGCAACGGGTCGACGACGCTCTCGCGGGCGTACGTGGTCGCGATGACCAAACGGAAGACCGGGGCGATCGAGTACCACGTGATCGTCTCGGACGGCCCCGTCTCCCAGGAGGTGCTGGACAGGCCGCGCCTCCTCCCGGACCTCGGGGCGAAGGGCCGGATCCACGCGATCGAGCTGGTGCTCGACGCGTCGGGCAAGCTCGAGCGGACGCTCTTCCACGACCCGGACCTGCCCGCCGGCCTCAGCGTGGCCGGCCCCATCGCCGAGATGACGCTGACCGGCTTCCCCGGAGGCCCCATCCGCGGCCGCGTGCGCTTCGACGATCCGAAGGAGTTCTCGTGGAAGGCGTCTGCCGAGGTGGAGGCGCCCATCTACCGGCCGCCGCCGCCGCCCGGGGTCGACCCGAGCCTGCCGCCGCGGGAGCGCGCCCGGGCCGAGCTCCGCGCCAGCGACGTCCCGTTCACCGACGCCGTCTTCCTGGACAAGGTGTTCGACGGCGACCTCGAGACGGTGGAGCTGTTCCTCCTGGCCGGGCAGTCGCCCAACACCCGGAGCGGGCGGGGCAGCGCCCTCGACGACGCGATCTCGCAGAAGCGGGTGGACGTGGCCCGGACCCTCATCGAAGCGGGCGCCGACGTGAACGAGAAGAAGGCGTACGACCAGTCGCTCCTGATGGATGCGATCGGCATGGGCAATCCGGAGCTCGTCGCGCTCCTCCTCGACAAGGGTGCGGATCCGAACGCGGCGAACACCTACCGCGTGACGCCGCTCATGGTCGCGGCCGAGCGGGGAGCGCTGGACGCCGCGCGAAGGCTCGTTGCCAAAGGCGCGAAGGTGAACGCCCGGACGCCGGGCGGCGGGTCCGCGCTGATGAACGCGGTGCTGCGCGGCTACGAGGAGATCGTCACGCTCCTGATCGACGCGGGGGCCGACGTGGCGCGGGACAAGAAGGTCCTCCTGGAGATCGCCCGGCGCGAGAAGCACAAGGACGTCGAGAGGATCATCCAGAACGCGAAGCCGAGGAAGTAGGGCGTTGGGGGCGCGCGGGCGGAGGGGCCGTCGTGCGGGGGCCGCAGAGGCTCAAACGGCGCGAGCCGTGGCCCCGCGCCCTCGCGCCGAGCGCGGGTCCCGGGTCCTGCTCGAACGGCCGCCCGACATGACCGTCTCCGCCCGGGCTCGAGAGAGCTGCGACGGGCCAAGTCGTACTCCAGGCCGTGCACGAGTACGACCGCGCCTCACGACTTTTCGTCGAGTGATGGGTAGCGGCTGGTCCCTGCCCCTCCTCACCGTACTCCTGTGGCTCGCGCGCGTTCCGGCTGAGGCCGTCCCCGAACGGACGACGTACGCCAGCAACACAGCTCGCGGCCTCGCGATCGGCGCGTCCGTCCCGGCGTTCGGCGCGCTCGCGATCTCGTCCTGCCCGCTCGAGACGCTCGCAATCGACCTGCCGGGCGCTACGCCCGGCCAAGCTGCGTCTCTCGAGCCGGTCGTGAAGATCCTCGACCTTTCGGCCGAGCCAAGAAGCGGGGACCATTTCGATGGCTCCGCTTCGCCACGGGGGCCGCCCGGGAGACTCACCGAAGCTGGCATCGGGGCCTTCGAGATTCTGGGCGCGACCGGAATCGGGGTCGGGGAGCTCGTAGGGCCGTGCAGGCAGTGGGGTTACGGGGATTCTTGGGGTGGAGCCGAGTCGGGGAAGCACCTTGCCCTCCTCGTCCATAACGCGGGCGCGTGCGATCTGCGCGGCCAGCTTGGAATACCTGGCAACACTGCACGCGATAGATTGCGGAGGAGCCTTGGATCGAGTGACCCGGATCGGGCTCATCACCTGATTCCCTGGGAGCTCCGAGAGCACGAACTGGTGAAGAGAGCTGCCGCTGGAGGATTCAACATGAACGCGGCCGAGAACGGGATTGCGCTTCCACTACCAAGGCACTACACCCAGCACCGCCGGTACAACAAGGCAGTACGCAGGGTCTTGGATGAGCTGTTCGAGCACAACCGCAACATTTCAGAAGCCCGGGCTGCTGAGCTCGTCCGAGGCTATGCGGATCAGTTACGAGCTGGATTCAAGCGCTCTACACGAACCAAGAGGCTGATGTGAAGGAAGAGGTTCGGGAAGATCGGGACGCCGATGGCTATCTCATTCGCGAGACTCGCGCATGGACCGAGTCACCAGCCGAGATGGCTGACGTGCTTTGGCGCGACTTCCGTGGTATCGCGTGGCCAGCTCACCTGAGCTCGGGAGCCACTGTCGTATGCGTGGAGCTGCGAACCGAGGAAGCGCGTGTTGCCGCATATCCGGGTGTCCCGGGACGTGAGCCACGACTGGAGACCATTGTCTGCGGGGTCGTCTCTGTCCCCCTGCAGCAGAGATTTGGTGCGCTTGACGAAGTGGCCTTTGAGCTGGAGACGTCAGCTCTTCAGAATGGCTTCGTTGGTGCCTTCGCGGACAGGTTCTTGCGCGACGCCAACTCGCTGGGGCTCTCTAGTGTGAGCTTCTTTGACGGAGGCGAAGACGAACCCTTCCGAACAGTTAGCGTCGGCGAGGGTTCGGGGTCAGGTCTAGATTTTCTACTATAGCCGCGACCGTCTTTGACAACTCACGCCCGCGGAGCTGTCGACCCGACAGGTCCATGGGGGCCGTGGGGTCAGGGCGAAATGTTAAAGGTTGAAGCTGACGAAGCGGCCGCTGGTCGACGGGGCCGCGCGGGCACGCCGCGTGGCGAAGGCGCGGCCCGAGCGATC
>CAYLNK010000411.1:0-4491 GCA_964384675.1 uncultured Holophagales bacterium | reverse complement strand
GTCGCCGGCGCCCGCCCACCGCGCCCGGCGCCTGGCCGCGCTTCTCCTCGATTCCGGCAGCCGGGCCCCCGTGAGGAGGCGCCCCGCCCCGCGCTCCGGACCGAAGCGCCGGGCCCGAGGAGCGTCGAGGCCGAGACCGTGAGGCCGGTCTCCCTCTACTCGCCGGAGCCCGCGAGAGGGTGGCTGCCCTGGGGAGCGCTCGCCCCGTTCCTCTGCCTCGTCCTCGTCCTGGTGTCCGACGTCGTCCGGGTCGCTCGTCCTCGAGCGCTTCCATCTCGTGGATGCGCGGGGAAGGCCGCTCGGCCTGGCGGGCTTCCTCCTGTTCCTGCTGGTCGGCTTCACGCTGATGGGTCTCGTGTTCCTGTGCTGGATCCGCCTCGTCGAGCGGGGGCTCAGGGCCCGGAGGGCAGCCTCTGGTGCAACGCCTTCCTCGTCGCGGGGACCGCCTTCCTCCTCTGGCGTTCGCGAAGGCGAGCGCCCGCCGCTCTCGCGCAGACGCGCGAGGTGGAAACGCGCGAGGCCTCGCCGGCGGCCTGACGGCCCGGCCAGACGGTCAGGCGAAGGGGCGTGCCGCCGTGAGACCGCTCGCGAGGATCGCCGCGAGGTCCCGGTCGCGCGCCAGGACAGCGCAGCCGTTCTCGGCCGCGAGAACGGCGATCAGGCAGTCGATCGTGGATCGCACGGTGACGCCGCGCCGCCGGAGAGCGCGGTAGAGAACGGCGGCCTTCACGTACGGATCCAGACCGGTCGCTTCCAGGAACGTCATCTGCCCGAAGAGCCGCTCGATCTCCCCGCGTTCGCCGTCGCGGCGGAGTCCCTGGAGGACCTCGGCCACGACCACGCCACACGTGCAAACGTCGTCCTCTCCTTCGAGGAGGCGGACGACCGCCTTTCGCTCGGGCGACTCGTGGGCGTTGAAGAACTCGACCCAGGCCGAGGTGTCGACGAGCACCCTCACGGCCGGCGAGGCCGCCGCTGCCGGAGCGCGTCGAGGTCCCCTTCCCAGCGGGGCGCGCCGCCCGCTCGACCGAACTTCAGGAGGTCCCTCAGGCGACGGCGCCGCACGAAGTCCCGGAGCGCCTCGTTGATCACGGCCGTCCGCGTCTTCCCGGGCGCGGCCTCGAGCGCCGCAGCGAGAGCCTCGGCGTCGAGGTTCAGTGTGGTCCGCGTCGTCTGCCTCATCAGGCATATCCTAGCAGCCATGGATCTGTACGCCGTTCCCGAAGGCTATGGGACATCGAGCGCCGGAGCCCGGACCGCGCTAGCCTAGGCGCCATGACGCACACCCTTCTTGCCGTCACGCTCCTCCTCGCCGCCCCCGCGACGAAGCCGGCCCCGCCCACGCCGGAGGCGGCCGCCGCGTCGGCGCCGGCTCCGGCCGCGCCACGCGTCCCCGTCACCGACACCTACCACGGCGTGACCGTGACCGACGACTACCGCTGGCTCGAGAACGGCGAGGACGCGAAGGTGAAGGCGTGGAGCGAGGGCCAGAACGCCCACGCGCGCGCGTTCCTCGACGCTCTGCCGGGCGCGCGGGAGCTGAAGGCACGGATCGAGAAGCTGCTCACGGCACGACCCGCCTCCATCGGCGGCTTCGTCGCCTGCGGGGACCGGTACTTCGCCGTGCGGCACGACCCCGCGAAGAAGCAGCAGCCATGGATCGTCCTCCTCCCGTCGCTCACGACGACCGACGGCATGAGGACGGTCTTCGACCCGAACGCGCTCGACCCGGCCGGCCACACCACGTTCGACTGGTTCGTGCCGTCGCCGGACGGGAGCCGGCTGGCCGTCTCGATCTCCGCCGGCGGGAGCGAGTCGGGGACGCTCCACGTCTACGACGTGGCCACCGGGAAGGAGACCGGCGACGTGATCCCGCGCGTCCAGGGCGGCACGGCCGGCGGGAGCCTCGCGTGGGCCGCGGACTCGAAGGGCTTCTGGTACACGCGCTACCCCCGCTCCGGCGAGCGCCCGGCCGAGGACCTCGACTTCTACCAGCAGGTCTACTTCCACACGCTCGGCACGCCGGAGAGCCGGGACACCTACTCGCTCGGCAGGGAGCTGCCGCGGATCGCCGAGATCGCGCTCTCGTCGAGCGACGACGGGAGGCTCCACCTGGCGGTGGTGGCGAACGGCGACGGCGGCGACTACGCCGTCTACTACCTCCCCGAGGGATCGCGCGAGTGGCAGCGGGTCAGCTCGTTCGAGGACGGGCTCGTCGAGGCGCACCTCGGCCGCGACGGCGCGATCTGGGCGGTCTCCAGGAAGGACGCCCCGCGAAGGAAGGTGCTCCGCATCCCGCTCCTCTCCCCGCGCGTCGGCGCGGCCCGCACCGTGCTCGACGAGCGCGACGCCGTCATCGACGGCATCGCGGTCGGCCGCTCGCGCCTCTACGTGGTCGAGGCGAAGGGCGGCACGAGCCGCGTCCGCTCGTACGACCTGGGCGGCAGCTTCCGCGAGGAGCTCCCGACGCCGCCCGTCTCCGCCGTGGTCGCGCTCACGCGCCTGGACGGCGACCTCGTCTTCTTCGGCGCCACGAGCTTCCTGCTGCCCTTCGCGGGCCACGTCTACGACCCGGCGAAGCAGACCTCCACGCCTACGGTCGTGCGCGGCACGGCGGTGGCAGACTTCTCCGACGCCGAGGTGGTGGAGGAGAGCGCGACCTCGAAGGACGGCACGCGGGTACCGATGTTCATCCTCCAGCCGAGGGGAACGCGCCGGGACGGCCGGAACCCGGTCGTCCTGACCGGCTACGGCGGCTTCGGCATCTCGCAGACGCCGGACTATTCGGACCTGCGCCACGTCCTGACCGAGCGCGGGGTCGTCCAGGTCACGGCCGTCCTGCGGGGCGGCGGCGAGTTCGGGGAGGCATGGCACGACGCCGGCCGGCTCACGAGGAAGCAGAACGTCTTCGACGACTTCCTCGCCTGCGCGCGCCGGCTCGTGGAGCTCGGCTACACGAGGCTGGAGCGGCTCGCGATCGAGGGCGGCTCCAACGGCGGCCTCCTGATGGGCGCGGCCCTCACCCAGGCGCCGGGGCTCTTCCGCGCGGTGGTGTCGCACGTCGGCATCTACGACATGCTGCGTGTGGAGACCTCGGCCAACGGGCAGTTCAACGTGACGGAGTTCGGCAGCGTGAAGGACCCCGAGCAATTCCGCGCGCTCCACGCCTACTCGCCGTACCACCACGTGGCCGACGGCACGCGGTACCCCGCGATCCTGATGCTGACGGGCGCCAACGACCCACGCGTCGACCCGATGCAGTCCCGCAAGATGGTGGCGCGCCTAGAGGCCGCGGACCCGAAGGCCACCGTCCTCCTCCGCACCAGCGGCGACACGGGACACGGCGGGATCGGCGCCGGCGTCGCGAGCCTGGTCTCGCTGATCACCGACGCCGACGGGTTCCTGCTGTACCAGCTCGGTGTGCCGCTCGCGGGGCGGGCCCGCAGAGGCCCGCCCGCGCGATGACGGTCACCGGGTGATCGCCTGCGGCTTCCTCGGGCTCTCGGGCGCACCCGCGCCGAGCGTCGCGAGGAGCCGCATGTCGCGGCCTCCCTCGGCGAGGCGGAACGGGAGGAGGGTCACCTTCGGCGCCGCGTCCTCTCCGTCGCCCTCCTCCATCACGACGAGGACCCCGCGGCTGACGCCCATCGGGCCCGCGCTGAAGTAGTTCACCCCGACGGAGTAGGTCCCGGCCACCCGCCGCCGCGAGCGGACCACCTCGGGCCCGAACCCGCGCGTGATGTCCTCGTACAGGGTGAGGCCGGCGGCGGTGGCGCGATGCGAGTAGAAGCACTCCTCACCGTCCGGGTCGACGACGTGCAGGTCGACGTCGTTGGCGTCGGTGTCCCAGGCCAGCGTGACGCGGACGGCGTCCCGGCGGGCGAGGTCGGCGCCGTGCTCGGACGCGCGGCGACGGATCTCCTCCGCCTTCGCGGGGCTCCTCGCGATCCAGGCGCGGTAGACGTACGCCAGCTCCTCGCGGACGACGCGCTGGGCGTTGCCGTACCAGTCGGGGAAGCTCCGGCCCGTCGCGTCCTCCAGGACGCGCGCCGCTGCCTCGACGCGCCCCGACAGCCAGAGGACGAGAGCCAGGTGGCGATACGCGTTGACGCGGTCGGGGCGCAGCTCGAGGGCCCGGCGGAGCGGCGCCTCGCACAGGACGCGGTCGCCGGCCCGGAAGAGGAGGAGCCCCGCACGCTGCAGCAGCTCCGGCTTCCCCGGCGCCAGCTCGACCAGCGAGCCGAACGCGCGGAGCGCCTCGCCCGTGCGTCCCAGCTCGCGGGCCGCCTCGCCGAGCATCTCGTACACCTGCGGGTTCTCGGGGTCGTACCGCTGCCAGCGAAGCGCCGCCTCGCGCAGCTCCTTCCACGCTCCGACCGCGAAGAGCGCGTCGGTGAGCGCATTGTGGCCGCGCCGGTCGAGCGGGCTCGAGGCGACGCGATCGCGGAGCTGCCCCAGCTCGGACGGCGTCGGCCGGGCCGGCCGGGTCCA
>CAYLNK010000410.1:0-4492 GCA_964384675.1 uncultured Holophagales bacterium | reverse complement strand
GACGGCTTCGTTCGACCTCCCGGCCGCGACCTGGAGCCAGCGGTCGCTCGCCGGCTGGCTCGACGGCACGCCGATCCCCGCGGACGCGACGCTCGAGCTGAGCGTCGACGCGGGCACGCTCGACGCGTACGCGAGCGTCATCGACAACGGGACGGGCGACCCGGTCGTCCTGGCGCCCGCCTCGCTGCCCACGACCTCTTGCCCGCCGTCTGGCGCCGCACCCCTGCTGAAAGCGTCGTCCAGCCGCGTTCAGGCCGGGACCTCGATCGGCCTCACCCTCGAGGCGCCGGGCCGCGCCACCGGGCGCGTCGTTCCAGGAGACCTGCCGCTCGGGCCGGGCGGGACCGTGGCCGTCTTCCCCGCGGTCACGACGACGTATCGCTGGAACCCTTCGGGAGGCTGCGGCGAGGACGTCTCGGCCCCGCTCACCGTGGAGGTCGTGGCCCCGGACGGCGCGCTGATGACGGAGGGCGGCGCCGTCTCCGGCGTTGCCGCCGGGACCTTTGCCGTCTCGTACCGCGGCATCCCGTTCGCGGCGTCCCCCACCGGCGCGCTCCGCTGGCGGCCCCCGGCGCCTCCGGAGCCGTGGAGCGGCGTGAGGAACGGAGCCACGTTCGGGGCCGTCTGCCCGCAGCTCGACGACGGCGGCGCCGTGATCGGCGCCGAGGCGTGCCTCTTCCTGAACGTCTGGAGGCCCGCGTCACCGCCCGGAGAGCCGCTCCCGGTCCTCTTCTTCATCCACGGCGGAGGGAACGCGCAGGGCGAGGGCTCTCTCCCCGTCTACGACGGGAGCGTCTTCGCCGGGGCGCGGCGGGCCGTCGTCGTGACGATCAACTACCGCCTGAGCACCTTCGGGTGGCTCGCGCAACCCTTCCTCTCGGCCGAGACACGGCGCGGCGTCTCCGGGAACTACGGCGCGTTCGACCAGCTCGCCGCGCTCCGCTGGGTGAAGCGGAATGCCGCCGCCTTCGGAGGAGACCCGTCGCGGGTGACGATCTTCGGCGAGTCCGGCGGAGGCGTCGACGTCTGCGCGCTGGCCGCGTCGCCGCTCGCCAAGGGGCTCTTCACGGCGGGGATCATGGAGAGCGGCGGCTGCTACCAGCGGCCGCTCGCCGAGTTCGTCACGTTCGGAAGCACCATCACGTCGAAGGCGGGCTGCGGCTCCGCCGCCGATCCCGCCGCATGCCTGCGAGCCGTGCCGTTCGACGACCTCCTGCGCGCCGTCCCGCCCACCGTCTCGGTCACGTCCTCGACGGGGCAGCTCTGGGGCCCGGCGGTCGACGGCTTCGTGCTCCGTGACTCGCCGAACGTCACGATGGAGAAGGGGGAGCACAACAAGGTCACGCTCGTGGTCGGCGCGAACGCGGACGAGACGGGCCAGGCCGCCCCGCTCCTCTCCACCGAGGCGGAGTACCGCGCGCTCGTCACCCTCCAGTACGGCGCGCTCGCGCCCCTGGTCCTGGCGCGGTACCCGGCGTCGGACTACCCGACGCCGCGCAAGGCGTACGTGGCGGTCACGACCGACTCCCGCTTCGTCTGCCCGTCGCGGCAGTACGCGCGGGCGGCGGCGAAGGGAGGCTCCAGGGTCTATCGCTACCTCTTCGCCTACCCCGCGAACCGGCTCTTCGGCGCGGTCCACGCCGTCGAGCTGCCGTTCGTGTTCGGGAGCTTCGGCGCGATCGCCGGCTACACGCCCGACGCCACCGCGCGGGCGCTCTCGGATGCGATGAACGCGGCTTGGGGCCGGATCGCGGCCTCCGGCGATCCGAACGGGGCGGGCGTCCCCCTCTGGCCGGCGTACGACCCCGCGACCGACCGGACGCTCGTCTGGGACGCGCCGTCGGGCGCCGTCGACGGCATCCGGACGACGGCCTGCAACTTCTGGGACGCGCTCACCGGGGTGCGATGAGGAGCGCCGCCGCCGGACGGCGCGGCCATCTTCAACCGGTCTCGCGTCCGGCCCATCGCCGTCCCCGGGGGCTCGGCCGGCGGGCAGGAGCGGATCGCGGTGAGCGATCCGCTCCGCGCCGCGCGCTCAGAGCTGGGTCACTCCGCCGTCCACCGCGAGGTCCGCGCCCGTGATGTAGCTCGAGTCCGTCGAGGCGAGGAAGAGGACGGCCCGCGCCACCTCCTCCGGGCTGCCGAACCGCTTCATCGGGTTCGACTCGGCCATCTGCTTCTCGAACCCGGCCTGCGCCTCCGAGTCGAAGCCGAGCTTCGCGTAGATCGGAGTCTTGATCGGTCCGGGAGAGACCGCGTTCACCCGGATCCCGCGTGGCGCGAGCTCGGCCGCGAAGGTGCGCACCACGGAGCGGAGCGCGGCCTTGCTGGCCGAGTAGACGCTGGTTGCCGGAAAGCCCTTCACGCCGACGACCGAGGTGTTGAGGACGAGGGAGGCGCCCGATCCGAGGAGCGGCAGCAGCCTCTGGGCCAGGAAGTACGGGCCCTTCACGTTGATCGCGAACGTCTCGTCCCAGTCGACGTCGGAGACCGTCTCGATCGGCGCGAAGCGGGCGACGCCGGCATTGAGGAAGGCGACGTCGAGCCCTCCGAGCTTCTCGGCGACGGTCGTCGCCAGCGCCTCGGCGTCCGCGAGCGAGCCGGCGTCCGACTTCACGACGTGGACGTCGGACGGGAGCTCGCGGCGGGCCGCCTCCAGCGTCTCCTCGTTCCGTCCGGTCACGATCAGCCTGGCGCCCTCGCCGTGGAGCAGCTTCGCGGTGGCGAGCCCGATGCCGGTCGTTCCGCCCGTCACGAGGACCCGTTTTCCCTGCAGCTTCTTCATCATCGTTCTCCTTCGTCCGTTGTTTTGGACTTCACGATCTAAAACACGGCGCGGGACCGCCCCATTCCCGGCCGCGACGACTTTCTCCTAGCCGAGGGTCGCCAGCGTCACCCGCGCCACGTCCTCGAGGGCTTCGCGGTCCGGCCGTCCCCGGCCGACCACGGCGAGACCCACGAGGGCGCTCTGCAGGAACCGGGCGAGCGCCCGGACGTCGTGGTGGGCCCCGATCTCCCCCGCCTGCTGCGCGCGTCTCAGGCGTGCGGTCAGGGCGGCCTCCACGGCGTCGTGGCCCTTCCGGACCTCGCGGGACGACACCGGGTCGCCGGGCCGCTCCATCGTGGCGTTGACGATCAGGCAGCCCCAGCTCCCGGGCTCGCGCAGGACCTCCTCCACCTTCGCCGCGAAGAGGTCCCTGAGGACGGCCCGGATCGGCCTCTCCTCCGACAGCAGCATCTCGAACGAGCGGCTCTGGCCGGCACGGTAGCGCGCCAGCGCCGCGTGGTACAGGTCTTCCTTGTCTCCGAAGGTGTTGTAGAGGCTCTGGCGGGGGACGCCCAGCTCCGAAACCAGGTCGTCGAGGGACGTCTGCTGCCAGCCCCGGGCGCGGAACACCTCCACGGCCCGGTCCAGGACCTCGTCCTCGTCGAAGCCGCGCGGCCGCCCCACGCCGGGAATCGTAGCCGTTACAGAACACGGAGTCAAAAACAACCGCTATACGATCGCCGCATGAGAAACGCCCGGAAGGTCAAGCTCGTGGCGGCGGTCCTCGTCGCCTTCGCCGCCCTGGCGGGTCGCGCTCCCGGCGCCGAGCTCGCGCTCACCGCGATCCCGTTCCCGGAGGGCACGGACGTCGACGTCCCGTTCAAGGCGACCGGCATCGGCCCGCACGCGACCGTCAACGCCGAGGTGCGGTACCGGACGGGCCAGGCCCGGATCGAGCTCACGTACCGGGGGATGGAGCCGGCGCTCCTCTTCGGGGGCGACGTCAGCTCGTACGTCGTCTGGGCGGTCACCCGGGACGGCGTGACCGACAACCTCGGCGAGCTGATCGTGAGAGGCACGAACGACGACCCCAAGTTCTCGACCGGCAAGAAGGAGTTCGCGATCCTGATCACGGCCGAGTCGTTCCCGTTCGTGGAGCGGCCCTCGGAAGCGGTGATCTTCTACTCGCAGCCGTCCACGACGCCCGGAGCCGCCGCGTCGTCGTTCCCGTTCTCGGCCTTCGCGCCGGCCCCCCGATCCGGCTTCGACTCCATCGCCGGCATCCAGTACAAGGAGAAGATCCCGATCGACGTCCGGCAGGCGGAGCGGATCCTCGCGTTCGCGGGGCGGATCAAGGCCGGCGACGTGAACCCGACCGCCTTCGGAGAGGCGAAGGGAGCGCTGGCCCTGGCCCAGAAGGCGCTCGACGCGGGCGAGGGGCGCAAGGTCGTGATCGACCACTCGCGCCGTGCCGTCTCCCTGGCGAGCGAGGCGATCCGCGACACCTACCGCAAGGCGGCCGCCGACGAGGCCGCGGCCGCGGCGGCCCGGAAGAAGGCGGAGCTCGACGCGCTGGCCCAGAAGGCGACCGACGCGGAGAGGGCACGCCGGGAGAGCGAGCAGGCCCTGTCCGAGGCCGAGGCCGCCCGCCGGAGCGCGTCGCAGCAGGCGACCGAGGCCGAGAAGGCGCGTCGCGCGACCGAGCAGGCGCTGACCGAGGCGGAG
>CAYLNK010000409.1:0-4502 GCA_964384675.1 uncultured Holophagales bacterium | reverse complement strand
CTTCACCGCGGCGCAGCCGCGCCGTGCCGCCTCCCTCGCCGCGGCGCGCATCAACGCTTCGCCCGCTCCGCGGCTCCGCGCCGACTCAGCGACGAACAGCTCCTTGACGAACAGCGTGGGGCGGGCGCGGAACGTGAACGGCACCAGGTAGAAGACCAGCATGCCCTCGAGGCCTCCCGCCGCAGCCTCCGCCACCAGCGCCTGGAAGTCCGGCGGATCCCTCCGGAACCCCTGCTCTCGCAGCGTCTCCTCCGTCACCGCGAAATGCGGCGCGTAGCCCTCGAGCTCGGCGAGGCCGCGCATCAGGGGCAGGAGGTCGGGGATGTCAGCCTCCACCGCCTTCCGCACGCGCGAAGGGCCGCTCATCGCGAGGGACGGACCGGCTCCGCGGCCGGCCAGCCCGGCGATGCGAGGTAGCGCTCCCGCACGATCTCGAGGTGGTAGGTCGTGTGTCCGGGCGGCACGTGGAGAAGGGCCCGGACGGAGATCTCCTTGTCCGACGCCGTTCCCCGCCGGAGAGGCGCGTCCTCGGGGAAGCCCTCGGCGAGGAGCACCGTTCCCGCGCGGACCACGATCCACTCCCGGAGGACCTCGTCGAGCGAACGATGCCGGAACGGGGCGGGGCCCATCCAGATGTCCTGCTCGAAGCCCGGCAGCGGGCTCGGATCGTGCCGGCCGATGCTGAGCGCCCGATAGGCGAAGACCCGCTCGGTGTCGACGAGGTGGCCGAGGACCTCCTTGATCGTCCACTTCCCCGCCGCATAGGCGAACTCCGCCTGCGCCGGGCCGAACGAGCCGAAGAGTCCGGCGACCTCGTCTACCTGCCGGCGCAGGGTCGCGCCGAGGTCCCCCGGCGGGACCTTCGAGATGTAGCGCCCGTAATACGGGTCGTATTCGTCGGCGTTCGGCGCCTCGAACCGGGCGACCGCCGAGGGGGCGGGGCGCTCCAGCGCGGAGAGGGTCGCGTCGAGCATCTGGGTCGGTGGGGCTTCGGATCGGGTCGTCATGGGTTCTCCTCCTCGCGTCGGGTCCCTGCGGGCTCAGGCCCGCGTCCACTCCATGATCCAGCTCTTCTCGAACGTCTTGCCGTCGTCGCGCGAGGCCGCCTGGTACCACCGGCAGGAGGTGGGCGTGATCTGGTCCCAGACGCCGCGCACGATGACCGGCGTCTTGCCGTCCACCTCGTCGGTGCCCCAGGTCCCCACCCCGTCCACGAAGCTGCCCCACGGCGGCGGGGGCGTCAGAACGCCGCTCTTCGCGTTGACCCAGAAGTCGGCCCACAGCTTGCGCTCGACGTCGAGGAGCCGCAGGCCCATGCCGCTGAATCCCCTCGCCGGGATCCGCAGCTCCTCGACGCTCGCGATCCCGCCGAGGAGGCCGACCACGGTCGCCTCGCCCTCCCAGAGGTCCATGACGTCTTCTCCTCGGTGGCGGGACCATCGCCGCCAGGAGCCAAGCTAGGGCGCGAATGACCTCGTGAAAAGCGCCATTTATGTGCCGTCGATGGGACCATTCGCACCGGCGTTCTGCCCTCTCGTCCTGTTCATTCGGGTCGAGGCGCCGGTCAGCGCCGCCGAGCGGCGACGAGGTAGCCGACCGCGAGGCCGAGGGCGGCCGCGACGAGGAAGGGTCCCGCGCTCCGGTACGGGATGAACCGGGTGCCGCGGGGCCCGATCTCGAGAGCTCCGAGCGGGGCCATCCGGAGCGCGCCCCCGCCTCCGCCGCCCTGGATCGCGGGAGGGGCCGCTTCGCCCCGCGGGAAGCCGGTGGGACCCGCCCCGCGCCCGGCGTCGAGGCTCACACCGCCGCCGGCGCCGAAGGCGCAGGTCACCCGGGCGACCGGAACGACGGTCACTTCCCCCTGCGTGATCGGCTCGCCGTAGACGTTCCGGATGCTCAATCCGCTCCCGAGCAGGTGGACGATCGGCTGGAAGGGCGCTTCATCGGACATGGTCACCTCGACGGCTCGTCAGCGCGAGAGGGACGCGGCGCTCCGAGCAGGTAGAGAGCGAACAGCACCACCATCACCGAATCGCCGACGACCGCGACCCCGGCCCGCGCCAGGTAGCGCTGCCCGTAGATCAGGACCAGCCCGATGAAGATCGCCTTGCTGACGCAGGCGACGACGAGGATGAGCGAACGGCTCTTCGGGGCGAAGGCGCCGTGGACGAGCATGGCCCCGACCAGGCCGATCAGCGCACCCCAGTTCCGGACGACGATCTCGGCGACCTGGCCGTCGAGCGTTTCACCGAACGTGGCGAGCAGCACCAATCCAGGCGCGACGAGCGCCGTGAGCATCGTGCAGGTCAAAGCGCCCGACACCAGCATGATCCACTTGATCTGCGCACGGACGAACGTCATGCGGCTCTCCTTCCCTCGATCGCGTCGCTCCCGTGCTCCTCGATCAAGGCCCGCTCCCGCCGGCGGGGGCCTGGTGGCGCAGCGCGATCACCAGGATGAACGTCGCGAACGACGTCCAGGCGAGGCCGACGACCGTGAAGATGGCGGGGTTCCTCCAGGTGGTGTCGATGCCTCGCACCCTCGCGTCGGGTGGCTGCGTCTCCGCGCAGAGGACCTCGATCTCCCGCCCCACGACGTAATGGGGGTTCCCGGTCTCGACGGCGAAGCGGCGGCTCGTGCCCGCGGGCGAGGGGTACTCGACCTCGAGGCGGTAGGTGTCACCGTCCTCGTGAGACCGGAGGTGGGTGAGGGCGACGACGTGGCCGGTGGTCGCCCGAGCGTGCGAGAGGAAGTCGCGCAAGCGGACGACCTTGGTGATCCCGACGACCAGGAGGACCACACCTGGCAGTCCCAGAAGGGTCATGAGGAGGACGAAGCCGAGGGCCTTAGGCATGCCGGTCCTGTGGCGGCCCGACCGTCCTCAGGGCGCGGAGTGTGCCCGGCTCACGCTGCACGCGAGCAGCGTATCGCAGGCCTCCACCCCGTGAAAGGCCGCGGCCGCGCGCACCGGCCGGGGGGGCGGGAGCGCGCGGCCGCGAGGTCGATCCCCGACCAGATCAGCGCCGGAGACAGCCCATGCCGGCCGTGGCGAGCCCGATCGCCGCCGCGTCGAAGGGGTAGGCGGCCACGAGCTTCCCGGCGAGGCCGTGCAGCTCGTCGATCGCGCCGCGGCCCACGACCTTCTCCTCGAACCGCTCGTACTCCCCGGCCAGGCGATCCAGCTCGGCGGGCGGCAGCACCTGCATCGCCATCGGGTAGAGGATCTGGTCCTCCTTCTGGATGTGGGCGAAGAGCATCTCCGGATAGGCGCCCGCGCTCTCCACGAAAAGGCTCTTCTCGGCGTCGCTCACGGACCCCGAGGCCGAGCCGATCCCCTTGATCGTGCCGACGAGCCGCCGGCCGATCGTGTGCTCGTGGAGCATCACGGCGAGCGGGCCGGACTCGCGCGGGAAGCCGAACCGCATCATCCGCTCGAACAGCAGGTCCTCTTCCTTGCCGTGGTGGACGGCGTCGGCGAAGCGCGAGAAGAACTCCCCGAACTCGGCGGCACGGAACCGCTCGAGCGGCGCTCCCGCGCGGAGCTCTCCGGCCAGCGTCCCGAGGGACCCGAGGACGTTCTCGATCAGGCGATGCTCGGTCATCAGGACTTCGATGGCCTTGAACATGGGGGCCTCCTTCGCGTCCGATGGTGATCGCCGGGGCGCCGGCCCTCCATGACGGACGTCATGCCGGGCGCGAAGTCGACGTGGCCGATGGAGGACGTGGAGCGGGTGACTGGGATCGAACCAGCGACATTCAGCTTGGGAAGCTGACGTTCTACCACTGAACTACACCCGCTCAGGGCAGGGAGGGAGGTTTTACCGGTTGCGGCGGGCGGCGTCAACCCGGAGTCCGGCGCGCCGTCAGGCCCGCGCCCGGATCTCCCTCACCCCGCGCCCGATCCGGCGGCGAAGGAGCGTCCGGAGAGTCATCCCGTTCGCGTACCCGACCTGCCCCGCGACCTCGTCGACGCTCGCGTCCGTCGTCCGGAGCAGGTGAACAGCCCTCTCGACGCGGAGGTCCTGGACGTAGCCGAGCGGCGACTTGCCGAGCACGGCGCGGAGCCTCCGGGCCAGGGTCCGCTCGCTCGCCCCCACCGATCGGGCCGCGGCGGAGAGCGAGAAGCCCTGGGCCAGCCGCCGTCGCGCCCAGCGCTCGAAGCGCTCCACCGTGGGATCGGCGTGGGCCAGGTGATCGGGGATCGCGTAGGCGGCCTGCGAGTGCCGCGAGTCCGTCACGAGGTACCGCGCCGTCAGGGCCGCGAGCGACGGGCTCGCGCGCCGCACCAGCCAGAGCGCGAGGTCGACGTGGGCGAGCGCCGCGCCGGCGGTGGCGACGCCCTTGCCCGCGACGACCATGCGCGACTCGTCGAGCGAGACCGCCGGGAAGAGCTCGCGGAAGAGGGGCGAAAGCCACCACGTCGTCGTGGCGGCCTGCCCGTCCAGGAGCCCCGCCGCCGCGACGACGAACGTCCCGCTGCACGCCGCGGCCGCGAAGACGCC
>CAYLNK010000408.1:0-4519 GCA_964384675.1 uncultured Holophagales bacterium | reverse complement strand
CTCGCCGCCGACGGCGTCCTCGCCGGGAAGCTCGACGCGCCGCGCGCCGAGGCCACCGAATGGCTCGACGCGCTGGATCCGGCGGAGGTGGCCGGAAGCGCGCGCCTGCGCGACGCCCTTCGCGCCCGCCTCGGCGACGAGGAGATCGGGCCCGAGGTGGCGGCCCTCCTCGGCCGCGCGGGGGACCGACAGGCCTTACCGCACCTCGCCACGGCCCTCAGGACCCTCTGCCTGCGCTGCCTCGGGAAGGAGGCGCTCCTCGCGATGCTCGAGCCGTTCGGCGCCGAGGGATACGACCTCCTGGAGACGCTGGGCCGCACCGTCGAGGCCGAGAACGCCGCCACCGCCCTCGACGCGCTCTTCGAGGTCGATCCCTCGCGCGCCGGGGCGGCCGCCGAGGAGCGCCTGACCGCCAGCCTGTCGGCCGACTGCGTCCCCCAGGGTCTCGTGCGCCTGCTCGTGCGGCGCGACCGGGATCCGCTCCCGGCGGTGGCCGCCCGTCTCGCGACCCTCGACTGCCGGCGCGACGCCCTTCGCCCCGCCGGCACCCTCCGCGTGGAGGACGACCCGGACGCCGAGACGTCGCACGTGAAGCGGGCCGCGGCCGGGCTCTTCCCGCCGGCCTGCCGCGAGTCGTTCGAGTCGCTCTTCGGGATCGGAGAGAAGGACCGCTAGGGCGGCCCGGCGTCAGATCGTCTTCACGAGCGGGCGCCCCCGGTCGTCGCGCACCGCCCCCACCGCGATCAGCACGACGTCGACGAGCCACCAGATCCCGCACCCCCCGAACGTCACGAGCTTGAGGACCCCGAGCGCGATGTGGCCCAGGTAGAAGCGGTCGACGCCGAAGTACCCGAGCAGCACCGAGAGGATGAGCGCGACGATCCATTCCTTCTGCCCGGACGGCACCACCGGCACCACGGCCGACGGCATGCGGACGGGCGGGATCCCGGGCACCGTCGGCGGCGAGACGCTCGGGAAGGCGCCCGCGAAGTCGCCCCGCGAGCTCATCGCCACCCACTCGGCCTCGCCGGCCTTGAACGACATCGTCGGCGGGCCCACGCGCCCCTCGGCGATCCACGCCCGGAGGGTCGCCTCGTCGATCGGCCCGTACTGTCCGCCGTCGGCCCCGAGCACGTAGTACATCGTTCCTCCCGCCAGATGAAACGTCGGTGCGCCCCCGGAGGTTCCCGTTCTCGGATCCTCGGGGGGCGCTCCTATCATCTCCCGGCGCGGGGGCGCGCCCGGGTCTACTTCGCCGGCTCGAACGTCATGGACGCCGAGTTCATGCAGTAGCGCAGCCCGGTCGGCTTCGGGCCGTCGTCGAAGACGTGCCCGAGGTGGGCGTCGCAGCGGCGGCAGAGGACCTCGGTGCGGAGCGAGAAGAAGCTCCGGTCCTCCTCGGTCTTCACGGCCGTCTCCGAGATCGGGGCCCAGAAGCTGGGCCAGCCGGTCCCGGAGTCGAACTTCGTGTCCGAGCTGAAGAGAGGCAGGTTGCAGCAGACGCAGAGATACGTCCCCTTGCGGTGCTCGTCCCAGGTTTTCCCCGTGAACGCCCTTTCCGTGCCCTTCTTGCGTGTGACGTGGAACTGCTCGGGCGTCAGGAGCTTCTTCCACTCGTCGTCGGTCTTGACGACCCGGTCGGTCGCGTCGGGGGAGGTGGCCATGGACGGGGTCCCTTTCTTCGGCGGAGCCTGGGCGAGGAGCACGGCGGCGATTCCGAGGAGGCCGGCGGTGAGGAGGAGTCGTTTCACGTCCGTGACATCGTTGCGGGGCCGGCGTCTATTCCGCGGGCGCGGAAGATCTTCTCAAAACCGCCGCCTCCTGCTAGCTTGCCCGGCCGGTCCGGCCGCCGATGCTGTTCAACTCGCTCGCCTTCCTCGTCTTTTTCCCGCTCGTCACGGCGCTCTACTTCGCGCTGCCGCATCGGGCGCGCTGGCTCCTGCTGCTGGCGGCGAGCTGCTGGTTCTACATGGCGTTCATCCCGGTCTACATCCTGATCCTGATCTTCACGATCCTCGTCGACTACGTCGCGGGGATCCTGATCGAGGACGCGCAGGGTCTGCGTCGCCGCGTGCTCCTCCTCCTGAGCCTCGTCGCCAACGTCGGCGTCCTGGCCGTGTTCAAGTACTGGAACTTCGCGGCCGACAACCTGAACCAGCTCGCGGCCGCCCTCCACCTGGGGGACGCGCTCGTCCCCGCGCTCAGGCTCGTCCTGCCGATCGGCCTCTCGTTCCACACGTTCCAGGCGATGAGCTACACCATCGAGGTGTACCGCAACCGCCAGAAGGCGGAGCGCCACCTCGGGATCTATGCCCTCTACGTCCTCTTCTACCCCCAGCTCGTCGCGGGGCCGATCGAGCGGCCCCAGAACCTCCTCCACCAGTTCCGCGAGCCTCACGCCTTCGACGCCGAGCGGGTCGCCCAGGGCCTCCAGCTGATCCTCTGGGGGCTGTTCAAGAAGGTCGTCATCGCCGACCGGCTGGCGATCCTCGCCAACGCCGTCTACGACGCCCCGCTCCGGTACCACGGCCTGCCCGTGATCCTGGCCACGGTGTTCTTCGCGTTCCAGATCTACTGCGACTTCTCCGGCTACAGCGACATCGCGCGCGGCTGCGCCCGCGTGATGGGGTTCGAGCTGATGCTGAACTTCGACCACCCGTACTCGGCCGGCTCGATCTCCGAGTTCTGGCGGCGCTGGCACATCTCGCTCTCCACCTGGTTCCGCGACTACCTCTTCGTCCCGCTGGGCGGCAGCCGGGGGCCGCTCGGGGTCCGCTGCCGGAACCTCCTCGTCGTCTTCGTGGTGAGCGGGCTCTGGCACGGGGCGAGCTGGAACTACGTGATCTGGGGGGGCCTCCACGGGCTCTTCCTCGTCACCTCGATCCTCACCGGGAACGCCCGTGCGTGGGTGCGGGCGCGCCTCGGCCTCGCCGAGGGTTCGCTCCCGCTTCGCGCCTTCCGGATCGCGTTCGTCTTCACCCTGGTGTGCGTCACCTGGGTCTTCTTCCGGGCGCGTACGCTGACGGAGGCGATGCACGTCCTGCGCTCGATGGGCGTCGGGCTCGGGGAGGGCCTCTCGCGCCTTCCGATCGGCCCGGGGCAGCTGGCCCTGGGCACGGCCCTGATCGGGGTCCTCCTCGCCGCGGACACCGTGCTCCTGCGCCGGCCGCTGCACGTCCTCCTCGGCGCGTGGCCGGGCTGGGCCCGGGTCGGCGCCTACTACGCGCTCGCCTGCTCCCTGCTGCTCCTCGGCGTGACCGGCGGGCAGCAGTTCATCTACTTCCAGTTCTGACGGGCGACTACCCCTGGAGGACGGCCACGAGAGGCGCGTGGTCGCTCGTGCCGTACGTCCGCTGCACCGAGACCGACGTCGTCCGCGCGTCCCAGGGCGGGCTCGCCAGGACGAAGTCGATCCTCCAGCCGATGTTCCTCTCCTTCAGGCTCCGCCACGGCGCCCACCAGGTGAAGAAATCGGCGGCGTCGGGGTGCGCCGCGCGCGTCACGTCGACGAGCCCGCGTCCCAGGACCTTCTCCAGCAGGTCCCGTTCGTCGGCGCGCTGGCCGATCGCGCCGGCCTTGCGCTCCTTCGGGTGCACGTCGAGGTCGGTCCGCGCGACGTTCAGGTCCCCGCAGACGATGAGGGCCCGGCCCGCCGCGCGCTCGGCCGCCGTCCACCTCTCGAGCGCCTCGAGGAAGGCGAGCTTGGCCGGGTAGTCCTTCCCGCCGTTCGGGACGTAGACCGAGGCGACGGTCAGGCCGGGGAGGCGGGCCGTCACGATCCGGGTCTCGACGTCGATGTCCGGGACCACGAACTCCGGCGCCCCGTCGAAGGCCCCCTTCCGGACGAGCAGGCCCACGCCGGAGTAGGCGCGCTCGCCGTGCCAGACGGCGTCGTACCCGTCGAGGGCGAGGAGCGGCGCCGGGATCTGGGCGGGGTTCGCCTTCAGCTCCTGCAGACAGAGCACGTCGGGAGCCTCGGCGGCGATCCAGGCGAGGAGCTGCGTCTCGCGGGCGCGGACGCCGTTGACGTTCCAGGTGGCGACCTTCACGGCTTCTCTCCTCTCGACGTCCAGCCCGGCACGAGCCGGGCGAGGTCCCGGGCGACCAGCTCGTGCCCGTATCCGTTCCAGTGGGGGTCGCCCTCGTGGGCCACGGTCGTTCGTCCGGCCTTCTGCGGATCCAGGAGGTCGCCCGACCAGGCACACCGGACGCCCGCGCTCCGGCACCTCTCGAGGAGCGACGTGAAGAGCCACGTCTCGACGTCCGGATCGAGGCGGAAGAGCTGGGTGCGTCCCGCGGCGAGGTAGTCGAAGCCCGAGAAGAGGGAGATCGGCACCAGGTAGACGCCGAACGCGACCCCTCGCGCCCGGCACAGCTCGTCCATCCCGGAGAGGAGCCGTATCGTCACGTCGAGGCCATGAGAGACCCGGGCATCGGTCCTCGGGTCGATGACGAATCGCTCGCCGGCGGGCGCGGCCGGCGCGGCCGGCGCGGCGGCCGGGGACGCCGTCTCCGTGCG
>CAYLNK010000407.1:0-4539 GCA_964384675.1 uncultured Holophagales bacterium | reverse complement strand
GGCGGCGCAGGTCGCGTCCCTCTGCCGCCCGCCGCGTCTCGCCGGGGCCGTCCTGGCTTCCTGGCCGGCGCGCCTCGGCGCCGACAAGAAGTCCGACTCGCGTGGGCTCCGCGCCGTGCTGCTGAGGCGCCCGGGAACGACCGTCGTCGAGCGGGTCGACGCCCGGGAGCTGATGGAGGCCCTGGACCGGGCGCTCGACCGGTACAATTGACGCCGCATGCCGGCTCCCGGGCTCCCGAGGCTCCGATTCCTGACCGCGCTCCTGGCGGCCCTCACCGTGGTCTCGGTGGTGCCGATGGTGCTGTCCCACTGGGCCCTCATCCGGATCAACCGTGAGGCCCTCGAGACCGCCGAGAAGAAATACCTGACGCGAAGCGCGGTGATGCTGGCCGCGGACGCCGGTACGTACGTGAGGAACGCCCAGACTCAGCTGGGCAAGATCGCGGACGCCCTGAAGCTCGCGCTCGCGGTCGCACCCGAGAAGGACCCGTTCACCTTCGTGGGGCGGAGCAAGCTGCTGGCCGACTACATCCAGGCCGAGCCGAGCTTCCTCATCCTCCGTACCCTCGACCGCCGGGGCCAGGGCGGAAACGTGTCGCAGCTGCGCGAGATCGACACCGTGCTGGACGGGGAGCTGCGCCACGCGTTCGAGCTCGCCAGCCAGGGGCGGAACGTCGTGGGCGACCCGATCCGCTCCAGGCTCTACCCCCGGGCCGGCATCGTCGTGGCGGTCCCGGTGGCGGTCGACGACCAGGTGCTCGGCGTGGTGGAGGCGTTCCTGTCGCTCGAGCCGATCCAGGAATCGCTCGACCGCGAGCGGAACCAGAACGTGCTGTCCTACATCGTCGACCGGAAGGGACGTCTCGTCCTGGCGAGCGACCCGGCGGCGCTCGGCGGGTACGGCTCGCTGAAGAAGATCGAGCTGGTGAACGAGTTCGTGACGCAGCCGAGCCGCCTGACGCGTTCTTACGTGCGCGGCGAGGGCGAGTCGGCCCGCCGCGTGCTCGGGACCGTCGCGCGGATCGAGGGGGGACCCGAGGAGGGGCCGGACTGGGGCGTGATCGTCGAGACGGACGAGGGCCAGGCGTACGCCTCGGTCGCGCAGATGACGAAGGCGTCCACGGCCGGCGCGGCGCTGGCCCTCGTCTTCGCCGTGTTCGTCGCGTTCGTGGCGGCGCGGGCGCTCTCCCGCCCGGTCCTGGAGCTCGTCGAGAAGGTCCGTTCGATCGCCGAGGGCGACTACGGCCAGCGCGCCGAGGTGCGTGGAACTCGCGAGCTCGCCCAGCTGTCGGAGACGTTCAACTCGATGTCGGCCTCGCTGCAGACGTCGATCGAGAAGCTCCGGGCGGCCGCGAAGGAGAACCAGGAGCTCTTCATCAACTCGATCCGGTCGCTCACGGCCGCGATCGACGCGAAGGACCCGTACACGCGCGGCCACTCCGAGCGGGTGGCCCGCTATGCGGTCGCCATCTCCAAGCACTTCGGCCTGACGTCCGAGGAGATCAAGAAGGTCCGGATCGCGGCGCTGCTCCACGACGTGGGGAAGATCGGCATCGACGACCGGATCCTCCGCAAGCCCACGGCCCTCACCGACGAGGAGTTCGAGGTGATGAAGACGCACCCCATCAAGGGCGCCATCATCATGGGCCAGATCCCGCAGCTGAAGGAGATCATCCCGGGCATCAAGCACCACCACGAGAAGTGGGATGGAAAGGGCTACCCCGATGGACTTGCCGGCGAGAACATCCCCGTCCTGGCCCGCATCGTGACCGTGGCCGACACCTTCGACGCCATGACGACCACCCGTCCCTATCAGAAGGCGATGGCCCTCGACTACGTCGTCTCGCGGATCCGCTCGTTCTCCGGCATCCGCTTCGACCCCCGGGTCATCGACGCGCTCGAGAAGGCCTTCGCGGCCCGCGACATCGACGTCGTGGGCGAGGCGGCGCGCCTGCAGGCCTCGGCGTGAGCCGCCCGCCGCGGCTCCGTCGCCGCCTCCTCGGGACCGCTCTGTCCCTCGCCGTCCTCCTCGGGACGCCGCGGTGCACGCCCCGGACGCAGGCGCAGCCCGAGGAGAACCCGCTCCTGGCCGACCTCGTGGACTACCGGAACGGCCTCTCGCTGCTGCGCGAGGGCCGCGCCGACGAGGCGATCCAGCTCCTGCGCCGGGCGCAGGTCAGCCACCCCACCGATCCCGCGGTCCCGAACGCGCTCGGCCTCGCGCTCCTCTACAAGAGGGACTACGGCGCGGCGTTGAAGGCCTTCAACGCCTCGATCAAGCTGGACCCCGGCTTCATGGAGGCGCGCAACAACAGGGGCGTCTGCCTGATGGAGGCCGGGAAGCTCGACGACGCCGTGCCCGATTTCCAGTTCGTGATCGACGGTCCTCCCTCGAACGAGAAGAACAACGCCCGGTTCAACCTGGGCCTCGTCTTCAAGAAGCACGGCGACTGGGCCGCCGCGGAGGCTCAGTTCAGCGCCGTCGTCTCCGCCGACCCGCTCTACAAGGGCGGCTACCGCGAGCGGGGGCTCGTGAGGATGAAGCAGGACCAGCACCGGCTCGCCCTCGAGGACTTCCTGGCGTCGCTGAAGATCGAGCCCAAGGACCACGTCTCGAACTACCAGGCCGCGCTCTGTCTGCTGACGACCGGACGCCGGGACCTGGCGGTCCGTTACATGCAGAGGGCCCTGGAGGCCGGTCCGGAGACCGACGAAGGGCAACGGGCCCGGCGCTTCCTCGAATCGGAGAAGCCGATCGTCGAGGGGGCGAGGTGAGCCGGTGAGCTTCGTCGACGTCCTCGACGGGCTGATGGCCGCCCCCGGAGCGCAGGCCGCCGCGTTCCTCGACCCGCAAGGGGAGACCATTGCCGAGGTCGGAACCGCCACGGCCGTCGAGACGCTCGGCGCGTACGAGTCGGTGTGGCTCGCCGAGCTGGGGCGGGTCGCCGAGCGGTCGGGGATGGGGGAGCTGAAGGACCTGGCGCTCGAGTTCGAGGGGGGACGCTTCTTCTCGGCGAACGTCAAGGACGGCTACTTCCTGCTGGTCCTCTTCGACGCGACCGGCGTCGTCTCCGCGGCGCGAGCCCGGCTCGACGAGGTCCGCGAGAAGCTCGCCGCCGAGATCGGCTGAAAGCCCCCCGCGGCCCGAGATGAGTGAGAAGCCGACGCTCTTCGCCCGCCTGAAGCGTGGGCTCTTCATGACCCACACCGAGCTGATCGCGAAGGTGGGGGACGCGATCCGGAAGCCGTTCGAGCCCGATCCGAAGGCTCTGGAGGCCCTGGAGGACGCGCTCATCTCCGCGGACGTCGGTCCCTCGACGGCTGCCGAGCTGGTCGCCGCGGTCCGCGAGGAGTCCGGAAGGAAGGGGGCGGAGGAGACGGACGTCGTTCGCCGTGTCCTGAAGACCGAGGTGGAGAAGCGCCTGAGGCTGCCGGTCGTGCGGACGCCGCTGCCGCCGGGGACGCCTCGGGTGGTCCTGATGGTCGGAGTGAACGGCACCGGAAAGACCACGACCACCGCCAAGCTCGCGGCGCGGGCCGCGGCGGCGGGGCGAACGGTCGTCCTGGCCGCGGCGGACACCTTTCGCGCGGCGGCGGTCGAGCAGCTCGAGATCTGGGCGGACCGTACGGGCGCCATCCTGGTCAAGCAGAAGACCGGAGCCGACCCCGCCGCCGTGGTCCACGACGCCTGCAACGTGGCGAAGTCGCGGGGTGCCGACCTCCTCTACGTCGACACCGCGGGCCGCCTCCACACCAAGCACAACCTGATGGAGGAGCTGTCGAAGATCCGCCGCGTGGCGAGCCGGGAGATCCCGGGCGCGCCCCACGAGTGCCTCCTCGTGCTCGACGCGGTGACCGGGATGAACGGTCTCGCCCAGGCCCGCGAGTTCACGCGTTCGGCCGGCGTCACCGGCCTCGTCCTGACCAAGATGGACGGCACGGCGAAGGGCGGCGTGATCCTGGCCATCGTGCGCGAGCTGAAGCTGCCGGTGCTGTACGTCGGCGTCGGCGAGACGGCGGAAGACCTCCTCGACTTCGATCCCGAGGCGTTCGCGCGCGCCCTCGTCGACGACTGAGCCGTCCGCGATGGACGAGACGTGAGCGACGCGAACCGGCTGCCTCTCGCGGAGCGAGGGGCGAGGTCCCTGGCGGGGGGCGGAGGCCCCCGCAGTGGCGGAAGGTCCGTGCGGGAGGGCGGGAGCGAAGGCCCGCGCTCACGATGACCTTGCCCGGCCGGCTCTGGGACCGGCTCTTCGACCTGGCGGAGCGTGGCCGCTACACGACCTCTCCGAACCCTCGAGTCGGCTGCCTCCTCGTCTCGCCGTCGGGAGAGGTGGTCGGCGAGGGATTCCACGAGCGCGCCGGCCTGCCGCACGCCGAGGCGATGGCGCTCGCCGCGGCGGGGGAAGGCGCCCGGGGCGCGACGGCGTACGTCAACCTCGAGCCCTGCGCTCACCACGGACGGACACCGCCCTGCGCCGACGCGCTGGCGGCAGCCGGGGTCGCGCGCGTCGTGTTCTCGGTCGAGGACCCGGACCC
>CAYLNK010000406.1:0-4566 GCA_964384675.1 uncultured Holophagales bacterium | reverse complement strand
GGCCACGAAGCCGCCGACGTGCGCCCACCAGGCCACGCCGCCGCCGGCCGCCGCGCCGCGACCGGGCGAGACGAGCGCGGCCGAGCCGTACCAGAACTGCATCAGGAACCACCCGAGGAGGTAGAGCACGGCGGGCACCTCGATCAGCGGGAAGAGGATGAAGAGCGGCACCAGGGTGACGACACGCGCGTGCGGGTAGAGGACGAAGTAGGCGCCCAGCACGCCCGCGATCGCCCCCGAGGCTCCCACCGTGGGGATCGCCGACGTGGAGTCGATCAGGCCGTGCGCGAGCGCGGCGGCGACGCCGGTCGCGAGATAGAAGATGAGGTAGCGGAGGTGCCCGAGCGCGTCCTCCACGTTGTCGCCGAAGATCCAGAGATAGAGCATGTTCCCGCCCAGGTGGAGCAGTCCGCCGTGCAGGAACATCGAGGTGATCACGGTGAGGACGCCCGCGCCGGCGGGGCCGCTCCAGAGCGACGGATGGAAGAAGCGCGCGGGGACGAACGCGTAGTGCGCGAGGAACGCGTCGAGGTGGCGCCCCTGCATCAGCTGCCCGATGAACGCCGCGACGTTGCCGAAGATCAGCAGCGTGTTGACGAACGGGACGGTCCGGCTCGGGATCGTGTCGCGTAGCGGAATCAAGGCGCCGCGATGATAGGGGAGAGGCCGGAAAACGACGACGCCCCGGGCGTCTTGCCCGGGGCGCTCGAAGTCCGCTCGGAGCGGAGAAGCGGGTCGCCGGAGCTAGCGCTTCTTCTTGTTGAGAAGCTCCTTGAGCTCCTTGCCGGCCTTGAACTTCGCGGCCTTCGACGCGGCGATCTTGATCTTCGCCTTCGTCTGGGGGTTGATCCCCGTGCGGGCCTTGCGGTCCGCCACGCTGAAGATCCCCAGCCCGGGGATGGCGACGCGGTCGCCCTTCTTCAGGCTTCCGGAGATGGTGTTGATGACGGCGTCCAGCGCCGCCGTCGCGTCCTTCTTCGACAGCCCGGCGTCGTTGGCAATTGCGTCTACGATTTCGGCCTTACCAGCCATGTGTTGACCTCCTCTTCCTTTCGGGGAACCGTTCGCTGCCCGCGAATCGGCGGAAATGTAGGACTGCGGACCTCACCTTGTCAACCGCTGAGAGCGATTCGGCCCTCTGAATCAGCGGACTTGACGCGTTCGGCGAATCGTGATCGCCGTGAAGCCGTCATTCGTCTCGCCTGGAGACACACGGACGACGCCGTCCGTGGAGACGCAGGCCGCCATCGGACCCCCGAGTCGCGAACGGTCGGGCGTCTCCCTCGCGAAACCGCCCCGGGTCGCGAGGGCCGCCTCGACGACCGCCTCGTTCTCCTCCGGCTCCAGGGAGCAGGTGACGTAGACGAGGAGGCCGCCGGGGGCCAGCAGGTCCAGGGCGGGGCCGAGGAGGGCGCGCTGGACGGCGGCGAAGCCGGCGAGGTCCCCCTCGGCGAGCCGGAGCAGGATTTCGGGGTTCTTCCGGAGGGTGCCCGTTCCGGAGCACGGAGCGTCCAGGAGGACGGACGAGGCGCTCCCCCGCCGGAGCGGGGGCCGCCGGGAGTCGGCCAGGACGGTCAGGGCCCGGTCCGAGAGGCCGGAAGCGGCCAGGTTCGAACGCAGGCGCGCCGCCCGGGCCGGCTGCTTCTCGAGCGCGACGGCGCGCCCGCCGATCCCGCGGAAGAGGAGGGCGCGCGTCTTGCCGCCCGGCGCCGCGGCGAGGTCGATCACGACGGGCGCCGGCTCCAGGAGCTCCACCATCGCCTGCGCGGCCGCGTCCACCACGGGAAGCGCGCCGCCATGGACGAGCGGGTGGCCGGCGGCGCTGCGGGCGGGCTCCTCCGTCGCCAGAGGGCCGGGGACCACGGTGAGCGCGAGCGGCGCCCACGGCGACTCCACGGTCTCGACGCCGTCCGCGAGGAGGCGGCGGGCAACGTCCTCCCGGCTCCCGAGGCGCGGGTCGACGAGGAGGTCGATCGGCGACTCCCGCGCCGTGGCGAGGAGCGCGTTCCGGGCCCGCTCCTCCCCCATGGTCGCCACCCAGCGCGTCACGAGCCACTCGGGATGCGACGTCTCGAGCGCGAGGCGACGGAGCGGCGGAGCCCCCTCGGGTAGCACCACGCGGCCCGGAGCCGCCTCGTGACGCGCCACGCGGCGCAGGACCGCGTTCACCAGCCCCGCGGCCCGTGGCGCCAGCGCCTTGAGCGCGTCCACGGTCTCCGAGACCGCGGCGTGGGGCGGGATCCGGTCGAGGAGGAGGAGCTGCGCGGCCCCGAGGCGGAGCGCCGCGCGGACCGGCGGATCGAGCGTCGCGACGGGACGATCCAGGTGGCGGGAAAGGACGTGGTCGAGCCGGACGACCCCTCGCAGCGTGCGCTTCACGACGGCGCGGAGGAGGTCGCGGTCTCGTGGCGGCAGCGAGGCGCCGCGCGCGTCCAGGAGCGGCGCCGCGTGAGCGCGGTCGTTCTCGACGCGGATCAGGATCCGGAGCGCGACGTCGCGGACGGACGTCACGTGAGGAGCTCGCCGCGCTCGACCCGCTCGCCCCGGCAGAACTCGGCGGCGGGCAGCGAACGCCGGCCCTCGCCCTGAACCGTGCGGATCGCGACGGCGCCGTGCCCGTCGCGACCGCAGGCCACGACGAGCGCGTCCGCGACCTCCAGCACCGTTCCGGCCGGATAGGCCAGCCGCGGCAGCTCCCCCAGAGAGAGTCCGGACAGCTTGATCCGCCGCTCTCCGAGGTAGGCGTACAAGCCCGGCCAGGGGGAGTACGCGCGAGCGCGGCGGACGAGGAGGGCGTCCTCCTCGTTCCAGTCGACGCGCCCGTCCTCGCGACGGATCTTCGGGCAGACCGTGACGAGCGCGTCGTCCTGCGGCTCGGGGACCGCCCCCGCGGCCACCGCCGGAAGGGTCTCGACGAGCAGGCCGGCGCCGAGGGCGGCGAGACGGTCCGAGAGCGCGCCCGCGTCCTCCTCCGGGCCGATCGGCGTGGCGCGCCGCGCGAAAACGGGGCCGCTGTCGAGCCCCAGCTCCATCCTCATGATCGAGACGCCGGTCTCGACGTCCCCGGAGAGCAGCGCGGCCTGGACCGGCGACGCGCCCCGCCACCGCGGGAGGAGCGAGCCGTGCACGTTGAGGCACGCGATCCGCGGGAGATCGAGCACGGCCTGGGTCAGGAGCTTCCCGTAGGCGACCACGACGAAGAGGTCCGCACGCTCGGCGCCCAGGCGCGACACCACGTCCTCGCCCCTCAGTCCTCCCGGCTGGAAGACGGGGATCCCCAGCGCGCGAGCCCGCACGGCGACGGGCGGATCGGTGAGCGTGGCCTTCCGTCCGACGGGCTTCGGTGTCTGCGAGACGACGAGCGTCACCTCGTGGCCGGCAGCGCGGAGGGCCTCGAGAGACGGGAGGGCGAAGTCGGGGGAGCCGAAGAAGACGATCCGCACGGGGGCGGAGTGTATCGGCACCGGATCCGGTCACTCCTCCACGGCCATCTCGACGAGCGCGCCGTCACCGGTGCGCTCGCCCGGGCGCGCGCCGTCGTTGACGACCGCGTACGCCAGGAACGGCCCGGCGCCCGAGACGAGGACGACGCGGGCGTAGGCGTTCGCGAGGCCCGGGACCCGCGACAGAACCGCGTCGAGCTGCCGCCAGCGCCGGCCCGCAACGCGCACGTCCTCGATCGTCCCGGCGACGGCGCCGGTCGCCCCGTCGACGAGCTCCACGCGGAAGACCGCCTCACCGACCCCGGCGTTCACGAGCGCGAGGTTCGTGCGGCTCTCCGCGTCCTGCCGGAGCCCGTACAGGAACGCCGAGCGGGGAGCCAGAGCCGCTGCCGGCGTCGCCGCCGCGAAGAGACCGTACCGCCCGCCGCCGCCCGCCGTCGACGTGCGCGCTCCGGCGAAGACGCCCTCGAGCGTGCCGCCCCCGTCGGGCGTCAGGAAGACCGGTCCGGCGAGGAGGGGCCCCGGCCCGGGCAACCCGGTCCGCTCCCGCAGCCAGGCCACGAACGCGGGAATCACGAGCTGCGAACCGGGGGACAGCTCGAGCGGGACGGACACCTCGCCCGGCGGCGGGAGCGCCTCCGACGTGAACGTGAGCCGGATCCGGCGGACCTCGCCCGAGCCGTTCGCGAGCACGACGTCGCTCGTGTACTCCGCGCTCTCGACCACGACCGGAAGTGTGAGCGACGCCGGCGACAGTCCGTCCGGCCACGGCGGGACGAACGACCCGTCCGACGTCGTCTGGTCGTTGATCACGCCGTACGCGGTGAACGAAGGCGCGTCGGGCCGCGGCGCGGCCGGCTCCACGCGAACGGCCCCGCGCGTCAGGCCCTCCCGGGCGAGGACGCCCGAGATCTGCGCGAGCTCGCCCGGCTGGAGCGTGACGTCGGGGAGCGACCTCGCCGCCGGGGCCGCGGGATCGGCCGAGAGGACGGTGAGCCGCAGCGTGAGCGGACCCGAGCCCGGCTCTCCCTGGTGGACGACCGTGACGTTCGAGCGGTCGGCGGCGTCCTGGCGGAGGCCCCAGATCGTCACCGGACCGTACCGCGGCGCCGCGCCCGCGTAG
>CAYLNK010000405.1:0-4571 GCA_964384675.1 uncultured Holophagales bacterium | reverse complement strand
GCCGCCAGTGCGGCGCGCCGAGGCCCGCGAGGGCCGGCACGAAGACCACGCCGCCCGTGTCCGGCACCGACGCCGCGAGCGCCTCCACATCCGCGCTCGTCTCGATGAGGCCCAGCCCGTCGCGCAGCCACTGCACCGCCGCGCCGGCCACGAACGCGCTCCCCTCCACGGCGTACGTCGTCTCTCCGGCGATCCGCCACGCCACGGTCGTGAGGAGGCCGTGCTTCGAGAAGGCGGGTTTGGGGCCCGAGTTCAGGAGCACGAAGGCGCCGGTCCCGTACGTGCACTTGGCCACCCCCGTCTCGAAGCACGCCTGGCCGAAGAGCGCCGCCTGCTGGTCGCCCGCGAGGCCGGCGATGGGGATTCCGTCCGGCAGGAAGCCGGCGCCGCGCGTCTCGGCGAGCGGCCCCGCGCAGTCGACCAGGCGCGGGAGCGCGGCGAGAGGCACGCCGAAGAGCGCGCACAGCTCCTCGTCCCAGGCGAGCCGCTCCACGTCGAGGAGGAGCGTGCGCGACGCGTTGGAGACGTCGGTGAGGTGGACGCCGCCGGAGAGGCGGTGAACGAGCCAGCTGTCCACGGTGCCCGCGAGGAGCGAGCCGCGAGCCGCGGCCTCCCGCGCGCCGGGCACCTGGTGGAGGAGCCACTCGAGCTTCGTCGCCGAGAAGTACGGGTCGAGGACGAGGCCGGTACGCGCCCTCACCCGCGGCTCCCAGCCGTCGTTGCGCAGCTCCTCGCAGCGGGCGGCGGTGCGCCGGTCCTGCCAGACGATGGCGGGGTGGACGGCGCGTCCGGTGGCCGCTTCCCAGAGGAGCGTCGTCTCGCGCTGGTTGGTGATCCCGAGCGCGGCGACACGGGCCGGATCGACGCCCGCCAGGACCGACGTGACCGCGGCCGCCACCGACGCCAGGAGGTCGTCGGCGTCCTGCTCGACGAGGCCGGGCGACGGGAAGCGCACCGGCACCTCGACCGTACGCGACGCCACCACGTGGCACGACCCGTCGACGAGGAGCGCGGTCGATCCCGTGGTCCCCTGGTCGATCGCCAGGATCAGGTCCGGCATGAAGGGCGGATGGTAACGTGGGGTGCGCTCAGTCGAAGGCGCCGCTCACGTCCACGATCAGGTGCGCGTCCGCCGGCGCCGCGTTCTCGACCGTGAAGAAGCCGTCGCTGTCGATCATGAGGAGCGCGTTGTTGGCGCGGGTCTGTCCGGCGCCGAAGTTGAGGGTGCTGACCGCCGGCCTGGGGATGTCGGACGGGAAGAGGGTGAAGTGCCCGGGAGCCGAGCTGCCCGTGACGGTGACGTTCGCGGCCAGGAGCGTGGCACCTTCGGGCAGGCCGCAACGACTCGCGGCGAAGCGCCGCCGCCCCACCGCCGGGACCGGGATCCCGTCCTCCCGGGTGTCGACGAGGCGGCACGGGGTCAGCGTGAACAGGCGCGCGGGCTCGACCGGGAACGCGACCGAGCGAAAGCCGGTCCGGCCGGTCGCGTCGGTCACCGAGAGGATGACGCTCGTCGTGGAACGATAGGGCGTGGCGCGGCCCCGGACTCGACCGTCCGCGCTCAGCGCGAGCGGGAACGGGAGCGAGCGCGTCGAGAAGGAATACGGAGGGGTTCCGCCCGTTGCCGCGACCGAAGATCGATACGCCAGCCCGGTGCGGGCTGGAAGTAGCGCGTCCGGCGTGAAAACGGGGGCCGGCGCCGACGAGAAGATCGACACCCTGGAAGCCGTTCCGCTGACGGCGAGGATGTCCGGTGTCCCGTCTCCGTCCAGGTCGCCGATGGCAAGCGAGGAGGCGATTCCGGAGAGGGGGTAGGACGGACCCGGCGTGAGGGTGCCGTCGGCGTTCGCGAGATACGTGTCCAGCACGAACGTGGAGGCGACGGCCAGGTCGAGGCGGCCGTCCTGGTTCAGGTCGCCGAGAGTGGCGCGGGTCTCCGCGTGCTGGTGCGGGATGGCGATCGTCTGCAGCGGGACGAAGCCGCCCGCGCCGTCGCCGCCGAAAACGACGATCGACGCTTTCCCGACGGCGACCACGTCCGGGATCCCGTCTCCGTCCAGATCGCCGGTGGTCCATCGCGTCACCGACTCGGCGCCGGGGGCCTGGACGGGAGGGCCGAAGTGGCCCGCCCCGTCACCGAACGAGACGAGCCCGATGCCGAGCGCGTCGAGGTCGCCGTCGCCGTCGAGATCCACCAGGGTCTTGGTGCCGGTGAAGAGCGTCACGTCCGGGGTTTCCACGAAGCCGCCCAGTCCGTTCCCGAGCAGGAGGGTTCCCGCGTTGGTGACGACGTCGACGAAGGCGTCCCCGTCGATCCGCCCGGCAGAGATCGACACCACGCCATACGGGACAGTCGTACCGGGCCCCGTGGCACGCGTGAATAGGCCCGTGCCGTCCCCGAAAAGGACGTCGAGACGATTCGGCGACGGTACATCGCCGACCGACGCCACGATGTCGAGGTCGCCGTTCCCGTCCACGTCGGTCATCGTGAAGGCACGGACCGCACCGTCGAACGTGTACGGCGACCCGGCGGCCTCGGCGTATCCCCCGGGCGCTCGCCGCAGGACGTGAAGACCCTTCCGCGAGCCCGTGGCTCCGAGGATCACCAGCTCGGGCACGCCGTCGTGATCGAGGTCGGCGTGGCGCGTCGCTTCGCTCGGGAATGAGCCGAGTCGCACCGAAGGCTGGCCGGCGATCGAGCGGCCCCCGAGGCCGCGGATCCAGCCGACGGCATTCGCCGAGCCGTAAGAAAGGACGATGTCGAGCTTGTCGTCCCGGTCCAGGTCGACGACGGCGAGGTCGTAGGCTCCCCCGAGATAGGCCGACAGGCTCCGGGAGGCGCTCCCGATCCCCCAGACGAACTGGAGGGCGCCGCCCGTCGCCACCACGTCCGGCTTGCCGTCGGCGTCGAAGTCGGCCACGGCAAGCGACCAGACGGGGTCGTCCAGCGGGAAGGGCGCGATACCCGGAATCAGCGCTCCGTTGCCGGTGCCGAAGAGGACCTGCATGGAGTAGTAGGCGTACGCGACGAGATCAGGGAAGCCGTCGCCGTTCACGTCGGCGATGCACGCCACGGCGGCCACATCGACGGTGGGGACGCCGTCGGAATGCACCTCCAGAAGCGATCCGTCGGACCTGCCGCGGAACACGCGAGGCATCCCCCCGTTGTACGGAAGGACGACGAGGTCGCAGAGCCCGTCGAGGTCCAGGTCCCCCGCGGCGATCAGGGACCCCGCGGCGATGGGGGCGTACGGAGACCGCACGAGGTCGCCGCCGGAGGTCCCGAGGAGCAGGTCGGTCTGGTCGTACCCTCCGGCCGCCACGTCGACGTGCCCGTCTCCGTTGAAGTCGCCGACGAAGAGGCGGTCGGCGACGCGGCCGACGAAGTGAGGTGACCGCGGGGCCGGGGCGAATCCACCGGCACCGTTGCCCAGCAGGACGGCCACCTCGCCGCGTCCTCCGTCCAGCACGATCAGGTCCGGCCGTCCGTCTCCGTTCATGTCCGAGGCCCTCACGACGGTCGGGTCGACGAACGAGGGGATCGGCGAGCCCGGCGCCTCGCTGAGCGTTCCTCCTGGACTCCCGAGGAGGACGGTCACGTTGCCGCTGGTGGAGTTCGCGGTCGCGGCGTCCGGCCATCCGTTTCCGTCGAAGTCGGCGACGGCGACGCAGACGGGTCCACCGCCTCCCTTTCCGAGCGGATAGTCGGATCTGCCCTGGATCGCCGCCGTGGCGAGGCCAGGGAGAAGGAGGGCGAGGGTCGGCGCGATGAGGTACTTCGTCATGATTCTGCAGGCCGATCGGGATCGTACCGGAAGGGTCCAGAGGGCTGCGACGAAGCTCCGTACAATCGCGTCGCGATGGGGAAGCGGAAGGAGCGGACGGTGGCGCCACCTCCCGCTCCGGACCGCACCCCCTGGCTCCTCACCGCGCTCGTCCTCGTCGCGCTCGTCCGCTCCGCTCTGGCGACGGGACGCGACGGCCTCACGATCGACGAGCCGTACCACCTGGCGGCGGGCGCGTCGTACGCGCGGCACGGCGACTATCGGCTCAACCCGGAGCACCCGCCGCTCGTCAAGCTGTGGGCCGGGCTCTTCCTGCCGGAGAGCCTCCTGCCGCTCCCGGCCTTCCGGCCGCTCGCCGACAAGCCGGACGAGCGGGCGTTCGCGGAGGGCGCCGTCTACCGCGACGCCGACCCGGCCGCCGTCCAGTCGCGCGCCCGCGCCGCGCTCTTGCTCCTGAACGGCGCGCTGCTCTTCCTCCTCGCTCTCGCGCTGCGACGGGAGCTGGGGAACGTGCCGGCCCTCCTCGCCACGGCGTTCCTGGCGATCGACCCGACCGTGGCGGCGCACCTCCCGGTCGCCATGACCGACCTCCCGGTGGCGCTCCTCTCGGCGCTCGCCCTGCTCACTTCGTGGCGGGCGGCGAGGACGTCGCGGACCGCAGACGTCGCCGTCGCCGCGCTCGCGCTGGGCGGAGCCCTGGGGGCGAAGCACTCCGCTCTGGTGTCGGCGGCCGTCGCCGCGGCCGTGCTGCTGGCGGGGATCTTCCGGCGAGCCGGCGCGGACGGC
>CAYLNK010000404.1:0-4605 GCA_964384675.1 uncultured Holophagales bacterium | reverse complement strand
CTGCACCGGAGGCGGCTCGACGGGAGCCGGCGCGGCGGCCGTGGGGGCCGGCGTCGGCACGACCGGGGCCGGACCGGGGGGAGCGGCCTTCGGCGTTTCCCCCTTCGCCCCCGGCTTCGTCGGCTCGGCCTTCGGGGCCTCCGGCCTGACCTCCGGTTTGGCGCCGGGCTTCGTCGGCTCCGGGGCCGGGATCTTGGCGGGCTCGGCGGCCTTGGTGGGCTCGGCCTTCGGGGCGGGCTTGGTCGGCTCGGGGGCGGCGGCCTTGGGCGCCACCACGACGGCGGGCACGACGCCGGTGGCCGCCTTGGCGAGCGCGTCCGGGTCGTACTTCTCCTTCCAGTGGACGACCTGCCCGAACGACTTCTCCTTGAGCTTGAAGTCGGCGCCGCTGGAGTGTCCGGCGGCCACGAGGTCCTTGTCCTTCGCGGGCAGGACGTGGCATTCGAGGCACATCTTGGCCCAGTTCACGTACGCCTGGCCGCCGCTCTCCTTCACACGCGTGTCGAGCATGCCGAGGCTCACGGCCTGCTTGTAGGAGTTCTTCTCCTTGTGGGGCTCCAAGTAGCCGCTGCCGGCGCCGTGGCACGTCTCGCAGCTGACGCCGATCTCCGGGTCCTTCCCCTTCACCACGGTGGCGTGACAGACGACGCAGCGCCCCTTCGGCGAGTAGACCGCGTCCTCGGAGAGGCCGAGCTTCTTCGCGTACTCCTTGCCCTTCGGCTCCTCGAGCTGCTCCAGCGACTTGCGGTGCCCCTTGTTCCCCTCACCCTTGTAGTACCAGTCCTTCTGGGGGTCGTGGTCGTGGCAGTTCGTGCACTTGTTCGGGCCCACCACGTCATACGCGAAGGCGGGGGCCGCCAGGGCGGTGAGCCCGAGGAGGGCGAAGCGGAGAGCTCGGCGCACGCGGATCCGGGGCCTAGAGGTTCGGGTGCCGCGGGAACTTCTGATACGGCAGACGGATCCCCTTCGGCGTCAGTCGGTCGCAGCGCTTGTCGAGGGGCGCTTCGAAGCCCCGGCTCCCGTTCGCCGCGACGAAGTCGTCCTGGTCGATCCCGTCCCCGGAGATCCCGATGGCGCCGACGAACGTCCCGCCCTTGTAGAGAGGCACGCTGCCCGCGAAGACCTGGAGTCCGTTCTCGAGGCCGGGCACGCCGGTGCACGGGGGCGTGGTGAGGCGGAGAAACGGGCGCCCCAACGGGTCCTGTCCGATGAGGAGATCGCTCTGGAGGCCGAGATTGAAGACGGTCCAGGTGTCGATCCCGTGCGAGAACGGGCCCGGCGGGTTGGCGTCGATGCCGTCGGCGAAGAACGGGCGGGACAGGAAACCCTGGCCCCGGTTGGAGAACGCCGTGCTCCCGTCGAGCGGGATCCCCATCGCCGCGGCGGCGTCCGCGTAGACGCCGACGTAGGGAGTCTTGCGCAGGGCCGCGCCCGCGCCGGCGGACGTGAAGAAGGCGGCCGTGCGCGCCTTCTGCGCCGAGACGTCGACGCCGAAGATCGGGGCGTCGTCGGTGCGAAAGAAGCCGAGGAGCGAGCCATCCGTGTCGACCACCGAGATGGACACAGCGGCCCTGCTGCCGAGCGGACGGCGGATCGCCGCGCGGAGGCCGTTCGCCGCCTGCGCCGCCTGGGAGAGGATCGTGTCGACCTCCGCGGCCGTGAGTCCGGAGGGGCCCTTCCCCGCTCGCGACGGGAAGCGCTCGGCGCCGGTGTCCGGATCGATCAGGACCGTGCCGTTGACTCCGCCGACGGACTTCTCCTTGAACCGGGTCGGGACCGCGGGGTTGATCTGGAAGATCCCGTCGAGGCTCTCGAGCGGCTTGGCGTCGAACGTCCGCGCCGTCAGACCCTCCGCGTACGGCAGCCGGATCCCGTTCACCAGGATCTCGTCCGCCTGGATCGCGGCGGGCGCCTCGAACCCGGCGCTCGCCGCGAAGGCGACCCGCTCCTCGGCGGTGCCGGGGCGGTCCAGGGCCTGGGGCGTGAAGTCGGCGGTATAGATCCCGTCCGCCTCGATGCCGACCCCTCCGACGGGCTCGCCGCCCTTGTAGAGCGGCGCGCCCCCCGCGTCCGGCGCGAGGCCGAGCGGCAGGGTCCCGCGCCCGAACGGCGTGCCCGGCTTCACGGTGACGTCCGTGCACGGGAGGCTCGAGAACTGGACGCCGAAGAGCGGCCCGCCCGCCTGCCGCTCCACGGCGGGCGGGAAGTGCTGCTGGACGATGAAGCTGGCGGTGCGCGGCGTGAACGCGTTACCGCGCGTCTGGAAGAACGCGGCCGTGCCGGCCTTCGAGACGGCCGCGGCCGTGGAGCTCACGTCGCAGCCCTCGAGAGCGGAGATCTCGAGCTTGCAGGGCCTCGCGGCTCCGCCCACCAGCTTCGTGGAGGGCGAGGAGCCGTTCATCAGGAAGATCCCCCGGAGGTTCGCCTCGCGATCGGTCACCGCGATCGTCGCCTTCAGGCCCTCCGCCTGCGCCGCGGCGACCGCCCGCGCCAGGATCGCGCGGACGTCGTCGTCGGTGAGCGTCACCGCCGCGTCGACGGCCGCGTCCTCGGCGTGCGCCGGCGGCGCGACCGCGAGCAACGCCGCGACGGCGATCGCGCACCGCGCAACGGGAGATTTCGGACGCTCGATTCGCATGGCGCCTCCGGTCCGGGGTGATGGGAGAACGGCGAGACGGTACGGCTCGCTCTCGACCGAAGTCAAGCCGCCGGGAACCCGTCTCCGCGCCTTGACGGCGGGAATCGCACTCGCCAGACTCGCTCCTTCAATCCCCCGGTCCCCGAAAGGAAGACGAGATGGCCCAAGCGTGGTCGGGTCGTGCCCTTTGCCGTACCGCCGCCGCGGGAGCGCTGGTGCTCCTCCCCCACTCCCTCCTCGGTCAGGCCGCCGCGCCCGCCCCGGCCGGAGACGCCGTTCCGAAGGACGCCGTGCCGATCACCGACCGTTGGCGCCTCGATTTCCCGGACTGGGACCGGTACGTCAAGGGGAAGCTGATCGACCCGTACAACCTGAACCCGCTGAAGGGTGACCGCCCGATCAAGGGGACGCAGGGCACCTTCCTCGCGCTCACCGCCGTCTCCGACACCGTGGTCGAGGCCAAGCGGCTCCCGGTGCCGAGCGACGTCTCGGCCGCGAACCCCGACTCCGAGGAGTTCTTCGGGCGAGGCGAGCTCTTCGCTTTCGTGCAGCAGGCGATCGTGACGCTCGACCTCTTCCACGGCTCGACGTCGTACAAGCCGGTCGACTGGGAGCTGAGGGCCACGCTCGCCGGAAACGTCAACTACCTGTCGGCCCGCGAGAACGGGATCGTCAACATCGACCCGGCGCGCGGGACCACCCGCACCGATCGGCACCTCGGCCTGCAGGAGGCGTTCGGCGAGGTGAAGCTGGCCGACGTCTCTCCGTTCTACGACTTCGTCTCGCTCCGCGCCGGCGTCCAGGGCTTCACGTCCGACTTCCGCGGCTTCGTCTTCTCGGACAACAACCTCGGGGCGCGGCTCTTCGGGAACTTCGCGTCGAACCGCTACCAGTGGAACCTGGCGTTCTTCGACCAGCTCGAGAAGGACACCAACAGCGGCCTCAACACGGTGGAGCGGCGCAAGCAGCAGGTGGCCATCGCCAACTTCTACGCGCAGGACTTCCTGACGCTCGGCTACACCGCGCAGCTCTCGTTCCACTGGAACCGGGACCGCGGCGAGTTCCTCCTCGACCGGAACGGCTTCCCGGTGCGCCCGGCGCTGATCGGCTCACCCCGGGTGCACGAGCAGGACGCGTACTACATCGGCTGGACCGGCGACGGCCACATCGGGCGGCTCAACATCAACCACGCCTTCTACCAGGTGCTCGGCAAGGACGACTTCGATCCGATCGCCGGGCGGGAGATCACCCTGAACGGCCAGCTCGCCGCGCTCGAGCTGTCGATCGACAAGGACTGGATGCGCTACAAGGTCTCGGCCTTCTACCAGTCGGGCGACTCGAAGCCGTTCGACGACCAGGGGACCGGCTTCGACGCCATCCGGGACAACGTCAACTTCGCGGGCGGCCCCTTCTCGTTCTTCAACCACCAGGGGATCCGCCTCACCCAGACCGGCGTGGCGCTGACCAACCCGAAGAGCCTCCTCGTCAACTTCTCCTCCTCGAAGGAGGAGGGGCAGAGCGAGTACGTGAACCCCGGGGTCTTCCTCGTCAACCTCGGAGCGACGGCCAAGCTCACCCCGAAGCTGGTGGCCGAGGCGAACGTCAACTACATCCGCTTCGCCACCACGGTGCCGCTCGAGGAGGTGCTGTTCCAGCCGAGCATCCCCTCCGACGTCGGCGTGGACGCCAGCCTCGGCATCAAGTACCGGCCGTTCCTGAACGACAACGTCATCGTCGTGGTCGGCGCCGCGGCGTTCTTCCCGGGCTCAGGGTTCAAGGAGATCTACTCGTCCAACTGCCAGCAGGTGCAGTGCGGGGCCTCCTCGAAGCCCCTCTACCAGGGCTTCGCCTCCCTCACGCTGACCTACTGAGGAGACGCCGATGCGCACGAAGACGCCTTCACTTCTGGCCCTCGCCCTCCTCGTCGCCCTCCCCGCCACGGCCCAGGATCCCGCCCCGGAGGCGAC
>CAYLNK010000403.1:0-4665 GCA_964384675.1 uncultured Holophagales bacterium | reverse complement strand
GCGGCGTCGGCCGACCAGCGGCTCGCCACCTCGGCGGCGGCGCGCCGGCCCTTCTCCGCCGCCTCGGCCCGGTTCTCGAAGACGTGGCGCAGCAGCTCGCCGAGGTGCCGCGGGTCGGGATCGCCCCAGGAGAAGCCGGCGTAGTACGGGCACGCGGCGACGGCCGGGATCGTCCCCCTGATCCGGAGCGGGTAGGCGATCCCGTCGTGCAGGTACTCCCAGTGCGCGCCCCAGCTGGTGGCGATGGACGGCAGGCCGCACGCCATCGCCTCCATCAGCGGCATGTCCCACCCCTCGCCGTGGCCCGCGGAGACGAAGCAGTCGGCCGAGCGGTAGAGGGCGGGCAGCTCGGCGTACGGGAGCTCGCGATTGAAGAGGAAGGCGATCCGTCCGCCGGCCCGGTGCAGGTGGAGCGCCTCCACCGCGCGGCGCACGCTGACGGTGGCGTCGCGGTTCAGGACCTTGCAGACGAGGACGACCGGGTCCGACGCCCGGAACGTCTCGTTGAACGTCTGGAGGAGCAGCTCCGGCGCCTTCCGCTCGCCCCACTCGAGGCTCGTCAGGAAGACGAAGTCGCCGCTCGGGTTCGGGAAGCCGCGCGCACCGGGATGGAAGCGGTCGGTGTCGACGCCGAGCGGCATCACGTGGATCGGGCGCGTCACGCCGCACCGCCGGAACGCCTCCCGCGCGAAGGCCGACGGCACCCACACCTCGTCGAGCGCGTTCGCCTGGCGCACCCACTCCGCCGGGAAGCCGTCCACCTCGAGCATGGTGTAGCCGACCTTGTAGCGGCCCACGCTCCGGTCGAAGAGGTTGCCGAGCCCGTACACCACGGAGATCTCGGGATGCCGCTTGTGGGAGCGGTCGCGGATCACGTTCAGGTAGTAGTCGCCGCTGTTCTCCGGCTCGCCGTGCGGGACGGGCGTGCCGGGTCCGTACAGGTACGAGTACGTGACCCGCAGCCCACGCTCGTCCAGGCGCCGGAGGAGCCCGCGGCAGCTCGTCGCGTAGCCGTGCGCGGCGTTGGTGACCGACTGGAAGTGGACGCCGAGATCGTGGACGGCCTCGAGCGGGGCGGTCCAGCGTCGCCGGAACTCGGCGCGGCTCTTCTGGAAGATCGCGTCGAACAGCTCGGGCGTGTCGCTGGTGGAGCCGTGCTCGTGGTGGAGCAGCGTCACCGCCCCGCAGCAGACCGTGCGGAAGCCGGCGGCGTGCGCGCGGAGGCAGTAGTCGGTGTCCTCGAAGTACGACTGGTACGCCTCGGAGAGGCCGCCGATCGCGTCGATCACCTCGCGCCTGAGATAGGCGCAGGCGAAGACGATCCCCTGCACGTCGCGGTCGTTCGCGAACTGGTTGACGTCCCTCTCGAGGGCGCCGATCTGCTGCCCCCACATCGTCTCGGGGAGGATGAAGGTGCCGGCGTGGAGGAGGCGCCCGTCCGGCAGGCGCAGGCGACAGCCCACGACGCCGATGTCGGGCGCCGAGTGCGCGGTGCGGCGGAGCGCGTCGACCCAGCCCGGCTCCAGGATCTCGATGTCGTTGTTCAGGAGGAGGACGTCGCGGGACGGGTCGGTCGCGGCGATCCCCGCGTTGTTCCCGCGCACGTAGCCGAGGTTGGTCGGGTTGCGGAGCGTCCGGATCCACGGGATCTCCGCGAGCCGGGCGGGCGTCTCGTCCTCGCTCCCGTTGTCGACCACCAGCACCTCGACCGTGCCGAGGTCGGTGTTCGCGTGGAGCGTCTCGAGACAGCGCCGCGTCAGCTCCCACCGGTTCCAGCAGAGGACGATGACGGTGACCGGTCGCGTCACGGACCTTCGCGGGGCGACAGTCGGGCCCAGAGGAGGGAGAGCTCCGTCACGACGTCGGACGGGATTGGAGTCGCGGTCTCGTCCCAGCCCTCGAAGAGGTCCCCGGGCGCGAGGTCCAGCGCCGCGCCGTCGACGGCGGGGAGGTACTCGGGAGGGAGGATGCGGGCCAGCCGGAGCAGACGCTCGCGGAGCGCCTGGTTCGCGACCGCGAGGGCCTCGGCGCGTCCGCGCCAGTAGAGGAGGTCGCCGCTCCCGGCTCCCTCCGTCACCACTTTCTCCCGAACAGCCCGCGCACGTACTGGAGGAGCTTCCAGCCGCCGGAGGCGTGGATGGCGCCGACGTACCGCTCCCGCTCCTCGAGCCGGCTCTGCAGGGCGGAGCGGTCGGCCTCGAGCTGGGCGACGCGGCGCTCCAGCCGTCGCACCTCGGCCTCCACGTTCGCCTTACCGGAGCGGGCGAGCTCCAGCTCGAAGCCGAGCTGGGAGAGCTCGACCTCGAGGCGTCCGAGACGCTCCTCGCACGGCGGGACGGGCGCCCGCGAGGCGGGCGGTTCGACGGATACGGTCGTGCTCACGGTGAGGTCTCGACATGAGTCGGCGACTCCTTTCCAATATAACAGAGGGTCCCGAAGGCCGTTAGACTCCCCGGCCCGGAGGGGAACGCGACTGGAGACGCCCGCCACCTACGATTCCGCCCGCCAGCAGCTGGCGTTCGTCACCGAGGCCCGCGCCCTCTGGCGGTACCGGCACCTCGTCGTGGAGCTGGTGATCCGAGACATCAAGGTCCGCTACAAGCGGTCGGTGCTCGGCGTCGGCTGGACGATGCTGAGCCCGCTCCTGAACATGGTGGCGCTCACCCTCGTCTTCTCGGCGGTGCTCCGGCAGGAGATCTCCAACTACCCGGTTTACTTCCTGACCGGCTCGCTCTGCTGGACCTTCTTCGCGCAGGCCACCTCCCACGCCGCGACGCTCACGATCGACGCGCTGGAGATCACGCGCCGGATCTACGTACCGCGCTCGGTCTTCGTGGCGTCGGCCATCGGGGTCGCGCTGGTGAACCTGGTGCTCAGCCTGGTCCCGCTTCTCCTGATCATCCTGGCGACGCGCTTCCCGATCCACCTGATGTGGGTCTACCTGCCGATCCCCATCCTGATGACCGTGGCGTTCACCGCCGGGGTCGGCCTCTTCGTCTTCACGATGGCGTCCCGCTTCTCCGACGTGAAGGAGACGTACCTGGTCCTCCTCTCCACGTGGTTCTTCCTGACGCCGGTCGTCTACACGCCGCTCATCGTGCCGATGAAGTACCGGATCTTCGTGAAGCTCAACCCGATGACGCACCTCGTCGAGATGTTCCGGCGGCCGCTCTACGGCGGGATCCTGCCGAGCCGGATCACCTTCGGTCTGGCCCTGCTCAGCTCGGCCGTAACGCTGGCGGTCGGCTGGTGGTTCTACGCCTCCCGGAACGAGGACTATGGCTCGAGGGGTTGATTCCCCGGCTCCGCCGGCGATCGAGCTCGAGGGGGTCACGGTCCGCTACGAGCTGCCGCTCGAGAACATCGCCTCCTTCAAGGAGTACGCGATCCGCACGCTCAAGGGGCGGATCCGCTCCAAGGAGCTGGTGGCGCTCTCGAACGTGACGCTCCGCATCGCCCAGGGCGAGACGGTCGGCGTGATCGGCTCCAACGGGGCCGGGAAGAGCACTCTCTTCCGCCTCATCGCGCAGGTGAGACGCCCGTCCGAGGGACGCGTCGTGGTGCGCGGCAGCGTCGCCCCGCTCCTGGAGCTGGGGCTCGGGATGCACGGCGAGCTGACCGGGCGGGAGAACATCATCCTGCAGGGAGCTCTCCTCGGGCTCTCCCGCCGCGAGATGCGGGAGCGGGTGCCGGCGATCGCCGCGTTCGCGGAGCTGGAGCCGTTCCTGGACGCCCCGATCCGCACCTACTCGACCGGCATGGCGGCGCGCCTGGCCTTCGCGGTGGCGACGGACGTCGACCCGGACATCCTCCTGGTGGACGAGGCCCTGGCCGTGGGCGACGAGCGCTTCCGTCACAAGTGCGCCGAGCGGATGGCGTCGTTCCGCACACGGAACAAGACGTTCCTCCTGGTCTCGCACTCGCTCGAGGACGTCGTCGAGTCGTGCCAGCGCGCGATCTGGATCGCCGAGGGACGCGTCGTGGAGGACGGCCCCGCGGCGCGGGTCACCCAGGCGTACCACCGCTGGTCGCAGAGCGGCGCCGGCGCGCCCGCCCTCGCCGCCACAGCTGCCGCCACGTGACCTGGCTGAGGAGCCCGGGCTGGGGCGTCGCGGCGCTCCTCACGGCGACGGCGATCCTGGCATCGCTCTGGCCGGGGCCGACCCTCTGGCTCGACCACATCCTGCCGCTGCTGCAGCCTCACGTCACGTCCTGGTACCTCGGTGTGGGCGTGGGCGTGGCGCTCGGCCTCTTCCTCTGGGCGCTCCGCTCGAGCCCGCTCCGCCGGCGGGAGTCGGGCGTGGCCCTGCTCCTCGTCTTCGCGGGGTACGCGGCCCTCCTCTTCCTCTACTACGCGGGCGAGGCCCCCGCGAAGAAGTTCCACCTTCTCGAGTACGGAGTCCTCGCCGGGGTGACGCTGCAGGCCGTCACCGTCGACGCGGAGCGCCCGGCCGGGCTCCTGGTGGCTCTCGTCTTCCTCTTCGTGATCGGCACCGCCGACGAGACCGCGCAGCGGTTCATCCCGATGCGCACGTTCCGGTGGCTCGACGTCTTCGGCAACTACCTCGGATCGGCGCTCGGGTCCCTCGCCTGGACGGCCGCGTCGGGGCAGAGCCCGTGGAGGCGGCCGGGGCGATGAGACGGGCCGCCGCCCGCGCCGCGCTG
>CAYLNK010000402.1:0-4678 GCA_964384675.1 uncultured Holophagales bacterium | reverse complement strand
GCCGGCGCGGGAGCGTCTCGCCTCCCTCGGCCTCGACGCGGCGATCGTGAGCGCGGCACGGGCCGGTGCGAGGCTCCTCGGTCTCTGCCTCGGCTTCCAGCTCCTCTTCGAGGAGAGCGAGGAGTTCGGGACCGCGCCGGGCCTCGCGCTCGTCGGGGGCCGCGTCACGCCCTTCCCGGCCGGTACCCGCACGCCGCACGTCGGCTGGAACGGTCTGACCAAGGAGCGCCCGTCCCGGCTCCTCGCCGGCGTGGCGGACCGGGCGTACGTCTACTTCGTCCACTCGTACAGGGCCGACGGCGTGAGCGCGGGCGACGTCGCCGCCTCGTGTGACTACGGTGGCGGATTCCCCGCCGCGCTCGAGGCGGGAAACGTGTGGGGCTGCCAGTTCCACCCGGAGAAGTCGTCGGGCGCGGGGCGCGCGATCCTGGGAGCCTTCCTCGATGAATAGGCTCGCTCTCTGGCCCTCGATCGACCTGCGGGGCGGGGCGGTCGTCCGGCTCCTCCACGGTGACCCGGCGAAGGAGACGCGCTACGGCGGGCGTCCGGAGGACGTCGCCCGGCGGTTCGAGGACGAAGGGGGGGACGGGCTGCACGTGGTCGACCTCGACGCGGCCTTCGGCACAGGCGACAACCGGGACGTGATCCTCCGGATCCTCGGCGCGGTCTCGATGCCGGTGCAGGTGGGCGGCGGAATCCGCGGGCTTTCGCAGGTCGAGGGTCTCTTCGATGCCGGCGCGTGGCGCGTGGTGGTGGGGAGCCTCCCGTTCTCCGATCCGGCCGCGTTCCGCGTGCTCCTCGGGGAGCTCGGCGAGCGGCTCGTCGTCGCGCTCGACTGCAAGGACGGACGCCCGACGATCCGCGGCTGGACCGAGAGCGCGGGGAGCCGCAGCGTGGACACCGTCGCCGCCGACCTGGGGCGGCTCGGCGTGGCCGCCCTCCTCGTGACCGACGTCGCCCGCGACGGGGCCATGACGGGCCCCAACCTGGAGATGCTGGCCGACATCCGGCGCGTCTTCCCGGGCGAGGTTCTCGCGTCGGGCGGGATGCGGGGCGAGGAGGACCTGTCGCCCGTGGCCGAGGCGCTGACGGGCGGGCCGTGCGGGGCGATCTTCGGACGTGCCCTGCACGGCGGGACGACCACGGTCGCGCGGCTGCGCGCGGCCCTCCAGCCGGCGGTCGAGCCGTGACGCTCGCCGTGCGGGTGATCCCCTGTCTGGACGTGGCGCGCGGTCGCGTCGTGAAGGGGACGCGCTTCGTGAACCTCAGGGACGCCGGCGATCCCGTGGAGGCCGCCGTGCGCTACGAGGCGGAAGGGGCCGACGAGATCGCGTTCCTCGACATCTCGGCGGCCACCGAGGGTCGAGGCACGCTCCTCGCCCTCGTGGAGCGGGTCGCCGCCGTGCTGTCGATCCCGTTCACCGTCGGCGGCGGCGTCCGCTCGGTCGAGGACGCGGGAGCGCTCCTCCTCGCCGGCGCCGATCGCGTCACGGTGAACACGGCCGCGGTACGGGATCCGGGCCTGATCTCCGGGATCGCCGAGCGGTTCGGCAGCCAGTGCGTCGTCGTGGCGGTGGACGGGAAGCGCGTCGACGGGCGGATGCGGGTCACGACGCACGGCGGCCGGGACGTGACGGACCTGGAGGTGACCGGCTGGTCACACGAGGCGGTCGCCCGCGGAGCCGGCGAGATCCTCCTCACGTCGGTCGACGCGGACGGCACGAAGGCGGGCTTCGACGTCGAGATGCTCCGGGCCGTCCGCGCGGTCGTCTCCGTGCCGATCGTCGCGTCGGGGGGAGCGGGAACGCTCGACCACTTCGCGGACGCCGTGCTCTCGGGGGGCGCCGACGCGGTCCTGGCGGCGTCGGTCTTCCACGACCGCGTCTTCTCGATCGGGCAGGTGAAGCGGGCGATGGCCTCGCGCGGCGTTCCCGTCCGGCTGGAGCGCGTCGCCCCCAGGTTCCTCCCCGCCGCGGACGGCCCGCCGCTCGTGCCCGTGGTCGTGAGGGACGTGCGGAACGGCGCGGTCCTGACGCTGGCCTATGCCAGCGAGGAGGCCCTCCGTCTGACGCGCGAGACCGGCTTCAGCCACTTCCACAGCCGCTCGCGTCGCGCCCTCTGGAAGAAGGGGGAGACGTCGGGGCACGTGCAGCGCGTCGTGCGGATCGCCCTCGACTGCGACGGCGACGCGCTCCTGTACGACGTCCTGCCCGAAGGCCCCGCCTGCCACACCGGCGAATCGACGTGCTTCCACGTCTCCGAGACGCTCGCGGACGTGCCGCCGTCGCTCGACCTGTCGGCCCTGATGGCGGTGGTGGCGGAGCGGAAGGCGCACCCGGACGCGGGCTCGTACACGAACCGCCTGCTGGACGGCGGGGTTCTGAAGGTCGCCAAGAAGGTGGGCGAGGAGGCGGTGGAGGTGGCGCTCGCCGCGGCCGCCGAGGACGACGATGCGCTCGCCGGGGAGATCGCCGACCTCCTGTACCACGTGGTCGTGCTGATGGCGGCGCGCGGCCTCGACCCGTCCGAGGTGGAGATGAAGCTGCGCGAGAGGCGCGGCAAGAGGAGGGACCCGTGAGGACCCTGGTGACGGTGGAGCGACCCGCCGACCTGACGACGCCCGTGGCCCTGATGCGGAGCCTCCTCGCGCGCCCCGAGGCGTGCTTTCTGCTCGAGTCGGTCGAGGGGGGCGAGCGTGTGGGACGCTGGTCGTTCCTCGGGACGGCACCGGTCCGCGAGATCACCGGGGACCCGTTCGCCGGCCTGCGCGACCTCGGCGGCGGCGCGCCCTCGGGCGAGGACGACCCGCCGTTCACCGGCGGCGCGGTCGGCTACGCCGGGTACGACACCGTGCGGCGGCTCGAGCGCCTGCCGGCGACGAACGGCGACCCGATCGGACTGCCGGAGGCGTGGTTCGGCGTCTTCCCGAACGTGATCGCCTTCGACCACGTGAAGCACCGGCTCCTCTTCCTCGCGCACGTCGAGGGCGGGACCGGGGCCCAGGCCGAGGCGAGGCGTCGCCTCGTCGAGCTGGCGGCCGAGCTGGAGCGCCCGATCGCGACTCCCGGAGCCCCCTCCTGCGGGCCGCTCGCGTTCACCGAGTCGCTGCCCCGCGAGGCGTACGTCGATGCCGTGAGGCGCGCCCAGGAGCACATCCGCGCGGGCGACATCTTCCAGGTGGTCCTGTCGCGGCGCTGGTCGGCCCCGTACGCCGGCGACCCGTTCGAGCTGTACCGGGCGCTCCGGCGTATCAGCCCCTCGCCGTACCAGTACTTCCTGAGGACGCCCCACGCCGTGGTGCTGGGCGCGTCGCCCGAGCGCCTCGTGCGGGTGCGGCGGGACGGGGACACGGCCGAGGTGGAGACCGTGCCGCTCGCCGGGACGCGCCCGCGCGGGAAGAGCCGGGAGGAGGACCTGGTGTTCGAGCGGGAGCTCCTCGCCGACGAGAAGGAGCGCGCCGAGCACGTGATGCTCGTCGACCTCGGTCGGAACGACGTGGGCCGGGTCGCGGTGCCCGGCAGCGTGATCGCGAAGGAGCTCTTCACCGTGGAGCGGTACTCGCACGTGATGCATCTCTCGTCGCGGGTCGTCGGGCGGCTCGACCCCGCCCGCCACGCGGTCGACGCTCTGGCGGCGACGTTCCCCGCGGGGACCCTCACCGGCGCGCCGAAGATCCGCGCGATGGAGATCATCGAGGACCTGGAGCCGGTGCGGCGCGGAGCATACGGCGGGGCGGTCGGCTACCTCGACTTCGCCGGGAACCTCGACATGGCGATCGCGATCCGCACGGCCGTCGTGAAGGACGGGGTCCTGCACCTGCAGGCCGGCGCGGGCATCGTGGCGGACTCGGTCCCCGAGGCCGAGGCGGACGAGTGCGAGAACAAGGCCCGCGCCCTGATGCGCGCGGTCGCGATGTCCGCGGGGGAGCCGCGATGATCCTCGTCCTCGACAACTACGACTCCTTCACCTACAACCTGGTCCAGATCCTGTCGACGCTCCACCCGCGGGTCGAGGTCGTGCGCAACGACGCGGCTACGGTGGACGAGCTCCTCGCCCTCTCGCCCGAACGGATCGTCATCTCGCCCGGCCCCGGCCGTCCCGAGGACGCCGGCGTCTCGTGCGAGCTGATCCGGCGGAACGAGTCGATCCCCCTTCTCGGCGTCTGCCTCGGCCATCAGGCCATCGGCGCGGTCTTCGGCGGCGCGGTCGTCCGCGCGCCCGTCCTGATGCACGGCAAGACGTCGGAGGTCCGGCACGACGGGAAGGGGCTCTTTCGCGGTCTGTCCGACCCGTTCGTCGCCACGCGGTACCACTCGCTGGTGGTCGACCGCGCCTCGGTGCCCGACGTCCTGACGATCACGGCCGAGACCGCCGACGGGCTGGTGATGGGCCTGCGCCACGCCTCGCGCCCGATCGCCGGCGTGCAGTTCCATCCCGAGTCGATCCTGACCGTGGAGGGGACGCGCCTTCTCGCCAACTTCGTCGAGGGGCGGGCGTGACGACTCTCGCCACCGCGCTGCGGGCGGTCGCCGCGGGGGGGCGTCTGTCGCGGGACGACACGCGGGCCGCGTTCCAGACGCTCCTCGACGACGAGCCGGTCGCCTCGATCGCCGGGGCGCTCCTGGCGGCGCTCGCCGTGCGCGGCGAGAGCGCCGAGGAGCTGGCCGGCGTCGTCGAC
>CAYLNK010000401.1:0-4698 GCA_964384675.1 uncultured Holophagales bacterium | reverse complement strand
GATCGCCGGCAGGCGCTTCGAGCACGACAGCCCGGGGGCCGAGTGGCCCCACGTCGGCACGGGCGTCCCGCCGGCCCTCGCCCAGGGCCTCCGCGCTCTGGCCCGGGACGCGGACCGGGAGGACGACCCTCGCCTCCTCCCCTTCGACCCGGGACGGCTTTTCTTCCCGTGAGCGCGGGCGTGCTGAGGGACCTCCTCGAGCTGCCGCGCTGGACGCTGGCTCTCGGGGCACCGGGTCTGGCCCGGGTCCTCGGGGCTCCGTGGGGCTCCCTGCGAAACCGCGGCGACACCCTGGTCCGGGGCCGCGGCCAGGAAGGCTGGCTGAACCTCCCGCGGCGCGGCTGGTCGACCCCCCTGCGCTTCGCCGAACGGCATCCTCGGGCCGCCCTTCGGCTCCTGTCGCTGGCTCTCGCCGACTGGCCGGTGCGCTTCGCCGCGGCGCCGCCCCCCGCGCCGGGAATCCCCGAGGTCTCGTTCGTGATCGGGCACCGCGGCTCCGGGAGGCTTCCGCTGCTCCTGGCCACGTTGGCCTCCGTCGCCGCACAGGAGGGAGCCTCCGTCGAGGCCGTGGTGGTGGAGCAGGCCGTCGAGCCGGTCCTGAACGGCCGGCTTCCAGCCTGGTGCCGGTACGTCGCCACGGTGCCTCCCGCCGACCTGCCGTATTCGCGCTCGTGGGCGTTCAACGTCGGCGCGCGGGAGGCCAGGGGCCGGATCCTCGTGCTGCACGACAACGACGTCTGCGTGCCGGCCCGCTACGCCTCGGAGCTGGTGCGTCTCGACGCGGCCGGGTTCGAGGGCGCCCGACTTCAGCGGTTCGTCTTCTACCTGGACCCCCCCTCCACGGACGCGGTGGTCTCGGCGAAGGGTCTCGACCGGGCGGTCCCGGCCGCCGTCGTGCAGAATTGCGAGGGCCACTCCCTGGCGCTGCGCCGCGAGGCGTACGCCGCGCTCGGGGGGCACGACGAGAGGTTCCTGGGGTGGGGGGGAGAGGACAACGAGGTGTTCGACCGGTGTCTCACCCTCCGCTTCCACGACCACGCCTACCTGCCGATGCTCCACCTCCATCACCCGCCCCAGCCCGGCAAGGACGGCGCGAAGCCCAACCAGAGCTACTTCGAGGAGCGGATGGCGATCCCCGCCGCCCGCCGGATCGAGGAGCTCGCGGCGCGGCCCTGGGGACGGCGCGAGGGACCGCCCGGATGACCGAGCCCAGGGTCTCCGTCCTGATGCCGGCGTACAACGCGGCGGCCTACGTCGACGAGGCAGTGGCGAGCGTCGTCGCGCAGTCGTTGCCGGACTGGGAGCTCGTGGCCGTCGACGACCGCAGCACGGACGCCACGGCCGAGCGCCTCGACGCCTGGGCGCGCCGGGAGCCGCGCGTCGTGGCGCACCGGAACGAACGGAACCTCGGGATGACCGGGAACTGGAACCGCTGCCTCGCCCTTTCGCGGGGACGGTTCGTGATCAAGCTGGACGCGGACGACGCGCTCCGGCCCCGCACGCTCGAGCTCCTCGCCGGGGCTCTCGAGGATTCGGCCGTGGTCGGGGCCGGTGTGAGGACGCTCTCGTGCGATCCGGCCCTCGAGCCGTTCGACGGGCTCCCGGCCGACGACGCCATGATGCAGGCGGAGATCGACCCGTACCGCGACCAGACGCTCCCCTGCCCGCGCTGGTTCGAGGTGGCGGCCCGTGGGCACCAGCTCTGGCACAGCTGCGCGGTGATGTCCCGGCGTGCCGAGCTCCTGGAGGCGGGCGGCTGGGACGAGCGGTTCGGCTGCGCGTCGGACACCGAGGTGATCCTGCGGCTCCTCAGGAGGCCCGGGCGCTTCGTCCATCTGGCTTACGTCGGTGTCCTGTACCGGCTCCACCCCGAGTCGGTCAGCGCCCTCTATCGGGCGAACCGGTGGCTGACGTGGGAGGTCGTCGTGGCGAACCTCCTCGCGCTCGACGCGTCGCGCCGCGAGCGCCCGCTCTCGCCGGTCCTGCGCCTCCGGTACGCGTACCTCTGGGACCTCTGGCGGCGGTTCCAGCGGGATCCGGAGGGCGCCGGTCCGGCGCTGCCGCCTGCGCTCGCCGCACGCCTGGGCGAGGCCAGCGCCCGGCTGGCTCCGCCCCCCGTCCCCGACCGTCTGGAGCAGGGGCTCAGGAGGGTGCTCCGCCGTGTCCGTGGCCGGCGCTGACCGTACTCGCGGCCGCTGGCTCCTGGCCGGAGCCGCGCTCTGGCTCGCGGCCGCCCTGCTGATCCCCATCGCCGGCGAGCGCGTCCTCCAGCAGGTGCGGGGGCGTTCCGTGGAAACGCGGCCCGGGCGGGCCGCGATGTCGGGCCTCTTCGCGATGCTCTCGCTCGGGAGCTTCTCGGTCGCGGCGCTGCTCGCCTCCGCGGCCTTGCTGAGGCGCTCTGGCGTCGAGCGCGAGACCGCGGGCGCCGTGCCCTCCGGGCCCGCCGAGCTCACCGCTCGTGGCGCTCAGGCCGCTCATGGGCCGCGCGGACCGCTCGTCGCCGCTCTCCTGATCGTGGGAGCCGCCGGGGGGCTGCTCGTAGAGACGTCGGGCCGGTCCTTCGAGTACGACGAGATCCTCGAGATGACCCACGAGGTGAGGACACCGTTCCTCGATGGCCTCCGGCCCCGGGCCTTCATCAACCACCTCTCGGGGACGCTGCTCGCCCGGGCCGGGGTCGCTCTCCTCGGCGACTCGGAGCGCGCGGCCCGGGCCGGGGCGGTGGCGGTCTCGATCCTCGGCCTGGCCGGGGCGGCGTTCGCGGCTCGCAGGCTGTCACCGGGGCCGCTCGCCACGATCTCTGCGCCCCTGCTCCTCGGGATGAACGGCCTCGTCCTTTCGTACTCCTGCCAGATCCGGGGCTACGCGCCCCTGATGTGGGCCGGGCTCGGAACCGGGGCGCTGGTCGCGCTCGCCGTCGGTTCGGAGGGTCCACCGGGGCGGTGGCGGACCGCGGGGCTGGCCGCCTGCGCCCTGATGATGGCCCTCGCCCACTTCTTCGGTTTCCTCTACCTCGGTGTGCTCACGGTAGGCCTCCACCTCCACCTCTGGACGGGCTCTGGACTCTTCGGTCCGCCCCTGCCCGCAACGGAGAGACCGCGACGGCGGGCGGAGCTGGCCACGACATCGGCGGTCCTGTCGATGGTCCTCGGAGCCTCGTTCTGCTTCTGGGCGCACGACCTCCCGTGGCTCCTCTTCCGCTCGGGCGCGGTGGGCACCGTCCTCCGCCCGCCGCGCGCGTTCTCGTTCCGCCGACGTCTCCTGGCGACGTTCCCCGCGCTCCGGATGGACCACGGAGCGCGGGAGTGGGCCGCGCTCCTCGCTGTCGCGCTCGTCTTCGGGCTGCTCGTCGTGGCCTGGAGAAAGATACCGGCCCTGCGGCTGGTCATCCTGACCGCGGTCCTGCCGGTCGCTCTCGTCCTGGCGGCCTGCCTGGCGCGTCCCGTCCACCTGTTCGCCCGCTACTTCGCCGCCTCGGCGCCGCTCGGGGTCCTGGCCCTGACGGCGGGGGCCGGCTGGCTGGTGGCTCGCTCTCGGCGGCCGGCGCTCCTCACGGTGCTGGTGCTCCTCGCCTGCGCGGCCGCGCTCTGGCCCGGGCTCGAGGAATTCCGTCGCGACGACTACGGGTACCGCGAGGGGATCGCCGACGGCATCCGCTGGCTCGAGCGCCACGGCGACGATCGGAGCCGGCTGATCCCGGGCGGCAGCGACGAGGTCCGGGACGTCGTCCGCTACTACCTTCCGCGCGAGAAGGCGCTCGAGCTCTCCTCCGTCGAGCCGCTCGTGGAGCGGCAACGGGAAGGGACCCTCGATCTCCTGGTGACCCTCGGGGGCGGACGGCTCCCCGGATGGAAGAGGATCGATTTCGAGCCTTCCACGGCGACCCTCCCCTTGCCAGCCACCGGACCCCGGCAGTCGCCCCTGGTGCTCGTGGCGACGCAGCGGGCGGCGGTGCCGTAGCATCCGCTCGTGACGAGGCGGACGGGCTGATGTGCGGGATCGCGGGACTGCTGCTGCCGGCGTCGCCGGCGGAGGCCTTGCCGGCGGCGCGGCGAATGGCCCGTCTGCTGGCGCACCGGGGACCCGACGACGAGGGGTTCCACCAGGAGCCCTCGATCGGTCTCGCTCTGGCGCACCGCCGCCTGGCCATCCTCGACCTCTCTCCCGCCGGCCACCAGCCGATGTGGAACGAGGACCGGACGGTGGCCCTCGTCTTCAACGGAGAGCTCTACAACTTCGCCGGCCTCCGGAAGGAGCTCCTCGCGGCGGGACACACGTTCACGTCGAGGACCGACTCGGAGGTCCTGGTCCACGGGTACGAGGAGTGGGGCGACGCGGTGGTGGACCGCCTCGCGGGGATGTTCGCGTTCGCCATCTGGGACGCCCGGAAGGCGAGGCTTTTCCTGGCGCGCGACCCGCTCGGCATCAAGCCGCTCTACTACACGGTCACGCCCGCCGGGGGCTTCGCGTTCGCGTCCGAGCTGAAGGCATTCCGGGCGGTGCCGGGGTTCGTGCCGGTCGCGAACCGGCGGGCCCTCGCGCAGTTCCTGGAGTTCAACTACGTCTACGACGAGCACGAGACCACGCTGGCGGGCGTCTCCAAGCTACCGCCGGGGCACACCCTCGACGTCGACGTCGCGGCGTTCGCCGCCGGCGCACGCCCGAGGCCGGCCCGGCGCTGGAGCCCGCCGGCCGTGG
>CAYLNK010000400.1:0-4911 GCA_964384675.1 uncultured Holophagales bacterium | reverse complement strand
GGCCGGGCGCCCCGCCCGTGGCGGGCCCGGGACGAGCCGAACGCGAGGAGGCGAGGGGCCCCTCGCTCCCGATCTGGCGATAGATCGTCTCCACGGGAGACGCCAGGACGAGTCCGTCGCCGCCGCCGAGCCGGGAGAGGTTCCTCGTCAGGAGCTCCCGGTCCTCCTCGGGGCAGATCGAGATCAGGAGCGGTGCGAGCCCGTCCAGATAGCGAGTGACCTTCTCGACCGGCAGGAGCCGGAACTCCCCGATCAGGTGGAGCTTCTTGAGCGCGTGGTACAGGTAGTCCGAGACGGGCACCTGGGAGCCCCGGCCCTCGAACTGCGCGGCCGCCCACCGCTGGATCTCGCGCGCGACGAGGCCCGGCGGCTGCTCCAGGAGGAGCTCCACCGAGCCGGAGACCATGAGCGGCGCGAGCTGGTCGGAGAGGTACTGCTGGAGCTCGACGAGCGCGTCGCGTACCTCCCCATGGGCCGGCCGCTCAGACACGGGCGACCCTCGTCACGGGCGGGAGTCTAGCGATTCCGGAAGGCCCGCCGCTCGGCAAGGTGACCGTCGCGGAGCTCGTAGAGGCGGTCGCCGCGCACCGCCTCGAAGACCGCGGCCGGCTCGGTCGCGCCGGGAGGAAAGACCTCGACGCGGTCGGCCGTCTCGGCGTCGCCGAGGCCGAAGTGGAGGGGCACCCACGCGCCGGAGGCGTACGACGGCCGGAGGACCACCTCCTGGACCTGTCGGCGGCCGCCCGTCGTGACCGCGACCTTCGTCCCGAGCGCCGTCCGGCCTCCCGAGGCGGTCGGGAGGATCTCGAGCGCGTGCGAGCGTGAGGCGGTCGTGTTCCGGAGGAGGCGGATTCCGCCCGACTGGGCGGCCATCACCACGTCCACCCGGCCGTCGCCGTCGAGGTCCCCGGCGGCGAGGCCGCGGCCGGCGAGGCGCACATCCGCGAGGTCGCCGGAGGTGGCCGTGACGTCGGCGAAGCGACCCTCGCCGAGGTTCCGGAAAAGCATCGGCGGCTGGCGGAACGACCGGTTCCCCATCTGGTACGCGGCGTTCGGCTTCTTCCCGAAGAGCCGGACCATGAAGCCGATGAAGCGCGGGACGAGGTGGCCGGACGTGGAGACCAGGTCCAGGGCGCCGTCGTCGTCGAGGTCCACGAGGTCGGCGCCCCACTTCATCTGGGGGAGGGACGGCTTCCCGATCCCCGAGCTCTCGGAGGCGTCGTCGAAGAGGACCCCGTCCACGTTCCGGTAGACGCTGGTCGGCTCGCCGGCGAAGTTCGTCACCACGAGATCCGGGTGCCCGTCGCCGTCGAGGTCGCCCACCGCCAGCCCCATCCCGGCCCGGGGGCTCCCCTCGCGAGCCCCGGCCCCGGTCTCGGCGGTGACGTCGTGGAACGTCCCGTCACCGATCCCCCGATACAGCACGTTCGACGCGCGGTCGTTGGCGACGTACAGGTCCGACCGGCCGTCGCCGTCGTAGTCGAGGAAGACGGCGCCGAGCCCCTTGCCGTCGTGGTTGCGCACGCCCGCCTCGGCGGCCCGCTCGACGAACGTACCGTCCGCCCGCTGGCTGAAGAGGAGGGCGTCCTGGCCGGCGTAGTCGTCCGGGAAGCGGATCTCGAGCGCGGGGAAGGAGAGCTCCTTCTCGTACGTCGTGTCGAGGTAGTTCACGACGTAGAGGTCGACGCGCCCGTCACCGTCGGCGTCCCCCGCGGCCAGGCCGATCGCGAAGCCGGGCGCGGCGAGCCCGGAGGCGCCGGTCACGTCCCGGAACGTCCCGTCGCCCTGGTTGCGTAGGAGCGACGTCCGGCCTAGCCCGGTCACGACCAGGTCGAGGCGCCCGTCCGAATCCACGTCCACGAACGCGGCGCCCATCGCCCAGCCGCAGACGCGGACCTGTGACCGCCCGGTCACGTCCTCGAAGGTCCCGTCCCCGCGGTTCCGGTACAGCACGCCGCACGGTCCCTTCGCGGGCCTCTTCCCGTTCGCGACCGAGCCGGCGAAGTAGAGGTCGAGGAAGGAGTCGCCGTCGTAGTCCCCGATCGCGACCCCGCCGCCCATGGTCGCGATCATCCGGCCGCGGCGCAGGTCGGTCCGGTACTTGAACGTCAGGCCGGCCTTCTTCGTGGCGTCCGCGAACGTGATCGGCTCCGCCGGTGACGCGAGAGCGATGCTCGCCAGGAGGCCCGCGAGGAGCGCGGCGGGCCAGCGCGTCATCGGGCGCCGAGCGACCGGCGGAACGCCTCGGGTCCGGTCGCGCGGGTGAGCGTCTCCTCCAGGAAGCGGGGATCGGGATGCCGCTCGCTCGCGGGGTACGGATAGGCCGTCATGGCGTGGAACGGCCACGGCTCGACGCTCTGTCCGGTGATCGTGTTCCGGTCGAAGTCCTTGTCCCATCCGTCGGAGACGAGGACGTAGTCCCGCCGGAAGCCGGGGGCGAGCGGCGGAAGGCGCGTGGCGTCGTACGCGATCCGGATCGCGTCGCCTCCCTTGAAGGCCACCCAGCGGTCGTCGGTGCTCCGGAGGAGCTCCGTCACGTCGCCCAGGCGCGTCACCCGGCCCGGCACGTCCTCCCACGCGGGGGCCGTCGACACGTCGTCGTGGTCGAACACCTCGGGACCCTCCGGCGTCTCGCGGTACCTCCGCGAGAAGCCGCGTTCGGAGAGCGTGGCCGACGCCGGCGCCAGGGAGGTCGTGACGACGTGTACCGCCGGGTCGTTGACGGTGACGAACGCCTCGTCCCAGCGGATCGCCATCGTGGTGCGGATCCTGACGCGCGGGTCCGCCGGATCGACGAGGCCGGTCAGGTCGACGGGCATCGTCTTGGTCTTCCCGGCCGGGAAGCCGAACGACTCCATGACGACCCTCCAGCCGCCCGCGCCGTCGGGCACCTCGAGGAGGGGCGCCAGCGGACGGAGGTCGCCGCGCTGCGACATCGAGACGTTGATCGAGGTGTCGGTGTAGAAGATCCAGCCGTCGAGGTAGAGGACGACGCGGTCCCCCGGCGCGACCGGCCCGAGGTCGAGGACGAGGCCGTGCTCCTCCCGGAAGCCCTGGTACGTGGTCTCCGGGCCGGGGTCGACGTGGACGGCGTCGCGGCGCGCCAGCCGGTCGAGGACGTCGACCGTCCGTCCGCCCCGTTCGCTCCACGCGCCGCGCAGCGGGCGGGGACGCGCCACGGTGAAGAGCTTCTTCTCCAGGACCCCGGGGATGGTCCGCTCGTTCGGGACGACGCGTGTCCCGATCGGATGGTCGACCGCCATGAGCGTCGCCTCGTCCAGGAACGCCACCTCCCAGAGCTCCTCGGTGTAGTCGAGGAGGAGCTTCCCGTCGGACGTGGGGCCGAGCCGGTCGCCGTCCACGAGGAGCCACTCGCGCGTGTCGGCGCCGGCCAGGTGCACGCCGTCGAAGAGGAGGCCGAGCGGGGCGCGCCCGAGGGCGTCGCTCACGAAGCTCCACACGCCGCTCGTGCCGTCGTACGCGTAGACGAACGGACAGGAGCCCTTCAGCTTCTGGATCTCCTTGAACGCGGTCCGCGCGCGCTGGGAGAACGCGTTCTGGGGGATGCCGTTCGTGAACATGGTGCGGACGACGTCGGCCGTGCCGCGCGTGCCGAGCCCGAAGTGGAGCGGCGTGACGACGCCTACCGTCCGGCCGACGTAGAGGTCGCCGGCCTTCACCTCCACGAGCGAGCCGACGCCGCTGCGGTTCACCTTGCCGCTCCCCGTCGCCAGCCCTTCGAGCGTCACGTCGAGCCAGCCGTTCGCGTTGCCCCCCCCGTTGACGAGGAGCGTCCCCCGGCCGCCGGCCCAGGCCACGAGGTCGAGGTCGCCGTCCCGATCGGCGTCCACCGCGAGGAGACGCTCGGCCGGAGCGACGGCTTTCGGCAGGATCGCCCACGGCGTGAAGCCGCCCGGCGAGCGGCGGAACGCGGCGAGCGTCGCGGTCGAGACCAGGAGGTCCGGGAAGCCGTCGTTGTCGAGGTCGGCGAGGAGCACGGCCTTCGACGCGCCGAGCGCCGCGAGGTCGGCGTTCGCCTCGCGCGAGAACGTACCGTCTCCCTTCCCGATCAGGACGACGGCGCCGCTCGCCGTCGCGGCGACGAGGTCGGGGAAGCCGTCGGCGTTCAGGTCCTCGGCCGCCACGTCGACGGCGCCCGGGACCCCGAGCGACGCCGTGCGAAAGCGTCCCTGTCGGGGGTTCGTGCGCAGGACGAGGGCGCCGGCCGCGTCGACGCAGACGAGGTCGAGGTCGCCGTCCCGGTCCACGTCCACCGCGATCGCCCGGCGCGACGAGAAGCCGGGCTCGCCGATGGCCGCGGTGACGTCGGCGAAGGTCCCGTCCAGGTTGTTGCGACGCAGCTCGTCGGGGCCGCTCCCGAAGAGGTAGACGTCGAGATCGCCGTCGAGGTCGTGGTCGAGGAACGCGGCGTCCCTGTGAGGGGCGGGGATCGCGTACGGAACGGCTTTCCCCGTGTTGGCGAGGTCCACGCGCCGCGACGTGAGCGACGGGTCCTCGACGGCCCCGGATCCCGGCTCGAGCGCGATCGGGATCGCCGCGCCGCCGCCGGGGCGCAGCTCGGCCTCGAGGGCGGGGGAGAACGAGGTCAGCGGGAGCCCGACCACGTTCGTGAAGAGCTCGCCGAGCGACTGCTGGTAGCGCTGGGTGACCCGCAGGAGGTTCTCCGCGATCCGGGCCTTCAGCGACGCGCCCCGGGCGTCCCCCTTCTCCCGCAGCGCGGCCGCTTCCGCGAGCGATTGCCGGATCTTCCCGTCCGCGTCCTCGAGCTGCTTCTGCGCCTCGGCGAGCTCGCGGGCGGCGTCGGGGCTCGCCGACTCGAGGTCGAGGACGAGGAGCCGGAGCCGGGCCGGGAGGCTCGACGGGGCCGCCGCCACGATCTCGACGAGGGCC
>CAYLNK010000399.1:0-5006 GCA_964384675.1 uncultured Holophagales bacterium | reverse complement strand
GGCGACGGAGGAGCGCTCGGCGTCCCCCGGGGGCGCGGCCGAAGCCCGCGGGGAGGCCGGCCCGGCGAGCGCGGCGCCGGCCGAAGCGACCCACATCACCAGGAACGACAGCCCGTGGACACCGGTCACCGAGGCGAGCTGGAGGAGCGTGAGGCGCTCGCGCTGCGTGTAGCCGACGGCGCCCCAGGAGCCGAACGGGCTGACGAGGCCCACGGTCCACTCGAGCGCCACCCAGGCGCACGGCAGCACCAGCGTCCCGGCGAGCGGGGGGAGCCGGCGGATCGCCCAGCGGTCCAGGAGGAACGGTGGAAGAGCCGAGGTCCCGATGAGGGCGGAGGCCCCGGCGAAGGCGACGCCGTGCAGGGGAAGGACGCCCTGCAGGTGGACGGCGGTCCCGAGCGTCAGGACGAACGCTCCGCCCCCGAGCGCGGCGCCCGGCGGTGCGCTCCGAAGGAACGCGGCGAGGGCGAGGAACGCCACCCACGTGGCGAGCCAGAAGCCGTGCCGTCCGTCCGCGAACGGCAGCGTGGCGGCGGCGAGCAGGCCCCAGGACCACCAGGGGGCACGGCGTGAGGTCGAGAGCACGATGCCGGAATGTACGGAGCGAACGCCCGGTCCGATCACCGCCACATTGACCTTTCCGTGGTGGCCCCTCGCTTGCACCGCGGCGACCGGCCGTCGAACCGATTGGAACCAGGAGTGAACCGATGACCGTCAAGGCCTCCCTTCGCCTGTCCGCCGTCTGCCTGCTCCTCCTCCCCGCGGCGCTCCGCGCCGACAAGAGCCCGACCCAGAAGTGGAGCGACACCACGCGTGACGTCTGGATCGACGGCCAGCTCGACAGGGACACCCAGGTCCTCTCGTGCGCGAAGCCTCGCCGGATGGCGGTCGTCTCGCCGGGGCTCCCGTACGCGCTCGTGATCGACCCGGTGGCGAAGACCGTCGGGAAGGTGCCGAAGGAGGCCTTTCACGTCGCGCCGGACCGCGCCACGGCCACCACGGACGTCGACCTCGCGGTGGAGCCGCTCTGCGCCTGCCAGCAGGTGGACGGCTCGAGCCTGATCCTCCACGTCGAGGGGAAGACCGTCCTCCTGTACCCGCACCAGGGACTGCCGCCCGGCGAGATGACGGAGGCGGGGCTCTTCGCGACGGTGCCGGTCTGGGGCGCGCTCGCCGCGGCCTACCAGCCGAAGGTGGAGTCCGTCGCCGCGCTCGCCGCCGCCGACGCGGAGACCGACGTCACCGTCGTCTTCGGGACCTGGTGCGGGGACAGCAAGAACTACGTCCCGAAGCTCCTCAAGACGCTGCGGGACGCCGGCAACCCGAAGCTCCACGTGAAGCTCGTCGGCCTTTCGCCGCGCTTCCAGGAGCCGATGGAGCTGGTGCAGGGGACGCGGATCCTCAACGTCCCCACGATCGTCGTGTCGCGGAACGGCAAGGAGCTCGGACGCATCGTCGAGACGCCGGGCCACGAGCGCGTGGAGGAGGACCTGGCCGCGATCCTTTCGGGGGACGCCGTCGCTCACCGGGGACGCTGGGAGCGCGGTCCGAAGGTGGCGTCGGGGGTCTATCGCGACCTCGCCTCGGGAAGCCGCGAGCGCTTCGAGGTGTACCAGGGGAAGGACGGTGAGCGCCTCGTCCACAGCACCATCGAGGGGAGGGGCGACGTCGAGGTGTGGCAGGAGGTCGACAAGGAGCTGAAGCCGACCTTCGCCGAGATCACGAAGCGCCACGGCGATCGCCTGGAGCGGGTGCGCTACGGCGTGGACGGAAAGCGCCTCCACGCGTCGCTGCGCGGGAACGACTCCGGGATCGGCGCGCAGGACCTGGCCGTGCCCGACCGCTGGGCCTTCCTGTCGCCGTCCACGGCCGCGTGCGGACTCTGTCCGCCGGGGCCGGAGTACGCCGCCTACGTGGCCCCGGCCGACTTCGACAAGCCGCTCGGCCTCCTCGGCCGGGTGGTGGAGGAGCTGAAGGGGACCGAGAGCCTGGAGACCCCGGCCGGCACGTTCCAGGCACGGCGCGTGCTGCGGCTCGCCGACGGCGTCGCGACCGAGCTGTGGCTCCACCCCGAGCTCGGCATCCCCCTCTATGCGAAGCTCGCCGGAGGCCGCGAGGTGGTGCTCACCGAGCTCGAGCGGTAGTCAGCCGCTCCGCTTCCTCTCGATCTCGGCGAGGGTGGCCCTCATCGTCGGCAGCGCGGCGAGGTCCTTGGGCCTGCCCGCAGCCGCTTTCACCTCGATGCCGTCGACCTCGTGCTGCGCGAGCACGGTCAGCGCGCGCTTGGTGCCGAACATCGCTCTGTGGTGACTGGAGCGCCCGCAGCTCCTCGATTCCGCGGGCTGCAGCGCTGGCCTCGTCGGGGCGCAGCGCGGGCGTCAGCTCCAGGAACATCCGGACGAGCGTGAGGTCGACGCCGTCCTCGTTGAACGCCCCGGCCCCGATCCCGTCCGCGACGAACGACGCCTGGTCCTCTCCGGGCGACTGCGGCTCGGTTTCGACCGCCATGGTCCAAGCTAACCGACCTCGCTTTCGGGACCTCCGGCTCATCGAGCTCGAGCGGCAGGGGTCGGGACGACGTCCCGCAGGAACCGGATCCCGTTCAGGCGCTCGCTCCGGAGCGAGAGCGACTCGACGCGGCCCCCGCGGTCCCGCGTGAAGTCGAGCTGCCAGCCGGGGAGCGCGAACGCGTTCGGGAACGTCGGCTCCAGCGGCTCCGCGGGCAGGGTCTTCGCGCGGACGAAGAGCCGTCCGTCCTCGAGGGCCACCTTCAGGCTCATCTCCAGCTCGTCGCTCGTGAACGTGCCCGTGAAGTCGGAGAGCTCGCTCGCGGCGGGAGTCCACGACGGGACGGCCTCGTACGTCTCGGGCACGCCGTCCCGCACGATGGTGAGGCGCGGCACCTTCCGCCCGGGCTCGAAGCGCATCCGGACGGGCGGCTCCGGGCCAAGAGAGTCCACGGGCACGAACTCGTCCGTGCCGTTCGGGACCAGCTCCTGGCTCGGCGGCGACCCGGCGCGGCTGATCCGGAGCCGCGCGTCCCTCAGGTAGACGCGCCGCAGGGTCCCGAGCCGAGCGCTCCGGTAGAGGCCGGGATAGGGCGTCAGGTCGCGGACGGCTCGCGCCGACGGCGTGGCGGCCGGCGCGGGGGCGTCCGCCGTGGGGTCGAGGACGAGCCGCGCGAGCGCGCGTGCCACCGCGTCGGGGTGCGCCGAGGAGAGGTTGCACAGCACCGCCACGTCGAGGCGCTCGGAGGGGACGCGCAGCAGCGTGGCGCGGTACCCGGTCCAGCTGCCGGCGTGGAACACGACCTTCCGGCCGTCGAACCTCGAGAGGGACATGCCGAGGCCGTAGCCAGTGGGCGCGCCGTCGTTCCGTTTCCCCTCGGTCTCCATCCGCTCGACGAGCTCACGGCCCGCGAGCGTCCCGTCGTCGAGCGCACGCCCCCAGCGGAGGAGGTCGTCGAGGGTCGTCAGGATGCCGCCGTCGCCGGTCTGCTCCCACCCGGACATGGCGAGCGTGAAGCCGCCGGCGGCGCGGGGCGCGTAACCGGTCGCGCGCCGGGGGACGACCTCGGCGTGGTCGTCGGCGAATCGGGTCTCCCTCATCCCGAGCGGCCCGAAGACCCGCTCCGCGGCGAAGGCGCGGAGGCTCTTCCCGCTCACCCGGCGCACGACCTGCGAGAGGAGGAAATACCCCGTGTTGCAGTACCGCATCTCCTCGCCGGCCGGGAAGTCGACGCCCTTCTGGCGGACGACGAGCGCGAGAGCCTGCGCGTCGGTCGTCACGCTCTCGACGGGGACGCCCTTCAGCGCGAGGAGATCGAGGTAGTCCCTCAGGCCGCTCGTGTGGTGGAGCAGATGCCGCAGCGTGACGGTCCGGGGATAAGGGGGTAGCTCGGGGAGGTGCCTGCGCACGTCGTCGTCCAGCGACAGCAGCCCGTCCTTCTCGAGCAGCAGGACGGCCATCGCGGTGACCTGCTTCGAGACCGAGGCGACGTCGAAGACGGTCTGTCGCGTGATGGGGATCTCCCACTCCAGGCTCGCGAGGCCGTATCCCCTGGTGAGGAGCCGCTCCCCCCGCCGCTCGACGCCGGCCGCGCAGCCGGGGCTGCCCGGCTGGGCGAGCGGAGCGAACAGCGTGTCGGCGGCCGCGGCCAGGGCGCCGGCGGCGTCCTGCGGCCCCTGGCTCGCCCCCCGGCCCGGAGCGAGCGACGTGAGGAGCGCGAGGAGGCCAAACGCCTGGACGGTCCTCACCGGCGACGCCTTCCGCCCGGACGGCCCGCTTGCCGCTCACGGGGCTGATCGCCGGGCCGCTCGCCCAGCTCGGCGCATGCCTTCCTGACCTCGGACCGGCACGCCACCCCGAGGAGGGGCCGTGCCTCCTCGGGGCGATCCAGCTTCGCGGTCAGGAGGCGCGCGGCCGCGTACGCGCAGCGGCCGGTCAGCGCGTTGGGCGGCTCGACGCCGGCCCGATACCAGCGCACGGCCTCCTCCCACTGCTTCAGGCGGTTGTACGTGTCGCCCAGGAGCTCGGCGATCGACGCGGCCGCCGGCGGGGCGGGACGGGTGGCGTACGCCGCGCTCGCGTCGGCGATCGCCTCGGCGTCGCGTCCTTGCTGGCGGCGAAGCGTGGCTCGCGCCAGGAGCACCTCGGGAGCGCCGGGCCGTCGCGCCAGGTCCGCGGCGATCAGTCCTTCCGCCTCGCCACGCGCGTCGGCATAGGCGAGGGCGAGCTTCCAGCCGGTGGGCGGCACGTAGGCGCCGTCCGGCTCCTGTACGTTGGTGCGGAACGGGCGCATCTCCCAGAGGCCGGGACTCGACGTCTCGCGGAACGCTTCGACGAGGGCCTGTCCAGCGGGCGCGTCTCTCCGGTCGAGGTAGTCGAGACCACCGAGGGCGTACGCGAGCAGGACGCTCGCGCGTCTTCGCTCCGGTTCGGCGGCGCGCGCGGCGTCGCGGGCCGCCTCGAAGTCCGCACGGGCCGGACGGTGCCCCGGCCCGATC
>CAYLNK010000398.1:0-5045 GCA_964384675.1 uncultured Holophagales bacterium | reverse complement strand
CTGGGGCTCCCCGCCGGGAACGGGCCGGCGAGCTCGTCCGCGGCGTCGGTCTACGCGGACCTCGCGCAGGCGGCGGCTTTCGGCGAGCTGGCCAACCTGGTGGAGGCGTCGGAGGCGGCCGGCCCGGCGTCCTGGTCGAAGGCCGCGCGCCAGGCCTACGCCGTGGCCCTGCGCTTCCAGCTCGGCGGCGGCTCGCTCCTCCCCGCCGATCGGGCCTTTCGCGCCGAGGAGATCGCCGGCCTCTGGGCGGCGCTGCTCTCGCGGCTCGGCGACCTCGAGGAGGTGGAGGGGCGCTTGGTCGCCGTCGAGGGACGGAACCTCACCGTGAAGACGGCGAAGGGGCGCGCGACGTATCCGCTCGCCGCCGCTGCCGCGCTCTACCGGGGCGGCCCGGACGTCTTCGACGGCGTGGCCCGGGTCGCCCTCGTGCCCGGAGACCGGATCCGTCTCTTCGTGCGCGGCGGTATCGCGTCGGGCCTCGCCGCGACCGTCCCGGCGGCCGCGGGGACCTACGAACGGGACTCGTCCTGGATCCACTGGACCCGGCGGGCGACGGGAGCGGAGCTGGCGCAGAGGATCAAGGAGCGGGATGCCGGCCGCACGTTCGACGAGGTCCGCCACGTCGAGGTTCTCGAGCGTGGAGAGTCGGGAAGGGCCAAGCGCGCGCGGATCGTCACCGACGGCGAGACCCTCGTCCTCACCGGGCTCGAGATCCGCTTCGCGCTGGGGCTCCCGGAGACCCTCTTCAACGTCGTCGAGGGGAAGACCGCGGCGGGGGCCGTCTTCACGTTCTACGGCCGCGGCTGGGGGCACGGCGTCGGCCTTTGCCAGAACGGAGCCTTCGGCATGGCGATTGCTGGGCACGGCTATCGTGCCATCCTGTCGAGGTACTATCCCGGTACGAGCGTGGGGCCTGTCCCGGGGCGGATCTGAGGTCGAGATCGGCCCCGCGCGGACGCGGGCGCTGGCGCCTTGCAGGAGACGAGCATGACGAGCGTTCTCGAACAGGACCTGGCGGTTCCCGCGGCGGACGCGGTGACGAACGGCCTGGGCTTCTCCCTGACCGAGGAGCAGCTCGCCGTCCAGAAGATGGTGCGCGAGTTCGCCCAGGCGGAGATCGCGCCCCACGTGATGGAGTGGGACGAGGCCCAGGTCTTCCCGCGTGACGTCCTGAAGAAGCTCGGCGAGCTCGGGATGCTCGGCGTGCTGGTGCCCGAGGCGTACGGAGGAGCGGGCCTCTCGTACATCGACTACATCAACGTCATCGACGAGCTGTCGCGCGTCTGCGGCTCGGTCGGGATCTCGGTGGCCGCGCACAACAGCCTCTGCACGAACCACCTCTTCATGTTCGGCTCCGAGGAGCAGCGGCGCCGCTGGGTCACGCCGCTCGCGCAGGGGAAGCTGCTCGGCGCGTGGGGCCTGACGGAGGCCGAAGCGGGAAGCGACAGCGCCGGCACGAAGACGACCGCGGTCCTCGACGGCGACACCTGGGTCCTGAACGGCTCCAAGAACTTCATCACCCACGGCTCGGTCGGGGACCTCGCGGTGCTGATGGCGGTGACCGACAAGACGGCGGGCAAGCGCGGCATCTCGGCCTTCGTGATCGACCTCCATCAGAAGGGGATCCACTCGGGGAAGAAGGAGAACAAGCTCGGTCTCCGCGCGTCCGACACCGCCACGCTCGTGATGGAGGACTGCCGCATCCCGAAGGAGAACCTCCTGGGCGCGCTCGGCGAGGGCTTCATCCAGTCGATGAAGGTCCTGGACGGCGGCCGCATCTCGATCGCGGCGCTCGCGCTCGGGATGGCCCAGGGCGCGTTCGATTGCGCGCTCGAGTACTCGCAGCAGCGGAAGCAGTTCGGCAAGGCGATCTCGGAGTTCCAGTCGATCCAGAACTACCTGGCCGACATGGCCACGGAGATCGACGCGGCGCGGCTCCTGACGTACCGCGCCGGCTGGATGAAGGACCGCGGGATGACGACGACCAAGGAGTCGTCGATGGCCAAGCTGTACGCGGGCGAGCTCTCGGTGAGGGTCGCGAACCTCGCGGTGCAGATCCACGGGGGCTACGGATTCACGAAGGACTTCAAGGCGGAGAAGTTCTATCGCGACGTGAAGCTCTGCACGATCGGCGAGGGGACCTCGGAGATCCAGCGCATGGTGATCGCGCGGCAGCTGCTGCGCGCGGAAAGGTGAGCCTGGTGACGTTCAAGAAGGCGATGTCGGCCGCGGCCGTCCTGCTCCTCGCGTGGCCGGCGGCGGCCCAGTTCAACCCGGGCCCCGACGGGGACTACGGGATGCAGGTGAGGAGCCGGCCGCTCAAGGGGAACCTCGGCCAGGAGGTCGGGAACGGCACCGACGCCGGCTCGGCCGGCAGGCCCGGAAGCGGGATCGCGCTCTCCCAGGTCGCCATCCGCTACAGCCGCGAGCCGATCGAGTACAGCGTCGCCACGGACGGGCTCGGCTGGGGGCCGTGGAAGAAGGCGGGGGAGCTGGTCGGGATCGTCGGCAAGCCGCTCGAGGGGATCCGGTTCCGGGTCGGCAAGGGGACGATCCGCTATCGCGGGTCGTTCGTCGGCACGCCGCTCTCCGACTGGGTCTCGGACGAGGCCCCGCTCGGCGGCGCCGGTCAGAAGCTGGCGCTGGAGTCGTTCGAGGTGGAGTTCCGGCGGGCCTCGCGCGCCGGGGCCACGTTCCAGTACCGGGTCCTCTTCCGCGGCTCCGGCTACACGGAGTGGCTCGAGGCCGGCACCCCGGCGACGAGCGCGGACAAGTCGCCCGAGGTCCTCGCCTACGAGATCCGCAACGGGGGCGGCATCAAGTACGACGCCTCCCTGTCGAACAAGGGCTGGACCACGACCGCGAGCGAGGGCGAGTCCGCCGGCGACCCGAGCGGCGCCCGGCGCGTCGAGGCGATCCGGGTCTTCGGCGGCAAGAACCCGGTCACCTACCGGGTCAGGATGGAGCACGCCGGCTGGACGCCATGGGTGACCGACGGCGTCGACTGCGGCCTCGCCGGGCGGTCGCTCCGGATGGAGGCGATCGAGATCAAGCCGGACTTCGCCGGGACCGATGTGGACGCCATCGCCAAGGCGCAGCGAGTGGGGGAGGAGCCGGCGAAGCCGAAAGCGGAGCCCGAGAAGAAGAAGTAGCGCCGGCGGCTCGCCGGCGAGAGGAGCGGCGGATGGCGATCCGGGGTCACGGCACGGTCCGGGAAGGCCCCGTGACGATCCGCCTCCTGGTCCCGGGGCTCGATCTGGCGCATCGGTACGACGTGCGCGCCGTCCGCGGACGAGGCGCGAGCTCGGTCGTCTACCGGGCGTTCGACCACACCCGATCCCGGGACGTGGCGCTCAAGGTCCTCCGGCAGCCCCGCCTGGCCGATTCCGCGGTCGCACGGTTCGAGCGGGAGATGGCGCGGGTCCGTGAATCGGTCGAGCCCCGGCTCGTCCCCGTGCTCGAGGTGTCGCGGGCCGGCGACACCCTCGTCCTGACGGGCGAGTGGGTCCCGGGCGACTCCCTCGCCGAGCGGATGGCCGCCGGCCTCCTGTCCGTCCGCGACGCGCTGGAGCTCGGCGCCGGGCTCCTCGAGGCGCTCGAGGCGCTCCACCGGCTCGGGCTCGTCCACCGGGACCTGCGGGCCTCGAACGTGCTCCTCCCTCCGGGCGGCCCGGTCCGTCTCGTCGACTACGGGCTCGCCCGGCGCTGGGAGGACGAGGCGGACTACGTCGCGCCCGAGCAGGCGGTCGGCGGTCACGTCGACGCGCGGAGCGACCTCTACTCCGCGGGCGTCCTGCTCTTCGAGATGCTCACCGGCGAGGTGCCGCTCCCGGGCGGAACGCCGATGGGCACCGTCCTGACGCGCCTCCACGACGCACCTCCAGCGGTGCTGGAGCTCCGTCCCGACGTCCCTCCGTGGCTGTCGTCCTTCGTCTCCCGCCTCCTCGAGACCGATCCGGAGGCGCGCTATTCGAGCGCCGCCGCCGCGCTGGCCGATCTGCGCTCGCATCGCGTGCCGCGCCGCGTGCCGCGTCTCCCGCCGAATCTCCCCCGTCTTTCGCTCCTCGCGCTGTCGGCCGCGGCCGCGCTTCTCGCCGGGCGATGGCTCGTGACACCTCACCTCGTCGAGCTCGCCGTGGGCGTGGGCGGTGTCCGCGCGCTCGACGCGGACGGCCGGATCCTCTGGAGCCGGCCCGACGTCGCGCAGCCCGCTCACGCGGCCGTTTTCCGCGGCGGCCGCGGCCTCGAGCAGGTCGCCGCCTTCCTCTCGGGCGGGCACGAGCTGGATCCCGAGTTCAACCACGTCCTGGTCCTCGTGCGGGGGGTGACCGGAGCGCTCGAGCGGAGCGCCTACCTCCCGAACGCCAGCGCTTCGTTCCCCGGCCCGGACGAGTACCGGGCCCGGCTCACCGCCGTCGAGCTCGACGGCGGGCGCGACCACCTGCTGGCGAGCTACCGCCACGACTTCGCCGACGGGAGCTACCACGTCGTCTACGACCCGCGCCTCGACCAGGCCCGGGTCGTCTTCGCCTCCGCCTCGCCGCACGAGCTGGGCGCCCTGGCGGACCTCGACGGCGACGGCCGGCGCGAGATGCTCCTCGTCGGCCGGAACGAGGAGATGGGGCAGTCCTGGGCGATCGCCGCGGTGCGTCTCCCGTGGGCTCCGCTGCGCGGGCTGGAGGCGGCCGGGCACCCGCTGGCGTTCTCGCCGGACGGCCCGTTCGCGGGAGGCCTCGCGCCGGCGCTCGTCTGGTACACGCTCCTTCCCGGCGAGAGCGCGGTCGTCCCGGACGGGCTCGTGGTCGACGCCGAGCGCCGGCTCGTGGAGGTCCGGCGGTCCGGCGGCGGACGCACGCTGATCGGCTTCGACGGGTTCGTCCGCTCCGACGCCTCGCCGCTGGCGGTGCCGGTGCGCGCCGGTCTCCGCGAGCGCGCCTACGCCTCTCTGCGTGACGCGGTGCGCCTCCGGCCTCTCGGGCACGGGGACGAGGCCCTCGTCGCGGCGACCCGGGCCGTCGCCGATGCCGAGCGGGCCGGCGACGAGG
>CAYLNK010000397.1:0-5067 GCA_964384675.1 uncultured Holophagales bacterium | reverse complement strand
ATACCGGTTCCCCCGCTCGCGCGGGGATGCTCCCTCCGCGGGGGCGGCCGTGGCGGCCTTCATGGCGGTTCCCCCGCTCGCGCGGGGATGCTCCCCTCCCGACGTTCGGCGGCCCCGAGCCGACCGGGGTTCCCCCGCTCGCGCGGGGATGCTCCCTTCCCCGCGCCCCGCTCGACCGCGTCCCCTCCGGTTCCCCCGCTCGCGCGGGGATGCTCCCGTGTCCGCCACGCGCGTCACGCCCGAGCCGGAGGTTCCCCCGCTCGCGCGGGGATGCTCCCCTCACCCGGATCTCTCCCGCGACCGAGGACGGGGTTCCCCCGCTCGCGCGGGGATGCTCCCGTCGCGCGGTGGGACTCCACCAGCGGCCCCGTGGTTCCCCCGCTCGAGGGGATCAATGGGGTCAGGGCCAAAGGATAAATGATAGATGGTGGGCAGGCGTCGACGGCGCGGCGGCGCGCTGGCCTTCGGGTGCGACGTCACTCCGGCGGCGATGTCGTGATGCTCTGTCGACCCTCCGCGCCGTCGAGCGTCAGGGTCAGAGGACGAAGGAAGGGGACAGCAGGGCACGCGGCAACGGCGCCTCGGGGAGTGATTGAGCCAACGCCAACGGACAGAGGTTCCGCGAGGCTTCCGTACACCGCCAGCCCGGGTCTCCACGTCATCGTGGAAGGACAGACGTAGGCGAACCCAGCCCGTTGTCCCGGAGTCACATTGGACCCCGATTGACTGTCCATGTCGCAAGCCGATTCGCAGAGTGCGGCTAGGACGCGTGGCTCTGACGGCGAAGAGCTTCGGCACCGGGGAAGGCAGACGCCGAGAGGCTCAAGGCTCGGGCCGTGCGGCGCCACGCTCGAGCTCGCGGATGACACGGCGGCGCCTCCCGAGAACCAGATCGCAGGGTTCACACCTCCGAACGCGGGACCTCGAGCCGGGGCGGGGATGGGCCCGCAGCGACCCTCGAGCACGCCCGGGGACCCGCTCGCGCGCGCCGCGAGGGCGCGGGATCAGGGCTCGCCGTTGTCTGAGCCCCCGGGGCCACACGGACTCGGCGGCCGCGGGAACAGGACAGGCCCCGAGGGGCGAGTTTTTTCCCCGAGAATTCGCTGCCGTCGCAGAAGAATCTGTGGCGAATTCTTGGGGAAAACGGCGAGCCCCCCGCGCCCGAAGCGCCGCACGCGTAAGCGGGTTCGGGCGCGCGCAGCGGGTCGCGAGGAGCCCGCCCCGTCCCGGCGGGATCGAAGGCGCGACGGGCCTCTCGCCCGGGAGTCCCGGCGCTCCATTCCGGGACGCCGCGTCACCGTGAGAGTGCGTCGACCTGATCCCGCAGCCCGAGCAGCTCCCACCGCTGCAGGGTCAACGGCACGTTCCCGTTCCGGATCACGTAGTCGTGGAACGCGCGGAGCTGGAACTTCTCCCCCTGCGCCCGCCGGGCCTCGGCGAGGAGGCTCACGATCTGGAGCTTCCCGATCTGGTACCCGATCGCCTGCCCCGGAGTCGACGCGAAGGAGGCTGCCTCGGAGCGGGCGGTGGCCGCGTCCATCGGGACGTTCGTGTGCAGGTACTCGGCGGCCTGGTCGATCGTGAACGTCCCGAGCGCCAGGCGGACGTCCACCTCCACGCGGAGCGCCCGCAGCCGCTGGTAGCTGTACAGCATCTCGCGCGTCTTCGGGCTGTCGTCGAAGAGGCCCATCTGGAAAAGCATCTCCTCCACGTAGAACGCGAAGCCCTCGTTCACGCCGGAGTCCGCGTAACGGCGACGGAGCGGGTCTTCGTGGGCGAACGAGATCGCCATCTGGAACGCGTGGCCCGGGATCCCCTCGTGGGCCATGTCGGCGCGCGGGTCCTTCGCCATCGAGAGCGCGAAGTAGCCGAGGGTCGGCGACGGCGCCGGGATGTAGCGCGTGGAGCCGCTCTCTCCGCGGAGCGGCGCCGTGAAGTCCGTCCCCTCGCCGAAGCCCGCGAGCGCCGACAGGTACCCGGGGATCGGCCGGTAGACGTACCGCCCGACCGACGCCGGGACGGTGCAGACGCCCTTCGCCTCCAGGAACGCCCGGATCGACGCCTCGTCGCGCCGGGCCCGCTCCACCTGCGCGGCCTGGCTCGGCAGGAGCGGCAGCTCCGGCAATCCCGCGTTCCGCTGCCGCTCGAGCGCCTCGAACGCCACCGCGCGATCCCGCTCCTGTCGCCCCATCGCCAGGAGCTCCTCCGGCGTGAACGGCATGAGCGCGACGTTCCGGAGGAAGAAGAGGTAGCCGTCCCGCCCGACCGCGTTCACGCCGGACATCGACGGGAGGCGCCCCTCGAGCCAGGTGCGGTACCCGTCCAGCGCGGCGATCGCCTTCCCGACCGCCTCGGCGAGCGGCTTGCGGCTCGCGGCGTCGAGGGCCGGCGACAGCGAGTCCGCGGCGGCCTGGAGCCTCGGACCGATCCCGTTGAGATCCGCGATGGCGAGGCGCGCGAACGGGCCGACCGGCTCGTCCAGGTTCGTGCGGGCCGCCTCGAGCGTGCGCGGGAAGGAGGCGACGAGGCGCACGATCGACTCGCTCCGCGCGCGGTCGAACGCCTCCGGCGGGAGGAGGGCCTCGACGAGGACGCCGAGCGTCTGGTCGACGTAGAAGCCGGCGTCGCGGCGCCAGGCGCGCGTCACCTCCAGCTCCCACCTCACCCGCGCGATCGCCGAGCCGAGGAGCCGGTGGTCCACCTGGACCGCGACCGGCGCCGACGGATCGGCCAGCTTCCGCCACCGCTCCTCGAACGGCGGGAGCGCCTTGCGCCGCGCGTCCACGGTGGCCGGAGCCCAGTCGGGAGCCCAGCCCGCGGGCCGGATGACGCGCGGGATGTCGTCGCGGTTGGTCGGCTGCTCGGCCGTGCGCCAGGCCCAGAAGTCGCGGTCGAGCGCCGCCAGGGAGTCGTCGGCGCCGGCGGGCGCGGCGAGGGCGATGGCGGCGGTGATCGAGACGGCGAGCCCCGCCGCGACCCTCACGACGGCTCGGGCGCCATCATGGCCGAGCGCAGCATCATGATCGCCGTGTAGAAGACGACCACGATGACGCCCCAGCGGAGGACCGTGAGCGGAAGGGACTTCACGATGAGCGCCGCGATCAGGACACCCGGGACGCCGCCCAGCGCCAGGCCGAGCGCGGGCCCGGGGCTGTACTTCTCCTTCTGGATGAACCGCATGCTCCCGACCGGCATCAGGAAGGCGCAGGAGCCCATCATGATCGGAAAGGCGGCGATCGGGTTCATCCCGAGGAGGGCGACGAGGACCATGCACGGGGCGTAGAGCCCGATCCCGAGCGTCATCAGCGCGCCGAGCACGAAGTTGCCGATCACCCCGGCCCAGAAGAGGCCGCCGTGCAGGGCCAGCGTGCTGCCGCCGCCCGGAAAGAGGCCGAGGTTCTTCATCAGGAAGAACGTGGCCGCGACGAAGAGCGCCCCGCCCATGCCGATCTGGATCGCGCGGCGCGGCAGCCCGGCCACGACGCCGGCCCCGAAGAACGCGCCCAGCACCGACGCGACGATCAGCGCCACCAGCGTGACCGGCTCGACCTCGACGATGGCGATGAAGAGGAGCGCCTCGGCGACCGTGGGGAGCGCGTGCCCGACGTTGAGCGTGCCCGGGATGTTCTCGTCCGGCACCAGCTTGCGCAGCTTGAAGAAGGCCGTGGTCGGCGCGAAGGAGCCGATCCCCAGCGTGTCGAAGAAGTTGGTCACGAAGCCGACCGCCGTCTCGAGCGCGGTGGGGGGCCGCACCCGCTCCCGCGCCTGCCGCGCGGCCTTCACCCAGTACGCCACGAAGAGCGCGGTCAGGACGCCGAGGGCGGCGAGGAGAGTCAGCCGGATGAGGTCGATGGCGGCGGAATGGTACCTCCGGCGAGGCTCCCCACGGAGGCCGTTTTCACCGGGGGCCTCACGGCGTCCGCCTCCCAGCCGAAGAGGCAGCCGAGCGCCGGGCCGCAGACGCGCCCCTGACACGGCCCCATCCCGGCCCGCGTGTAGAGCTTCGCCTGGCGGATCGACCACGCCGGGTCGAGGTCCCCCCGCCGCACGTCCTCGCACCGGCAGACGACGGTGTCGGGCGCGGCGAGCCGGAGCAGCTCCTCCCGCGGGCGGAACGCGGCCTCGAGCGCGTGCGCGAACCCCCGTCCGGCGTCGCGCCGCGCCAGGAGCGCGCCGGGAAACGTCTCCCGGCCGGCTGCCGCGAGGCCCGCGATCTCCCCTTCCGCGAGCGCCGCCTCCAGTCCGGCGACGCCCGTCGGCTCGCCGGCACAGAGGACGTCCGGCACGGTCGTCGCCTGCCGCGCGTCGACGCGCACCCGGCCGTCGTCCACGGCGCAGCCGAGGAGCCGGGCCAGCTCCACGTTCGGGACGAGCCCGTGGGCGCAGCAAAGGACGTCGCACGGCACGCTCCACGAGCGGGCCCCGTCGGTGAGCGTCACCTCGCGCACACGATCGTCCCCCGCGGCCGACGTCACCCAGGTGCCGGTGCGGTACCGGACTCCGGCAAAGCGGGCGCGGTACCGGAGCGCCTCTACGAGCTTCCCGGGGCGCCCCACCAGCCCCGCCGCGAAGCCGAGGAGCCGCCCGAGCGGCGCCTGCTCGGCCACCGCGGCGAGCGGCGCGCCGTCCTTCGCCATGAGGGCCGCGACCGGCAGGAGAAGCGGACCGGTCCCGGCGATCACGACCCGCTTCCCCCGGAACCACAGGCCTGACTTCAGGAGCGCCTGCGCGGCGCCGACGCCCATAACGCCCGGGAGCGTCCAGCCCGGGAACGGCAGGAATCGCTCGCGCGCTCCCGTCGCCACCACCAGCTTCTCGGTACGGACGACGAGGGCCCCGCCTCGCGTCTCCACGAGGAGCGTGCGCCCGCCGTCCCGTGCGTCGACGACCGTGGCGCCCGCGAGGACGCGCACACCCTCACGCTCGAGCCGGGCGAGATACGGCGCGGCGCCCGGCGGCGCCGAGGAGCCGGCCCGATGCCGCCAGATCTGCCCCCCGGCCGCGAACCCCTCGTCCAGGACGACGACGCCCGCGCCGCCGCGCAGCGCCTTCGCCGCGGCGCAAGCC